>JBGVQP010000020.1:0-5913 GCA_045127685.1 Candidatus Cryptobacteroides sp.
TGGTGCGATCTTCTTTGTGTGGAGCAAGGCTCGTTGGGTCAGGATCGGCAATTCCCCTAATGGTGTTGTCGTCAGGTGTTTCAGCCAAGGACAGAAATATGCGCAGCCACCTCCCCATGGGTACGAGTCCGGGGTGTATGCCTGGTTAGCTACAAAAGCGTTGCGATTGACGTATATGATTTCATTGCGCAGCGCTTGAAGGCTTTCGATAGGCAGAATCTCCATTTTAAACTTGCTCCAGTCGATGGTGTGTTGCCTCTTTGGGAACGCCCTTTTAAGTCTTGCTGCAAATAGGTCGAATACTTTGATGCAATCTTCTTTCGCTCCAGCCAGAATAAGGTGGATGTGATTGCCCATCAGTTCAAAAGTGATGATTCGCACAGATTTGCATAGGTGCTGTGCTGCAGCAAGGCACCACAAGCCCATTATGAAATCTTCCTTGCTGATGAAGATATTCTGCATCATTGTTCCGTCAGTATAGATATGCCAATAAGGTCCATTAGAGATAAATATACTTTCACAAATTTTCTCTTTCTCTGTAAAACTCAGAGCATTAAAATCTTTCTTCATAAATACCTATATCTTTTAATCATCATTAAATTCTATTGGTTGGCCATAAAAAAGGCCTATAATCTGGCCGTTGGTCAGATTTAATTCTCGTTGGCCAGAATAATGGCCGTTTTCCTGGCCATTGTTCAGTCCCACCCTCATCGGCCAGAAAAATGCCCCGTTTCTTGGAAGTCGCCGCTCATTTAATCATCTGCTGCCGGAAATAAGGTAGATTTTCTGGCCGGTTGAGGATTCAGTAGGCAGAATTGTGGCGGGCGGGGCATCACCGGCGGAATATACGGGATCCGCAGATTACAGATCGCGCGAGTATGGGTGGCTCGAACACAGGGCCGCTCAACTCTCCCTACTGTTGCCTAAGATCGACAAAGAGCGCGTTACGGACTTCCCACAAAGCCTAAAGTGGCGATGCTGATCCGGACGCTCGGAGGAAAGACAGATCGCAGGGCAGCAAAGCAGGCATGAAGAGTGGAGCCCGTAGTGAATACGTCGTCCACAAGCAGTATGTGGCGGACATGGTTTCCGGTTCCGTTTATGCCGGACCGATCTGCGGGCTCCGAATCTGATATACGCTCCGTAGCCATTGCCGGATCATGCATGGGTGATGTGGCGCTTGTCGCTTCCGGTTCTGTCGCATATCTCGCTTCCGGTGCAGTCTTCCTGGGCTGGCCGGGCAGGGATGCTACGAATGCGCCTGCTACATTCGCTCCTTTTTCTTCAATGTCCAGGTTGATCTGGGTCTTTGTGTTCCTGTGGCGTTTCAGGATGTCAGTTCTGACCGGTACGCCCAATGCTCTGGAAATGCCCTCCGCGATTATCTCTGCCTGATTGTATCCTCGTTTCCATTTCCTTTTCCTGTGCAGCGGAACAGGGATGATCATATCGATGTCCTTGAACCACTCGGAACTGCTCAGGTGTTTGCCCAGGACCGTCCCGAAGTGCCTGCCAGCCCTGATGTCTCCCACGTATTTGATTCGGTACGGAATCTTTTTGTAGTCCGCATCGTCGTTGAAGAAGAACAGGGCGGCGGCGTAGGCATATCGCTCTGGCTGTGAACTCTGCATTTCCTGTTCTTCCAGGATTCTTTCCAGTTCCTTCTGGATTCTTTCGTTCATCTTGTCTGCCATCCGATTCTGCCGTATCTGCCAGAACCTCGTCAGCGGCATGTCCTCCCGGCACCATCTGCACAGGTGTTCTTCCTGCAGAGTCAACTTCTCTCCGCACACAATGCATTTGCGCGGTATGAGCAGATCGGCCAGGGCTTTGATGAATTTTGACTGGAACATAATATGTTGATAGTCATTTAGTTGTAAGGTTCAGGGTGCGCGTGGAACAACCTGCTTTTGTTATCTTTCTGAGTGTCAGGTTGTTGCGTTTCTGTGTCTTCTTCTGCTGCACTAGGTTATGCTGTCCGACAGAGTCAAGTGTCATTGGGCAAATCTATGTCAAACTTTAACACACGGACGCTAAAAAAAGAAATTAATTTTCAGGTTTTTCTTTTTTTGTGTTTTTGCCTAGTCCCACAAGACAGTTTTTCCGCAAGGTTCCCTTATCTTTTTGGGGGTACCGATAAATTTTGTAAATTTGTCCGTTTGGCGTCATGGGACAAACTCTTTGAATCCCCAGACGCAGATGACCTTCGGTCTCAACTATATAGGCAGTCAGCCCATCTTGAATGGTCCCCGAACAGCCAATGAGTTGAGGCAAGGCAGTCAGTTTGAAATTTTTGTGTGCAGGATGCTGCATTAAAATAAATATTATGGCAGAAAAGAAACCGACCGAAACCCCTATGATGAAGCAGTACTTCGCTATGAAGGCTGAGCATCCGGAGGCTGTGCTTCTGTTCAGGTGCGGAGATTTTTATGAAACATACGGGGATGATGCTCTGATAGCGAGCAAGGTGCTCGGGATTGTGCTTACCAAGCGTTCAAGTGCGACTCCTGGTGCGATTCCTATGGCCGGCTTTCCTCATCATTCTCTGGAAACTTATCTGCCGAGGCTTGTGCGTGCCGGCTACAAGGTGGCGGTTTGTGACCAGTTGGAAGATCCGAAACTTACAAAGGGAATAGTCAAGCGTGGCATTACTGAACTCGTTACTCCGGGTGTGGCTTTCAGTGAGCAGCTGCTTGAGCAGAAGGAGCATAATTATATCGCGGGTCTTACTTTCAGTACAAGAAGCCGGACAGATCAGATGGATAAGTGCGGTGCGGCGTTTCTGGATGTTTCTACGGGCACATTTCAGGTGGCGGAGGGTTCGTTGGACTATATCGGAACACTGCTCAGTTCGTTTGCCCCGAAGGAACTTCTTGTGCCAAGAGGATATGAGGCAGGTGTAAGGGAACGTTACGGAGACCATTACTATATTTCAAATCTTGAGGAGTGGGCTTTCGTGTATGAAAGTTCGGTTGAAAAACTGAAAAGACAGCTCAGGGTGGACTCGCTCAAAGGTTTCGCAGTTGACAATTTCCCTCTTGGAATAACCTCTGCAGGTGCACTGCTTATATATCTTGAGCAGACCCAGCATAAGGAACTGTCCAACATCTGTTCTATATCCCGCATCGATGAGGGCTCGTTCGTATGGATGGACCGCTTCACTTTCCGTAATCTGGAAATATTTGCCTCTACGGCAGGAAAAGAGGGCACATCGCTTGTCGATGTCATGGATAGGTGCAGCTCTCCGATGGGAGCAAGAATGCTGCGCAGTTGGCTGTCGATGCCTGTGATGGACCTTCAGGAACTTGAGGACAGATATTCTGTCGTACAATATTTCACAGAAAACCGTGAGGAGCTGATGCGCCTTCAGGCAATGATAGGCGATATAGGAGACCTTGAGAGAATCATATCGCGTGCTGCTGCCGGAAAGATCGCCCCGCGTGAGGTCATGCAGCTCAGAAGAGGGCTTGGTCAGGTCGCTCCGATAATGGAATTGTGCAGAAGCAAAGGCGTTGAGGCCCTTGATGCAATGATCGGCAGAATGGGGGATTGCTCTGACCTTCTGGACTACCTGGGCCGGACAATGCATCCAGAGACAGCATCTCAGCTTGGCAAGGGTGATGTCATCGCGAGTGGAGTGAACGAAGAACTGGACGAACTCCGCAAGATTGCGCGCCATGGCAAGGATTATCTGCTTGAGGTGCAGCAGAGGGAGATAGAACGTACAGGAATATCGTCGCTCAAGATAGGCTTCAACAATGTTTTCGGATATTATATTGAAGTACGCAACGCCCATAAGGACAGTGTGCCTGAGGAATGGATAAGGAAACAGACCCTTGTCAATGCCGAGAGATATATCACCGAGGAACTCAAGGAATATGAGCAGAAGATATTAGGTGCGGAGGAGAGGATTTATGCTCTGGAGGTGCAGATATACGCGCAGCTTGTGGCCAGGATCCAGTCAAATATTTCCACCATCCAGAGCAACTGCCGTATCCTGGCCCGTCTGGATGTGCTTTCAGGTTTTGCCGATCTGGCCATAACGAACAATTACTGCCGTCCTCAGATCAACGACAGCAAGACAGTAGATATAAAGCAGGGACGTCATCCGGTCATTGAGACAATGATGCAGGCAGGAGAGGAGTTTGTTCCGAATGACATTTATCTTGACAATGAGACCCAGCAGGTGATTATCCTTACAGGTCCGAATATGGCCGGTAAGTCAGCGCTCCTGAGGCAGACGGCTCTCATAGTCCTTATGGCCCAGGTGGGATCGTTTGTGCCGGCGTCTGCAGCATCAATAGGTTACTGCGACAAGATATTCACGCGAGTGGGCGCATCAGACAACATCTCCCGTGGAGAATCTACGTTCATGGTCGAGATGCTCGAGACGTCAATGATTCTTCACAATCTTTCAGGACGTTCATTAGTGCTTCTTGACGAAATCGGACGAGGAACATCTACCTATGACGGTATGTCGATAGCCCGTGCAATAGTGGAATACATCCACGAGTACGGCAACGGAGCCAAGACCTTGTTTGCGACCCATTACCATGAACTCAATGACCTTGAAGACATTTATGAGAGGGTGAAGAACTTCCATATTGCAGTCAAGGAGGTCGGTAAGAATGTGATTTTCCTTCGTAAGCTCAAGGAAGGTGGTGTGGCTCATAGTTTCGGTCTTCATGTGGCAAGGATGGCAGGCATGCCGCGTCAGGTGCTGGAATCTGCTGAGAAGACCCTGGCGGCTCTGGAAGCCGGCCATGATGGGAACCCTTCTGCCATGTCCGGTGCAGTCAAGACAGCCCTTTCCAGGAAGAAGCACACAGTCAGGCCGCACAATATCAAGGAAGGTCGTGTTGAAAGTGACGGATCTCTGCAGCTGTCCTTCTTCCAGCTTGAAGACCCGTTGCTCTCTTCGCTGAAAGATGAGCTTGACAGGGCGGACCTCAATAATATGACTCCGCTTCAGGCCTTTGACCTGCTGAGGAGCATGAAGGAACAACTTGGACTTGGTTAACGATACATGAAGAAATTATATATAATACTTTTAATAATTCTGTTCATCACACCTTCTTTCGTTGCGAAAGCTCAGGATCAGGAAGATGCCTTCATGGTCTGGAGTACGATCAATGTTTCAAAGACGTTGGAGAAGAACAGGAAATGGACTCTGGGTGTGATTTCAGAGTATCGTCACCAGGTGCATGAAGGGGTCTCAAGGATGAACCAGTATCTGGTCAGGCCGTCTGTTGCATATAAGGTGCTTCCGTGGCTGACATTGAAATATCAGATGGACTTTGCGGCTGTCGGAGGCAGCAGGAGCGTGACGCTGGAAAGTGGAGAAACCATGGTTTCCCAGGCTGCGTTCAACTGGCGCTTCATGCCGGAGTTCAACATGGCTCATAAGGTGGGTGACTTTTCGCTGTCCTTCCGTCAGCGGTTTCAGACCACATGGAAAGTCAAGGCTAATACAAACTCTACGGTGTTGCGTTCGCGCGCTAAGGTGGATTACGCCATCCCGAAGACTCCTGTGGGGCTTCATTTCGCGATCGAGCCTTACTGGTGTGACTTCTCCAGGAACAGTTTCGCATGGCTTCAGAAGATAAGGTGGTATGCTGGTTTTGATTTCAAACTTACGGATACCCTTACCTTTACTCCGGAATATGTCTGTCAGGCCTATCATAACCGTCGTGGACATTACAACCGCAGGACCTATGATGACCATGTGATATACATGACGCTTACGATAAAATTATAGTAACTTAAATTAATCAATACTTCGTTAAAAATTTAACAATTATATAGTTTTCAATTACTTACGTATACAATAGCCCGTTTTCGGGTAGCTTTACAGCACCTCGCAGACGGCATAGAACAAAGCCAAAAAAAGTGTTAAAAAAGATGAAAATAACG
>JBGVQP010000021.1:0-47442 GCA_045127685.1 Candidatus Cryptobacteroides sp.
TATTAAAAATGACTAATACCTTTATTGGTCTAGTCGAGGAATCTGGAGACTTTCAAGCAATATATTCACAAGTTAGGATGTTAGCAGATAATATATTCTCATTCATAACAGTTTATAATTGTCCTATGCCAGAAAGGGAATTTCGCCATTATTTATATATTTTGGACGGTGAACTACAGTGTTATGATCTTTTTGAAATAATGCAGCCCAAAAGAGAGTCTTTTCAAAGCGAATCGAGTTATCTAAAAGCAATTGAGCATTGTCAGAGAGGTAAACAAAAAAGAGAGCAAGTAATAGCAGAATGTGCAGTTAAATTAGATAATAATGAATTAACTCTTCAATATCCAAACGAGACAAAAGAACTTATTGAAAACAGGAATTGGAAGTTTACAAATATTTTTTCTCGCGAATCCGTATCGTGGAACAAACTTTATAGAAAATATGCTCCAAAGGAAACAGCTGCGTATCTATCATATCTGTCTCAGTTAGTTCACGGATTAGGGATGAGTAATTATTGTTTGTGGTCAAAAGAAGGCGACTACGTAACTGCAATTACGACTGTGCAAAAACTATTGTACTTTATTGAATTGTTTATTCAAAATCGAATAGAATATATGTTTACCCCATCTGTAAGTGAAGCATATGAAAGAATGTCCGAAAAATGAGGTGTGGGGAAAATGTGGGGAAAGAAAATAGAAAAACCCTCGTAGAAAGCACTCTACGAGGGTTTCGTGTACCCGGAGCCGGGATCGAACCGGCACGGATTGCTCCACTGGTGTTTGAGACCAGCGCGTCTACCGATTCCGCCATCCGGGCTGGTGTGCTTTTTCGGTAGCCTGTCTCCAGGACTGAAAGAGGCACGTGAAGGATAGACCTTCTGGTTAGAAGTGCAAAGGTATTGGATTTTTCGGAAAATGCAAAATAATAGTTGTATAAAAAGGGATGCTGTTATCTTGCCAATCTTACAAAGACGCTGAGCGGCAGGTTCTTGCCGTAGCTGTCTCTGAGTACGAGTTCGCCGAAATCCAATGATCTGTATGCGTTTTTGAGGCAGAATGCCTGCTTCACTATGGTTTCTCCAAGGACTGCCGAATAGCCGTTTGAATAGAGATTGAGAACCATAAAGCTGTCCTGAGGTGCGAGGATTGCGGCCACGCACTGGAGCATTTCGTTGAGGCATTCGTCCAGTTTCCATTTTTCTCCGTCAGGACCGTGTCCGTATGCAGGCGGGTCGAGGATGATGCCCTGATATGTGTTGCCTCTCTTGGCCTCGCGGCGTGCGAATTTCAATGCGTCTTCGACGATCCAGCGGATGTTGTCCAGGCGGCTGGCCTCCATATTGCCGCGGGCCCAGGTCACGACCTGACGTACGGAATCGAGGTGGGTCACATCCGCTCCTGCAGCCTTGGCTGCGAGAGATGCTGCTCCTGTATATGCGAAGAGATTCAGAACCTTAGGCTTAGGTTTGCCTTCGGCTTCTGCCTTCTCTACCAATGCCTTAGTCTGTTTGTAGATATATTCCCAGTTCGATGACTGCTCAGGGAATACTCCCACGTGCTTGAATGAAGTCAGGCCGAGCCTCAATGAGAAATTCAGACCCTCCTGAGCACCTGTGTAACGGATATACCACTGGTCATCCATCTTTCTCTTGCGTTCCCAGGTGCCGCTGTCTTCCTTGCCGGCTTTCCCGAATCCTGCACCTGTCTTGAAACGTGTATGGATCATCTTGTTCCATTCTCCGTCGGAGAGAGATTTATCCCAGAGTGCCTTAGGTTCAGGACGTGCCATAATGAACGGGCCGAATCTTTCGAGTTTCTCGAAATTGCCGGAGTCAATGAGTTCGTAGTCTTTCCAGAATGCGCCTGGACTTTCAATTGTCATCATAATGCATTAAAATTTGTGCAAAGATACTTATTTTCTTGTATTTCGCTGAAAATTGCTAAATTTGCTCGGTTTTAGGAATTAACAAACACACTATACAGAATTATGCAACAGTTTATTGACACTTACGATTTCGCCGGCAAGAAGGCGATTGTACGCGTTGACTTCAACGTTCCACTTAACGAGAAGATGGAAATCACAGATGACACACGTATCCGTGCTGCCATCCCTACCCTCAAGAAGGTTCTTGAGAAGGGCGGTGCCGTTATCGTGATGTCTCACCTCGGCCGTCCGAAGGGCGTGACTGAGAAATTCTCTCTCAAGCATATCCTCGGCCGCGTAGAGGAGCTCCTCGGCGCTCCGGTAAAGTTTGCTGACGACTGCCAGGCTGCAGACGCACAGGTAGCTGCCCTTAAGATGGGCGAGTGCCTCGTTCTTGAGAACCTCCGTTTCTATGCTGAGGAGGAGGGCAAGCCGAGAGGCGAGTTCGCAACAGACGAGGAGAAGAAGGCTGCAAAGGCAGTTGTAAAGGAGAATCAGAAGGAGTTCGTCAAGAAGCTTGCTTCTTACGCTGACTGCTACATCAACGACGCATTCGGTACTGCACACCGTGCACACGCTTCGACTGCTCTTATCGCTGACTACTTCCCTAATGACAAGATGTTCGGTTATGTGATGGAAGGCGAGATCAAGGCTATCGACCATGTCCTCAAGACTCCAGAGCACCCTGTAACCGCTATCGTGGGTGGTGCAAAGGTATCTTCAAAGATCACTATCATCGAGAAACTCTTCGACGCAGTTGACAACATGATCATCGGCGGTGGTATGGTTTATACCTTCAAGAAGGCTCAGGGTGGCCAGATCGGACGCTCACTCTGCGAGGATGACCAGATGCAGCTTGCTCTTGATACACTCAAGAAGGCTGAGGAGAAGGGCGTTAAGATCTATCTCTCAAAGGAGGTTGTAATCGCTGACGATTTCTCTAACGATGCCAACACCAAGATCTGCCTCAACTCTGAGATTCCAGACGGTTGGGAAGGTATGGACGCAGCTCCAAGCACTCTCGCAATGTGGGAGGAGGTTCTCATGAACTCTAAGACAATCCTTTGGAACGGTCCTGTAGGCGTGTTTGAAATCCCTGCATTCGCAAAGGGTACAAACCGCATCGCAGAGATTCTTGCAAAGGCTACTGAGAACGGCGCATTCACCCTCGTAGGAGGCGGTGACTCAGTTGCGGCTGTAACTCAGATGGGTTATGCAAACAAGGTAAGCTATGTTTCTACCGGTGGTGGTGCAATGCTCGAGTATCTCGAGGGCAAGGAACTCCCTGGTATCGCAGCAATCCGCAAGTAATCATAAAGCCTGCGTAATGCAGGCTTTTATTTTTATCATATGTTCGAAACTCTATTCATTAATTGGCATGTCAGTCCGGAAATCCTGGCGATAGGCCCCATTTCACTCAGGTGGTACTCGATCCTGTTCGTGTCAGGATTCATTCTCGGATGGTTCATCTTCAAGAAGTTCTTCATCAGAGAGGGAGTTCCTGTGCAACTTCTGGATCCACTTCTCTATACCCTTCTGATAGGAACCATCGTAGGTGCGCGTCTGGGGCATTGCCTTTTCTATCAGCCGGATTATTATCTGGGCAGCTGGCAAGGATTCTGGGAGATATTCATGCCGTGGAAGGGCGGTCTTGCAAGTCATGGTGGAACGATAGCCCTGTTTATAGCGATGATCTGGTTTGCAAGGCATTACGGACGCAAACATGATTTCGACTTCCTATGGATTCTGGACCACCTTGCGATAGCGGTCTGCTTCGCTGCGACCTTCATCCGCCTGGGCAATCTGTTCAATTCCGAGATTTACGGCGATGTTACAACGCTTCCATGGGGATTTGTCTTTGAACTCAGGGGAGAGACTCTTCCGAAGCATCCGACCCAGCTCTACGAAGCTCTGAGCTACTTCCTTCTGGGTGTAGTCCTTACCTTGTTATACAAGTACAAGGCAGAGAAGATGTACAGGGGAACATTCATCGGAGTGTTCTTTATCGTCCTCTTCGGAATGAGATTCCTTATTGAGTTCATAAAGGAACCTCAGGTCGGATTTGAGAATGATATGGTCCTCAATATGGGACAATGGCTCAGCATTCCGTTCATCCTGATGGGCATCGGCATGCTGATATATGCATTCATCAAGAAACAGCCTGTTCTGGTTGTCCATCCTGAAAAACCGAAGCAGAAACCTACTCATTATGCGAAATCCCTGGCATAAGCATACGCTCTCCTGATCTTAGGGTCAGGAGAGTTTTTCTTAATGTCTGCCTGTACTTCATCGGAGAGACTCCGGTGTGCTTCTTGAAGAATTTTCCGAAAGACGACTGGTCCGCAAACGACATCATGGCTGCTACCTGCTGGATGGTAAGTTCCGGGTCGCGCAGCAGTCTGGATGCAGTTTCTGTCCTCATCACTGCGATGATGGTACCGGCAGTCACTCTGGTCTTCTCCTTGACAATCAGCGAGAGATACTGCTTTGAAATGCAGAGTTTTTCCGCATAGAAATCAAGCGAGGTCTCTTTGACGATATGCTGCGAAAGCAGTTCTGCAAAGCCTTTCAGTATGCTGTCGGACCTTTTCATCTCCGAATGGTGAGTCGGCTGTCCCTGGCCGTATCTCTGCCACATCATGTTCGCCATGTCTGTCAGCAGAATATAGAAATATGCGTAGTTTATCTCTTCGGCAAACCGATGGTCCCTGTCAGAGAGCGCTTCGATCATGTTGTTGATGTCCTTTGCCAGCGTCTGGACATCCTGGTCTTTGAGTATGGCGCCTCCGAGACTGTGGTCCATCGTGAATCTGAAGTCCGGCGGGAACGGGTTGCGGTTGCGGAAGATATCTTCGACGACATTCTTGTCTGTCGCCGTGACCATGGCACGGAAATCATCGTCGTATTCAATCTCGTAGATGTCAGCCCACGTAGGCAGATTGATATATGAATGTCTGCCGAAATGGTAGCGTTCACCGTTGATTATCAGGTTGATTTCTCCTTCAAGAATGACTATCACAAGGTGGTATTTAGGTCTTCGCGGCTTGCTGTAGATAATGTGGTCCCCACCTTTGATTTCACACGCGAAGATGTACTCTTCAATATATCCGACTTTACTTACTGTCTTCTGTCCGAAGATGACGGCCGGCTTGGTCTGTTTCGGTTTCTTTTCTGCCATTTACCTGAAATATGAGTCCAATTGCTAAAAAATCAGAAGCAAATATAATTATTTTATAATATCAGACCAAAAGTATATAAAAATAGACCAAAATAATGAACCTGTAAGCACGGAATTTGCATTAATTTTGCGCCTTGAAAAAAGGCCCTGCTGCATAGGGCAGGGCGAAGCATCGCCAATAGACAAACTTAATGATATATTCAATGAAGAAATTAACGCTAACAACAGTGATCCTGGCCGGACTTCTCGGCGTCCAGTTTACTGCATCCGCGCAGTTCAAGGACAAGAAGGCGGTACAGGAGCAGCCTGAGACAGAAGCAGAGATGCTCCTGAAAAAGGCTGAATCAGCGCAGGAGCCGGTAGTTATTACCCTTGAGCAGGCTCTTGAAATCGCGTTGAGCGAGAATGTGGCCGTGAAGGTTGCGGATCTCGAAATCAAGAGGACCGAGTATGCGAAGAAAGGCGCATATGCGGCCCTGTATCCTCAGATTGACCTCTCGGCCGCTTACCAGAGGACCATCAAGAGACAGGTCATGTATATGGATATCGATCCTGAAAAGATGGCAGGAATGATGGGAGGCGGAGCTGCTGATGCGGCAACAACTGCAATGGCCGGTATAATGCAGCGTCTTGCAGTTCTGGAGCAGCAGGCCGGCATCCCAACACCGGCTCCATCTGTGCCGTCAACACCTGACTCCGGCACATCTGATAGTTCATCCGCCTCATCAATGGCAGACGGTATGGAAGTAGGTCGTCTGAACACCCTCAACGGTGGCGTGACTGTGGCTATGCCGCTTATCAACGCTCAACTTTGGAAGGGATTGAAGATCTCAGGAATGGATGTGGAACTTGCTGTAGAGAAGGCGCGTGCGTCACGTCTTGATATGGTCTCTCAGGTCAAGTCTGCATTCTTCGGGACACTCTTCGCCAAGGAAGCCCTCAATGTTTACCAGCAGGTTTATAACAATGCGGTAAGCAACTTCGAGGAGACCCAGAAGAAGTTTGACGCCCAGAAGGTGTCAGAACTCGAACTTCTCAGGGCAAAGACCAATGTTGCAAGTTCGGTTACCAATCTTTACAATGCGGAAAGCACAGTCGTTCTCGCTTTGTGGCAGCTCAAGGCAGTGCTCGGAGTCGATCTCGACATGAATATCGACGTGGCTGGCAAACTCGAGGACTTCTCACAGCAGATGTTCTATGATGTGCACCAGCACGACAGCATCAATGTCGACAGAAACTCGACCATGAAGCAGCTCGCTATCCAGACAGAAGTTCTTGCCGAGAACATCAAACTCCAGCAGTATGCGAACATCCCTTCTCTTGCCGTTGCATTCAACTTTTCAATGAACACTATGGCGAACGATGTGAGCTTCAGCGAGTTCAAGTGGACTCCTTATTCTTATGTGGGACTCAGCCTCAACATTCCGATCTTTGCAGGTGGCAAGCGACACTTTGCTATCCGTCAGGCTCAGAATCAGTATAACCAGGTAAAGATGCAGGTGGATAACACAGAGCGTCAGCTCAAGATCGCCATCCGTCAGCAGCTCAACACTATGGAGACCAGCATGAAGAGTTATTATGCCGCGCAGGAGACAACAGCGATGGCTCAGAAGGCTTACGACATCGCCGAGGCGGCTTATAAGGTGGGGCGCAGTACCCAGCTTGAACTTAATGATGCGCAGTTGGCGCTGACTCAGTCTCAACTTGCTCAGTATCAGGCAGTATATAACTTCCTCAATGCCAAGACCCAGCTTGAGCAGACTCTGGGACAGGATTTTGTGAAATAATAAAAGTAACGATATATGAAAACTATTTTCAAGACAATGTCAGTTGCCGCTGCTGTAATGGCAGCAGTTGCATGTGGCAACAATGCCGGCAAGCAGGCAGAGCAGGCTCCTCTTGCACAGCAGGAGCAGCATCCAACAGTTGCCGTTGCACAGGTATTTGTACGAGAGGTGCCTCAGGAGGCTACCTATACATCAACAATCCAGCCTTATGTAAAGAACAACATCGTACCTCAGACAGCAGGCCGTATCACCAAGATCAATGTAGAGGTCGGTGACAGGGTGAAGAAGGGTCAGGTACTTGCTGAAATCGACAAGGTACAGCTCCAGCAGGCTCAGCTTCAGCTGCACAACGCTGAAGTCGAGCTCGGACGTCTCAAGGCTCTTTACGAGGCAGGCGGACTTTCAAAGTCAGACCTGGACGCGATAGAACTTCAGTACAATGTAGCAAAGACCCAGGTTCAGAACCTTATCGAGAACACAACCCTCCTTTCACCGATTGACGGAGTCATCACAGCCCGTAACTACGATGCAGGCGACATGTACGCAATGGCTGCTCCGATCTTTACAGTTGAGCAGATCAAGCCGGTGAAACTCCTTGTCGCAGTTTCGGAGTCAGATTACTCGAAGATAAAGAAGAATGATAGGGTTACTGTCAAGGCGGATGCCTTCCCGGATCTTACCTTTGACGGAAAGGTGGAAAGGATCTATCCTACAATCGACCCTACAACCCGTACATTTAACGTTGAGGTAGTGATTCCGAACAATTACAGCACGCTCCGTCCAGGTATGTTCGTAAGGGTGACCATCAATTTCGGATCAAATGACAATGTGGTCATTCCAGACGTTGCAGTTGTAAAGCAGCAGGGTTCCGGCGAGAGGTTCGTATATGTTCTCAACGAGGATGGAACTGTTTCGTACACGAAGGTAGAGCTCGGACGCCGCATGGGAACAGAGTTCGAGGTTCTTTCAGGACTGAAGGACAGTGCAATCGTTGTTACAGGCGGTCAGATCCGCCTCAAGGATGGAATTCAGGTGTCTGTTAACGAATAACGAAGAAACTTATGAGTATATATAGAAAAGCGGTAAATAATCCGGTGACCACGGCGCTCATATTCATCGCCATGGCCATATTCGGAGTTTTCTCGCTGGTCAACATATCATTGGACAGGTTCCCTAAGTTTGATGCTAACGTGATCATGGTCATGTCTTCGTATCCGGGAGCCAGTGCGGAGGATATCGAGACCAACCTTACCAAGGTACTTGAGAACTCCCTGAATGCTGTCAGTGACTTGAAGAATCTGTCGTCTACATCAAAAGAGAACATCTCGATGATCATCCTTGAGTTTGTAGAGGGTGTCGATATTGATGTGGCTACTAACGATGTACGCGATAAACTGGATATGGTGAACTCTGTCCTTCCGGATGGAGCATCTCTGCCGATCATCTTCAAGTTCAGCGCGGATGACATGCCTATCATGATCATGGCGGCAACTGCCAATGAGAGCCTTCCGGCTTTGGAAAAGATTCTTGATGACAGGCTCGCTACTCCTCTTGCCCGCGTATCGGGTGTCGGTACTGTTTCAATCGCCGGTGCTCCTCAGCGTGAGATCCAGGTGTATTGCGACCCTAACAAACTTGAGGCGTACGGACTTACAATTGCCGGAATTTCAAATACTCTGGCACAGGAAAACCGCAATATCCCGTCAGGAACGATTGACATAGGTTCGAATTCATATTCACTCCGTGTCGAGAAGGAGTTCGGTAATGCAGCGGAGATGCTTGATGTTGTAGTAGGCTACAGAAACGGCAATGCAATATATCTGAGAGATGTGGCAAGGGTCGTTGATGGTGTTGAAGAGAAATATCAGGAAGCTGTGATTGACGGAGTCCAGGGTGCCCAGATCATCATCCAGAAGCAGGCAGATGCCAATGCTGTGAATGTGATCAAAGGTGTCAAGAAGGAGATGAAGAAGATCGAGAAGAATCTTCCGTCAGACATCAAGATCACAACTGTGATGGACAGTTCTGACAACATCCTCAATACTCTCGACTCATTGAAGGAGACTATTCTGGTTACCTTCCTTATCGTGATGCTGGTGGTTTACCTCTTCCTCGGAAGATGGCGTTCTACATTCATCATCGTGCTCGCGATTCCGATTTCGCTCCTTGCTTCTCTTATGTACCTCTGGGCGACAGGAAATACATTGAATATCGTCTCGATGTCGGCACTTTCTATTGCAATCGGTATGGTTGTGGATGACGCGATTGTGGTATTGGAGAATATTTCGACACACCTTGAAAGGGGAGCCAAGCCGAAGGAAGCCGCAGTTCATGCAACCCAGGAAGTGGGTATTTCGGTTATCGCGTCAACGCTTACAATGCTTGCCGTGTTCATGCCTCTTACAATGATCAAGGGAATGGCCGGTATCATGTTCAAGCAGCTCGGCTGGATCACAAGTATCATCATGATCGTTTCGACCATAGGTGCGCTTACCCTCATTCCGATGCTCTGCTCGCAGTTCCTCCGCTTCAAGCCAAAGACAGGAAAGGTTCATGACCTGATCTTCGGAAACTTCAGCAGGTTCATCGATTGGATTTCAAGAGGGTACGGCCGTCTGATCAGCTGGTGCATCGGACATAGGACGATTGTGACATTGATTTCCATCGCGGTGTTTGTACTGACAGTAGTAGGATTCGGACCAAGAATCAAGACTGAGTTCTTCCCTACATCTGACCAGGGTCGTATCACCCTTCAGCTGGAACTTCCTGCCGGTACTGGTCAGGAAATCACCAGGGGCATCGGTGCCGAGATCTATCAGAAGTTCGTTGATCAGATTCCGGAAATCGAGAGCTGTGCATACTCTTTCGGACAGGCTGATACTGACAACGCCTTCGCATCTATGCAGAACAACGGAACTCATGTGCTTTCGTACAATGTGAACATCGGAAGTATGGAGGAGCGCGAAAGGTCTCAGTCGGAGATAGCGGATGTCATCCGCGCGATCCTTGCCGATTATCCGGAGTTCAAGAAGGTAAAGGTGACCGAAGGTGGCGGCGGTATGGGAGGTTCGTCAACCGTCGATGTCGAGATTTACGGTTATGATTTCGAGACAACAGACCGTGTGGCAAAGTCTGTACAGGAGAAGATCCTGGCATCGGGTACTGTTTCCGAGGCGCTTCTGAGCCGTGATGAATATACCCCAGAGTATCAGGTTGACTTTGACAGGGAGAAGCTTGCGATAAATGGTCTCAATACCACCACGGCAGCCTCTTACTTCAGTTCTGCGATGAACGGATCGATGATGTCATATTACCGCGAGGATGGTGACGAGTACGATATCCGTGTGCGTTATGCTCCTGAGTTCAGAACCAGCATCGAGGATATTGAGAATATCATGATTTATAACAATCAGGGTAAGGGCGTGAGGATCAAGGAACTCGGAAAGGTTGTCGAGTCGCTTACTCCTCCTTCGATCAAGCGCAAGAACCGTGAGAGGGTCATTACCGTTTCATGTGTGCCTGCTACCGGAGTGCCTTTGTCAGATGTCGCTGCGGCTGCAGACATGGCCATAGCTGAAACCGATATACCGTCCGAACTTGCTGTCAAGCTTGCGGGATCGTATGAGGACCAGCAGGAGACCTTCGGAGACCTTATCATGCTCCTTATCATGATCATCATTCTGGTTTATATCGTGATGGCGTCGCAGTTCGAGTCGTTCATGAGTCCTTTCGTGATCATGTTCTCGATTCCTTTCGCGTTCGTTGGTGTGATTCTCGGACTTATTGTGACCGGAACTCCGCTTGGCGTAATGGGTCTGATCGGTATCCTCATCCTCATGGGTATCGTGGTGAAGAACGGTATCGTGCTTATCGACTACACAATCCTTATGCGTGAGAGGGGTTATAGTGTCGCCGAGGCTAGTGTGATCGCAGCCAAGTCACGTCTTCGTCCAATTCTCATGACCACTCTTACAACCGTGCTCGGTATGATTCCGATGGCTGTCGGTCAGGGTGAGGGATCGGAAATGTGGCGTTCGCTCGGTATGGTGGTTGCGTGGGGTCTTTCGATTTCAACTCTCGTAACCCTCGTGATCATTCCTACGGTGTATGCGTCGATGGCTTCATGGCAGGAGCGCCGTGCTGCGCGCAAAGCTGCCCGCAAAGCCGCAAAAGCATAGACCTGTCAAGTCATCAACAGTCATATTACAGATAAGATACAAAGAATATGAAAGGGATTTTTATAGCATACGACCAGGCATATAACATGGACGTCGCAGATGCGATCCAGAAGATCGGAGTGCGCGGCTTCACCATGTGGCAGGATATCGCAGGACGCGGAAGCCAGACAGGAGAACCTCACCTGGGAAATCACGCCTGGCCTACAATGAACAATGCAATGCTGACATTTGTTCCTGATGAAATGGTCGATCCGATAATGAGCCGGATAAAGGCAATGGATGAAGAGACTCCGGACCTTGGTCTTCGTGCCTTCGTCTGGAACGTCGAAAAGTTTTATTAAGCTATCGCCATCAGTTTTAGGTATTGATATTGCTAATCCAGTCGCAAATTTTTATATTTGCGACTGGATTGACATTTTGGTACTTGACGCTGTCATCCTGAGCGAAGCGAAGGATATCAACATTATAAACTAATATATTATGGCAAAAGTTATTACAGATGCGAATTTCGCAGAAACTTTGAATACAGACATGCCCGTTGTGGTTGATTTCTGGGCAACATGGTGCGGTCCATGCAAGGCGATTGCGCCGGTAGTAGACGAACTTGCTGCTGAGTATGAAGGCAAGGCCGTTGTTTGCAAGTGCAATGTGGACGAGTGTGATGATGTTCCTATGACTTATGGCATCAGAAGCATCCCTACACTGCTTTTCTTCAAGAACGGTGAGCTTGTCGACAGGCATGTGGGTGTGGCTTCCAAGGCTGAACTTGCATCTAAGATTGACTCTCTCCTCTAGAGATTCAAGATGAGAAAGTGTGTTCTCGCAGCGGCATTAATCCTTATGTCGCTGTGTTTTGCTGAAAATCTATCTGCCGGAAACTTCGGAGTTTTCGGTGGAGCGAATTTCTATACCTATAAGCCTAAGGATATAGGGGTCAAGACCTTGACCCAGTGGAATGCCGGTCTTGCTTATAAGTGCAACCTTCCTCTCGGTTTCCAGCTCCACCCGACGTTGATGTACAGTGTCAAGGACGCGACAGATGCAAACGAGTCTTTGGATCTGTCTGTGGGCTATCTTGAACTGATGGCGTCGTTGCAATGGGGTATCGATCTGATTCTGTTCCGACCTTTTCTGGATGTCAGCCCGTATGTCGGATATGGATTGAACAGGTGGAGCGGTGACAGGACGATATGGAATGCAATGAACAAGTTGGATTATGGCATTGGACTCGGTGGTGGCTTGCAGATATGGTGTTTCCAGCTGGCTGCAAGGTACAACTGGAGTTTCGGAGGGTTGAACGGATCAAAGCTGGACAAGTCAGTCAGCAATGCCGATTTCAGTGGTGTGACTTTGTCTCTGACTTACTTCTTCACAGGACGCAGATAAGTTATGGATATAGTCAGTGTCAAAGAATATCTGGGAGCAGCTTGGACATCCGTGTCCGAGCGTATTGCCAGTTCCCTGGACTCTGACATTGATCTGCTGAATGTGACAAACAGGTCGATACTTTCGCATTCCGGCAAACAGCTGCGCCCTGTTCTCGCCTTGCTTTTTGCCCGTGCATGTTCAGCGGGGGAGATGACAGAATCCACGGTCAGATATGCGGCTGCTGCAGAACTTCTCCACAATGCGACTCTTCTTCACGACGATGTTGCTGATGGCAGCGATCAGCGCAGGGGGGCTCCGACGATAAGGTCTCTGATGGGTCCGTCTGTGTCGGTGCTGATCGGTGATTACTGGCTCGTCAGGGCTATGGAACTTATTCTGGCTGGTGGAGGAAGTGACGCGAGGGTGATAAAGATATTCTCCAAGACGCTGAGTGATCTGGCGGAGGGAGAAATGCTGCAGTTGCAGAAGGCTCGGAGCGGCGATACGACGGAAGATGATTATTTCAGAATAATATACAGCAAGACAGCTTCTCTTTTTGAGGCGGCCTGTCTGTCGGCGGTGGTGTCCGTATCTGCTCCTGCAGAGTATGAGAATGCGGCGCGGGAATATGCTGTGGCTCTTGGAAATGCTTTCCAGATAAAGGATGATATTCTGGATTATGACGGCACGGAGTCTGTGGGCAAGCCTCTTGGTGTGGATATTCTGGAACAGAAGATAACACTGCCTCTTATAGGGGCTATGACCAATGCAGGCGCAGAAGCGCAGACCCGTATGAGATCTATGGTGAAGGATATTGTGGAGCATCCTGAATATAGGGACGAGGTCGTGAAATTTGTAAAGGAAAACGGAGGCCTGGACTATGCTGCCGCAGAGCTTGACAAGTATGTCGCTCTGGCGGTCAGGGCTTTGGAGGTCTTGCCGGACTCGTATGAGAAGGACTGCCTTGTGGAACTGGCCCACTTTACTGCCAGAAGAAAGAAATAATGAGGTTTGCAGATATAATAGGTAATGCTTCGGTGGCGAAGTCGCTGGTGTCTATGGCTGACAGTGGCAGGGTAGCTCATGCCATGCTCATGTATGAGAATGAAGGCTGTGGCGCTCTTGCCCTCGCTCTTGCATATATACAGTACCTCAATTGTGCGAATCCATCGGGAGGAGACTCGTGCGGAGAGTGTCCTTCATGCCGTCAGATGGCAAAACTGATCCATCCTGATGTGCATTTCGTCTTCCCTGTCAATACGGGAACCAAGGTGTCGGACAAGCACCCGACATCGGATTCATATCTTGCATTCTGGAGGGAACTCGTGCTGGCGGATCCGTATTTCTCGGAAACCGACCTGCAGAAGGCCATCGGAATAGAAAGCAAGGTCGGACTGGTCGCGGTAGAGGAAGCCAAGTCGATTATCGGCAAACTGTCTCTCGCTTCGGTCTCGCAGGGATACAAGGCCGTTGTGTTCTATCTACCGGAAAGGATGAATCAGCAGACGGCAAACAAACTTCTCAAAATGGTTGAGGAACCGCCTGAAAAGACGTTGTTCATGTTCATTACACATGCGCCTGAAAAGGTATTGCAGACCATATTCTCCCGTTGTCAGAGCATCCGTGTCATGCCGCTCAGCAAGGAGGAAACAACTCGTGTCGAGGCGCTCAGGCCGCAGAAGGATATGGGTGAGTACAATGAATCCATGGACCTGTTTTCGGACCTGATGAACGCCATTGTCTGCAAGGATCTTATGGGAGCGCTTGAATGTGCAGAGACTATGTCATCTCTGGACTCCCGCGAAAAACAGAAGGGTTTTTGTACCTTTTCCGCAGAGTGTATCAGAAAAATTTTCATGCTCCAGCAGAACCTGCCTCACCTTGCAGGCATTTCTACGCAGGAGGAAGAGTTCTACAGGAAGATTGCGGGAGCTGCTGCAAAGACTTTCTGTTCAAGAACAATAACCAATATAGAGAAGGCCGTGGCCATGATCGACAGGAATGTAAATTCCAAGATAGTGTTCTGCGACCTTGTCAACCGTATGTTTTTAAGTATATGATGGAATCAAGACAATATGACTGTTCGAGAGGCTGCGTGGTAGAGCGTTCCGACAATGGCGAGGTCAACTGTACTTATCGTCAGGGATGCTGCAAGCTGGAGGTCTATGACTGGTTGAAAGGAGTGAGCCAGGAACAGTACAAGGACTATTTCGAAGTGCGTTTCAAGAATACCCGCAAGGGGATATACCGCAACGCGTCAGGCCAGAGCATCAAGACCGGTGATCTGGTCATTGTTGAGGCGGCGACAGGTCATGACCTGGGTATTGTCACTCTTGAAGGACCGATGGTGGCGCACCAGATGAAGTGCAAGAGAATCAACCCTGAGACATACGAGTTCAAGAAGATATATCGTAAGGCGAAACTTTTCGATATTGAAAAATGGCAGGAAGCCATAGCCCGTGAGCACGAGGTGATGATCCGTTCGCGCCAGATCGCAGAGGAACTTGAACTTGAAATGAAGATCGGAGATGTGGAGTTTCAGGGAGACGGCACCAAGGCCATTTTCTATTATATCGCTGACGGCCGTGTCGATTTCCGCCAGCTTATCAAGGTGTTTGCTGATGAATTCCGTATCAGGATCGAGATGAAGCAGATCGGAGCCCGTCAGGAGGCAGGACTTATCGGTGGTCTGGGTGTGTGCGGCCGCGAACTGTGCTGTTCTAATTACATCTCGACTTTCCAGTCCATCACAACATCCGCAGCCAGGGTGCAGGATCTTTCTCTGAATCCGCAGAAACTGGCAGGACAGTGCGGCAAACTCAAATGCTGCCTCAATTATGAGACTGCCGCATATATGGACGCCGCTTCACGTATTCCGAAGGTACACAATCCACTTGAATTCCAGGATGGTCTTGCATACTTGATGAAGACTGATATTCTTCGTGAAATAATGTACTTCTCTTATGACCCTCAGTCACTTGCCAACCTGTATCCGCTGTATGCAGAGGAGGTTTGGGATATCATAAAGATGAATCGCAACGGTCAGAAACCTGAGTCGCTTAAGGCCGATGTGGCACCGGCGGCGCCTGAATTCGTCACTGCCGTAGGCGACGATTCAATATCCCGTTTCGATGAGGCTCGCAAGCGCAAGAAGAAAAAGCGTAACAACCGAAACCGCAAACCGCAGAAATCAGAGTAAAGAGGTACTTACGTCATTGCGACCACCTAACATCATCGCAATCACCAAACGTCATTGCGACCACCTTACGTCATTGCGAGCGAAGCGTGGCAATCTTTATAAAATTATGGGAAAAGACAAACTGAGAAAATTCCGGGAAAACGAGACATTCCGCTGTCTTTTGCAGCCGGCGACTTCCGAAGTGTTGAATTGCGACCATCCGCTCAAAGGCAGGTGGGGCAGTGATTTCTTCGGAAATGATAAACCGATTGTAGTGGAACTTGGTTGTGGCAAAGGAGATTATACTGTCGATCTGGCAGAACGAAATCCGGAATTCAATTATATAGGTATAGACATAAAAGGTGCACGTCTTTGGAAAGGAGCCAAGTATGTTCAGGAGCATGGCTTGAAGAATGTTGCCTTCCTGAGGACGCGTATAGAGTTCATAGAGTCTATATTCGCGCCGGGCGAGGTGTCCGAGATATGGATCACTTTTGCTGATCCTCAGATCGGTCGTGAGAAGAAGAGACTTACTGCACCGCTGTTCATGAGCCGTTATCGTAATTTCCTGAAACCGGGCGGTATTGTGCATTTGAAGACCGATAGCAGGTATCTCCATGAGTATTCTCGTGCAATGGCCGAGCAGAACGGATTGCAGATATTGGCATGCGCAACTGACATATATGGTCAGGATCGTGAAAGGCTATATGAAAGCGGACTTTCATCTCTTTGCGGACGTGATGCAGTAGATGCTCTTTTCGAGGTGCAGACTTTCTATGAGTCTCAGTACCTGGCGCAGGGATTTCCGATTACATATCTGTCATTCCTTGCAGACCATATCGGAGAATATATCTCGCCGGAGTGGGACGAGGGGGCATGGAAAGATGAGAATCACCATTTCGTGATTCCGTCGGGACTGCCGGTGGCTTCGAAATTCTATCCGGAAGGATAAGTTCCACACACCGGGACGCTGTCCCTGTTCAGGATGACGTATTTCATTGCGTCATTGCATCATTGCGTCATTGCATCATTGCATCATTGCGTCATTACGTCATTACATCATTGCATCATTGCGTCATTACGTCATTACGTCATTGCGAGGCCTGTAAGGCCGTGGCAATCTACATATATCGGAAATATACAGCAGAGACTGCCGTCAGCGCGGCGGTCTCTGTGCGTAAACGGGATTCGCCGAGATGTACCGGAATGAAACCGGCATGCATTGCGAGCTCTGCTTCCTGTCTTGAAAAGTCTCCTTCCGGACCGATCAGAATTATGATTTCTTCTCCTTGGAAGGAACCCAGTGCCTCCTTGATGCTCCTGCGTGGCATCTTTTCGTCCTCAAAGCAGTAGGCAATAAGTTTCAGCGCGTGAGTTTCTTTGCTGTCATTTATGAACTCCTTTACGCTGACGGGCTCGTTCACAACAGGCACTGCAGCCTTTAGCGACTGTTTCGCAGCACTGACAAGAATCTTTTCTACCCTTTGTGTCTTCAGAACGCGTCTTTCCGAATGCTCGCCGATGACAGGATGAAGCACATCGAATCCGATTTCGCATGCCTTCTCCGCAAACCATTCGTACCTGTCGTTGTTTTTTGTAGGACATACTGCCATATGGAGTTTGTACGGATGGCCTCCCCAGTTTTCTTCGCTGTCTATAATCATTGCTTCCACGCTTTTGTGGCTGTCTGCCGTTATCTTGCAGCGGTGCAGTGTGCCGGCTCCGTCAATGATATTGATCTGGTCGCCGCATCTGTGGCGGAGGACCTTGATGCAATGTCCGGATTCGTCCTGATCCAGTCGGCAGATGCCTCCTTCTATGTCGTTTGAGTAGAAAAGTTCCATGTTTGCGTGCTTTGCTGCGCAAAAATACATAATTTTGCCAAACTATGTATATCGGACTGATATCAGATACACACGGAGTGTTCTCCCAGGAATTCAAGGACTTCTTTGCGGAGGTGGACCAGATATGGCATGCGGGTGATTTCGGCGGGGGACTGGATCTGGCCGGAGAGATTGCTGCATTCAAGCCATTGGTCGGCGTTGCGGGGAATTGTGATAATCATAGTCTCCGTTACGACCATCCTCTGCATCGTTTCTTTGAATGTGAAGGGATGAAGGTCCTGATGACGCACATAGGAGGTTACCCGGGAAGATACGATGTCCGGGCGCGTGAACTTATTGACAGTTACAGGCCGGATCTCTTTATATGCGGGCACTCACATATCCTGAAAGTCGTACGCGATACTAAACGAAATATGCTGGTCCTGAATCCGGGAGCTGCCGGAATCCAGGGCTTTCATGTGGTCCGTACGGCCCTTCGTTTTCGCATCGATCAAGGCCGCCTTCACGATATGGAAGTGTTCGAACTGGACAGATAACCTGTTGATCGTCATTTGTATGTTAGAAAATTAATTCATAAGTTTGCAGAATATTGTTTTTATTTAACCTTAAAAATTAAACTGTTATGAAAAAGGCAATTTGGGCACTTGTAGTGATTGCACTTGGTATCGCAGCATACCTTCTTTTCTTCAACAAGCCATGTGCATGTGAGGAGGCACCGGCTGCACCGGTAGCAGAGCAGTGCGATTCATGCGCATGTTGCAGCCTCGAGGGTTGTGACAGCACAGCCGTGGCTGACTAATCTGACATCCCGACAACGAATGTCTGAGATATTGTCCCGAAAGGGCAATATCTTTTTTTATGCCGGAACGTAGCATCGTCATCTTCTATCGCTATTGCTTTTTGCTTCTTGCTTCGTTTTTGCTTCTTGCTTCGTTTTTGCTTCACTCTTCTTACCAGCCACTGACTTTCAAAGCCTCAGTTCTTTTATATCCGTTTCCTGTCCAGCCTTGGTGTCCTGTATGGTTCAGCCCAGCCCAGTTTTGCCGTGCTTATCCCTACCATGTTGTCCTGCTCTGTCCAGCTGTGTTGTCCTGCTCAGCCGTGTCCCGCCTTGTCCTGCCGTGGTTTGCCTGCCATGGTTGGTAACATACTGATTGGCAGGAAGTTGTGCGTTTTGCGGTGGGAGGATTAGACGGTGGCACTTTGTCTAAGTTGTTGAATATTACCGCGTTATGCTCCACGCTTCTCTTTGAGAAAACACAAAAAAGAGAAAAACCGAAAATAAATTTCTTTTTTTTGCGTTCAAATTTGTCGTCTTGATATAGATTTGTTCAAACCATCTTGTGTGGAGTCAATAACGGATAAATCAGAACGATATGGAAAAACGACGGTTTAAGGAAGGAGCGTATGATCATGTGTATCAGAAGACAAAGAAGCAATACAATATCTTTTACGATACATTTGACTATCTTGTATATTATACGATATTTTGTGTTGTGGCGACGAGAATGAAGGTGGATGTTTTAGGGCTCTGTCTTATGATAGACCATATCCATATGTTGATCAGGGCAGGAAATGTCAGAATTTTGAGTCGCTTCGTGTCTACTGTTTCTGCAATCTTTGTGAGAGAGTATAATCAGGCCGTGGGGAGAAAGGGACCTCTTTTTCATGAACGCTTCGGAAGTGCTCCCAAAGCGGACAGGAAGAAATTGATAGCGGCTGTAATTTACCTTGCGAACAATCCGGTAGAAAAGCACCTTTTCCCTTACCCGGAACAATACAGGTGGAATTTCCTTGCCTATGTGGATTCGCCATGTCCGTTTTCTGAACGGATAGTATTGAGCAAGGCATCGATGAAATTCCGAAAGGCTCTGAAGATGGTAGATTGTAACCATGCTCGTGGGCGCTATCTGAATTACTCGATGCTGAACATGATTTTTTCAGGATTAACCGCTGTGGAACAGGGACAACTGACAGACTATATCATAAGTAAATATGCCGTGGTGGACAAGACTCGCCTCATCAAGATATTCGGTTCATATGATCGTATGCTGCAGGCAATGCATTCCAGTACAGGCAGTGAATATGATTTGATGGAAGATTATAGTAAGCATCCGGATACTGTGTATTATGATATGATCAGGTATGTTAAGGAAAATGTTACCCCAGATGTGAGAAAGGTGACTGTTCTTCAGCCAGGTGAGAAATTACATCTGGCATCCAGGTTGAAGATGTTTCTGTCTGTGCAGATGTGGCAGTGCGCAAAGTTTCTTCATTTATAGCCTTGCTATGCAACAGTGAGTTCACGGCTGTGGGGCGTAAAGGTCTTTGTGACAGGATGTTGTGCATTTTGCGGTGGGGGAATTTGCCCGCCGCTCTTTGCGTAAGTTGCTGTTTGTTACTGCGTTGCGCTCCATGGCCCTGTCTGCCTATCGGTAAACTGAGCCTAGGATATGACAGGGTTTTGTGGGAGGGCTGATATTTTTACAGCGACAGGATGTTTCTTGTGCTATTTTGGGTCAAATGCTGAATCTTTATGTTAAATTTGTGCAGATAATTAAGCTGGTAAAGGCTCCGGTGACTTGAATCGGAGAGTCGGCTTCAATTTATATGGAATTTTTAAACAGTGTCTGAATTATGGCAACATCGAAGGTAAAGAGCGTATGGTTCTGCAAGGAGTGTGGAAACGAGAGCCCGAAGTGGATGGGTAGATGTCCTGCATGCGGACAGTGGAATACGATGGTAGAGGAAACGGTGGCGACAGGAAAAAAGCCGTCGGCTGCTGCGGTTACAGTGCCGGGTGCATCCCACAGTCCTATGCCGCTTGCGGAGATAGATTCCACCCATGAGCAGAGGATTTCCTTGAATAACGCGGAAGTGGACCGCATACTGGGAGGTGGCCTTGTCGAGGGATCGTTGGTGCTGATCGGTGGAGAGCCAGGCATCGGTAAATCTACGCTTTCATTGCAGATTCCGCTTCATTGCCCGAATCTCAAGACGCTTTATGTGACAGGCGAGGAAAGTGCAAAGCAGGTGAAGCTTCGCGCAGCGCGTATCGGTGGAGATGATTCGGGGTGCATGATTTATAGTGAGACCCTGATGGAGAACATCATAGCAGAGGCCCGTAAGATGATGCCGGACCTGATGGTTGTGGACTCTGTCCAGACGATGTATTCTCAGAATGTGGAGTCGTCCCCCGGGTCGGTAACGCAGATCAAGGAGACAGCTGCCATGCTTCTGCGTTTTGCCAAGGAAACAGGAGTGCCGGTCATCCTTATCGGCCATATAACCAAGGAGGGAAGCATAGCCGGTCCGAAGATCCTGGAGCACATAGTAGATGTCGTACTTCAGTTCGAGGGAGACAACAGAGGGACATACAGGCTTCTTCGCAGCATAAAGAACCGTTTCGGCTCGACTTCCGAACTGGCAGTGTTTGAGATGACGGGAAAGGGACTGCGCGAAGTGAGCAACCCATCTGAAATGCTCATCCCGATGCATGAGGAAGGCCTGAGCGGACTTGCCGTAAGTGCAATGCTTGACGGAACGAGACCTTTCCTGATAGAAGTTCAGTCGCTTGTAAGTTCGGCGGCGTACGGTACACCGCAACGCAGTGCCACCGGCTTTGATGTGCGCCGTCTGAATATGCTTCTGGCCGTTCTGGAGAAGCGCGCCGGATTCAAACTTGGAGCAAAGGATGTGTTCCTGAACATGGCCGGAGGTCTGAAGGTGAGTGATCCGGCATGTGATCTGGCTGTAATAAGCGCCGTGCTATCTTCTAATTTCGATTTCGCTATTCCTGCAGATGTCTGCTTTGCAGGTGAAGTGGGCCTCAGCGGTGAGATAAGGCCGGTTGCACAGACAGACCGTCGTGTGATAGAGGCGGCGCGACTTGGTTTCAAGAAGATTTTCGTGTCATCCTACAGCAGCCTTGAAGGCATTAATGAGCAATGCCGGAAGGCGATAGAGATTGTGAAGGTCTCTGATGTTCCTGCTCTGTGCCGGTCGCTTTTCAAAAATTAAGGACCGAGGGTGTCCTTCAGCATGAGATGTTGGTCAGGAATATTTCCGAGGCAGTCTGAATAGGATTGCCATGAATGCACATGCGCCGACCAGAAGCGGATAATAGAGGTACTGTGCAATGCTCAGCGGCGTGGTGCCGGCAAGTTGCGATGCCAGCAGCAGCTGTGCTCCGTATGGCAGAAATCCCTGAACAAGACATGAGAATGTGTCCAGCAGACTGGCACTTTTGCGAGGGTCTATGCCGAACCTTGCTGCGATGTTTTTCGCGATTCCCCCTACACTGATGATTGCTATGGTGTTGTTAGCTGTGCAGATATTAGCGAACGACACCAATGCCGCAATGCTCAGCTCCGCACCCCGTTTTGAGTTGATCTTGTGCGTGATCAGGTTTATGATATAGTCAAGACCGCCGCCGATGCGGATGAGTTCCAGCATTCCTCCCGCAAGAAGAGTCACGGCGATCAGGTCTGCCATGCCGAACATCCCGCCAGTAGCAGCAATGCCGAACTCCTGCAGGCTGATTGCTCCTGCGCCCATGCCTATGACTGCGTTGGCGAGGATTCCTATGGCGAGCACCGCCAGTACATTTACTCCCGTCAGGGCCAGTACAATGACCAGGAGATACGGAAGAAGCAGTGACCATTTGGATGCAATATTTTCTGTTACTGCATTTGCCTGCTCTCCGAGAAATATGTAGATCAGACTGACCAGGAGTGCTGCCGGTGCAACTATCCTGAAATTGACTTTGAATTTATCTGACATTGAGCAACCCTGAGTACGCGTGGCTGCTATGGTGGTGTCCGAAATGAATGAAAGGTTGTCTCCGAAGAATGCACCTCCGACTATGATTGCAGTAATGAAAGGAGTGCTGTAAAGGAAACTTCCGTCGCCTGTTGCCGCCAGCTGGTCTGCAATGCCTGCTGCTATGGGGACAAGGGCCACGATAGTGCCTACGCTGGTTCCTATGGACATGGATATGAAGCATGAAGCCAGAAAGAGTCCCGCATAGAGCAGATTGCCTGGCAGCATCCGGATGGAGATGTTCACAATGGCCTCGATCGCTCCCATCTTCTTTGCTGTGGCAGCGAAGATTCCTGCCAGGATGAATATGGCTATCATCAGCAGGATGTTCTTTTCGCATGCCCCCTTCCTGAAAGCCTGCAGACGGGATTTCAGTCCGCCTTTTGTGATGCATAGGGCATATATTGATGCTATGAGAAATGAAAAGGACATGGGCACCGCATAAAAGTCCTGCGCTATGATTGACGCTCCCAGGTAGACGCACAGGAATACCAGAAGCGGACTCAGTGCCAGCAGGCCGTTATGTTTTGTTGCAGTGTCAATCATATTGGCTGTCGTTTGTCATTGTTTTAGTTAAAACAATCAGTCAGGCTGCAAAGTTACATAAAATCGGCTATCTTTGCTACTGCTTCCGTGCACAGGGGTCAGATAGACATACGCCTATGCACGCGAATGTGCCATAGAACGCTCAGATTGAAGAAGGGCGTGCACGGGGGTCGGGTCAAATGACCCCTATGCACAAAATGAAATGAAAAAGCAGAATGTCATACAGGCACCGATGGGGGAGACTACGGTACTCCTTCACACCTGTTGTGCGCCATGCTCAAGCGCAATCATAGAAGCTTTGATGCAGAACGGAATCACACCGGTAATCTACTACTGCAATCCGAACATTTATCCGCAGCAGGAGTACGAAATCCGAAAGAACGAATGTACGCGTTATGCTCGGGCTCTCGGACTGGAAATAGTAGATGCGGACTATGACCATGAGAACTGGCTGGAGCAGATGGCCGGACTTGAAAATGAACCCGAAAGAGGTGGGCGTTGTCTGAAATGTTTTAAAATCAGACTTCTGCGCACGGCTGAATATGCCCGTCAAAGAGGTATAAAGGTCATTACCACCACCCTGGCATCATCCCGCTGGAAATCTCTTGACCAGATAAATGAGGCAGGTCTGTGGGCCTGCAGCACTGTTAGCCCTATGGTAACACAACTTTCAGACGAAGCACAGACAAGGCACGTCAGTGCCGTGCCGTCCACGTCAGCGAGATTTTTGAAAAAAATCGAAGCAGAGGCGGCACCCGACCAGAGCGAAAGCGAACGGTCGGTATGCCCCACCGGGGCTGTCGGCGCTAGCCGACTGGGGGTAGAAGCGGTTCCACCAAAGAACGAAGTTATTTGGTGGAACCAGAACTGGCGTAAAGGCGGTCTTCAGGAGCGACGCCTTCAGATATTGAAAGAGTATGATTTCTATAATCAGCTGTACTGCGGGTGCGAGTTCAGTATGCGAAAGTAGATGCCCGCAATGACTTAAGGGTCGCTCACAATGACGACGTAATGCAGGATTATCTGCTTCTGACTACGATGGTACAGTTGCGCTTTATTTCCTCTGGAATGGCGCATGGAATATAGACATTCGTCTCTCCGCCTTCTGCCTGTGAAACCAATGTAAGGGTACTGCCTGCTGAAACCTTGTAGGATGCAGCCCATGCTTCACCATCATTGTATGCTCCTGAAAGAATATCACCGTCCAGAGACCATGTCCCCCTTCTCAATTCGAAACCTTCCGAAGCCATCTTCTGGTACAGTTCAAATGTACCGTCTGCCATGATGCCTATATAGATTGCTGCGTCAACGGAAATTTCGCTTCCTCTCCATTCTCCCTGGATGCGCTGTTCCAGAGAAGGAACCTTTGAATTCTCTTTGTCGCAGCCGACCAGTGCAGCCAGAGCGAATGTTACGATATATATAAGCCTTTTCATTATAACCATCCTCCGTTTGATGCCACAGCCGGGCGTGAAACAATAGAAACTTCTTTATAGTAGTCAAGTTCCGGGATTACTCCTCCCTCATCTTTTCCGACAGACGCCTTGAAGAGGATCTTGCCAGAACCGATCCTGGTGCAGGTTACTTGCAGAATGCCGTCAGTAACTGATGGCGTGTCAGTGATGCCAAGGGCATCTTTTGCTTCTGCACTCATCTCCAATGTGTATTTTCCGTAATCTGCTCCGAAAACTTCTGCGAGGCTGACCGAGAGTTTCCGGCCAGGTTCCGTCATGTATGAAGGAGTACCCTCAAGAGCCATGAGGAACTTCCATGCATCGACTGCGCCAGTTCCCATCTTGCCCTTCTTTACATACACATCTGTACTTGCATAATCGCCGTTTTCTACCCATAGTTTGGCACTTCCCGGCACATTGTAACAGTCAATGTCATTTGTTGTGGACAGCAGCCTTGAGATGAACTCCTGTCTGCTGAATTTCTTTCCGATTTTCAAGGCGTATGACATTCCTAGAGCAACGACTCCCGATACATGAGGACATGCCATTGATGTACCGTATTTGTACATATATGTCAACTGGCCGTTGGACCCGATGCCAGTTGAAAGGATCATGCAAGGAGCGTTGAGATTCCCCTTTACTATATCTCCGCCAGGTGCAGCGATGTCACATCCGGCACCATAGTTACTGTATCCTCCCGGCAGGAAGTCCGGACAGAATGCTGTGACAGAAATGCAGCCGTCCAGGGCTCCAGGGTATAGTGAGAAAGGACTGTTATAGTTTCCTGCAGCGAATACTGCAATGTTTGTTTCAAGCGACTCGCAGTTTGCATTCGCAGGGTCAAGGAAGTATTGCATTGCCTTATACTCAACCGATCCGTTCATCCATTCCTCAATTTCTGCAGCACTCATTCCGTCCATTTCAGTATAACCGTAGGAACATTGTGCAATGCAGGCTCCGTTGTCGGCAGCATAATGGAATGCGTTGGCAACATTTTTCGAGGATGCCTGAACTCCCTTTTCGTCAAATATCTGGCAGGACATTACTCTTACACCATCTCCGGAACCACTACCTCCGGCAATGGAACTGACACCTTTGCCGTTGTTGTTGGTGGCTGCAATGGTGCCTGCTATGTGAGTACCATGGTCTCCGTTATAGGCGTACGTAAGTCTGCTCTGATTCTTGGCAAAGTTATATCCGTTCTTGTCGTCGATGTATCCGTTATTGTCATCGTCTACTCCTGCCGCGCCGTTGACTTCTGCCTGATTGGTCCACATTGCATCTGCCAGATCCGGATGGATGGCGGCAACTCCCTGGTCAAAGACAGCTACGACGATACGGGGATCGCCTGTGGTAAGTTTCCATGCATCCTTCACGCCGACATCCGCTCCGGCAACAGAGCCTTCGAGTGTACCGTTGTTGATAAGGTCCCATTGGTCTTTCAGGTAATGGTCATTGAACGGCAAGGCCTCGGAATCTGATATGCTGCTTTTGGTTACAACTCCCTCTACATATTCATGTGATTCCAGCGAGAAGTTGCCTTTCAGTATGGAATTGTATTCTATTGCTTCGATTTCTGTGTGCTTTGACAGGAGCATCGCCGCTGCCTCGACAGAGACAGATGAGTCAAATGATACGGAATACCATTTGTGGAGTCCGTACTTTATGGCGACGGCATTTGCCTCACCAGGGAAGACAGCGCTCATCTGGACGCCCTCAAGCCCCTCAAACACACTCACCGAGTCAAATGAACCTTCGCTTAAAGACTTGACTGCTCTCTCGGACAGACTCACAAGCAGTTCGCCTTCTGTCTTGTCTCCGAACGGATTGCCCACAAGTTTTGCCACTGGCTTTCTGTCCGTGCTCATGCCCGGTTCATTCTCTTTCAAGCAGGCCGTAAAGCAGACTGTGGCTACGGTCAGTATGGTCAAAATCTTTTTCATGTACTCTTGCTGTGCTTAAAGTTCAGTTGCAATATATTATAGGGCAGCTTTAAGTTGCTGGTCATATCTGAGGCGGACCTTCACTCCCGCTTCCTGCCACCAGTATCGTGTGGCGATTTCTTCTTCAATGAACGGAATGATTTCATCTTTTTTCAGACGGATGAACCGTTCCTTGTCCATCTCAAGTGCCTTTTCCAGGGCTGCCAGTTCTGCTGACATCACTTCTGCGAGGCCGTCTTCTTCCAGTTCCTCCTGCATCTTGTCGAATGTGGCCTTGGCGCTGCTCCTGTAGTCGAATTCCTGCGTCTTGGCAAATGCCACGAAGTCCTCAAAGTCGGAGTCGCCGAAATGGAATTCGTTCACGGCTGGGATGCTTTCGTGCTCACGGGCAAACTTGAGGACATATTGGTCGATGACTCCGCTCAGCACAAGAGAGTATACCAGGCGGCTGTATGAAGGTACATCGATCTCGACGTCCGGCTTCACCCCTATGCCCTGTACGCATCGTCCGCTTGGGGTATAGTACTTGGCGGTGGTTACCTTCATCTGGCCGTTGTAAGGAAGCGGTCGGATGGACTGTACGAGACCCTTTCCGAAACTGGTCTTTCCTTTTATTGTCGCTCTTCCAAGGTCCTGGAGGCCTCCAGAGACGATTTCAGAAGCAGATGCAGAACCACCGTCAATCATGACGATGATCGGTATCTGGGTGTCAACGGGCTCGGTCTGTGTATGAAAATCCTTCTTTTCTCCCTTTCCCTTTGACGACACCGCCAGACTGCCCTTGGGAACGAAAAGGGAGATAATGTTTATCGCCTCGCTCATAAGGCCGCCTCCGTTGCCTCGAAGGTCCAGCACCAGTCTTTTCATGCCCTGTGACTTGAGTTCAAGGAACCTGTCCTTGAGCTGCTGGGCTACACCTTCGGTAAATCCGCTCTGCAGAATGTAACCGGTGGTGTCGTTCAGCATCCCGGCATATTCAATATCCGGGAAATGGATCCTTTCGCGGACAATATGTATGTCAAGTGTGTCTCCTGTACGGACCTTCTTTACCTTGAACACCACAGTAGTGCCGGGCTTTCCCTTCATCCTGTCGCTGCTTTCCTTTGTTTCAAGTCCCTTTGTCGGCACTCCGTCTATTTCTATGATCTCGTCGCCGCACTGCAGTCCGTATTTCTGGGCGGGTGAACCGAAGTATGGCTCATTGATGATCACGTTCTCTTCCTTCTTCTTGTGGATAATTGCTCCGATGCCTCCATAAGTCTTTGAAAGCATCATCTGAAGGTCTTCGTTCTCCTCTTCCGGGATGTACACCGTGTACGGGTCCAGCTGCTCGAGCATGGCGTCCACTCCTTTCCTCATCATTTTATCAACGGGAAGTGAATCAACGTATGAACGGCTCAGTTCCTTGACGATACCGTTGTGGATCTCTGTCCATTGGCCCAGTTTGAACTCTTTTGACTGGGCATTTGCCGCGATTCCGGTTGAAAGGAACGCTGCGACGATTATCAATGTGTGTATAATTCTCATATTCATATGTGCGTATCCCACAAAAGTACTAAATATTTTGAATTTTTGTGGGTTACATAAAGGTTAAATCGGGGACTGGCATGGTATGAGTAGTGAAAATATTAGTATTTTTGCAATGATTTACGGATTTGACAAAGATGAAAATAGTATTTGCAACAGGAAATAAAGGAAAATTGCGCGAGGCGGCGGAAATTTTGGGAGATGGATTTGAACTTTCTACGCCCGCAGATTTTGGAATTACGGAGGATATACCGGAAACCGGAACCACATTGATGGCGAATTCGCTCCAGAAGGCGGTATATTTATATGACAGGTGTGGATGTGACTGCTTTGCGGACGATACCGGACTTGAAGTAGATGCGCTCGGAGGGGCTCCGGGAGTATATACGGCAAGATATGCGGGTGAGGGTAAAGACTTCAATGCCAATATGGATAAGGTGCTCTACGAGCTGCAGGTTGCGGAGTGTGAGGCGAATATGGCAGCAGGAATGGGTCTGAAGGTAAAGAAGGTTTCGCGAAGGGCCCGCTTCAAGAGCGTCGTGACCCTGATCATCGATGGCCGGAAGAAGTTCTTTGAAGGTACTCTGGAAGGTGTGATCGCCCGTGAGAAGTCTGGCAACGGAGGTTTCGGATATGATCCGATATTCATAGCCGACGAATACCCGACACAGACGCTTGCCGATATATCCGAAGAACAGAAAAACGAAATATCCCACAGAGGCAAGGCCCTGCGCGCAATGGCCGCATGGTTGAAGATGCAGAAATGACAATGGTTTTCACCACCTTCAGCCGTGTTTTTGGGCAAACATGAATTGACGGTAGAATTTACGGATAATGATTACCGAACTGATAGTTCTCCATACGACAAAATTCGGAGAAAATTCATTGGTCGTCCATACCCTGAGCAGGGATTACGGGCGGCGGAGTTTTCTGGTGCGCGGCGCCGGACGGAAGTTGATGTCGCTGTTTCTGCCGCTGAATATTCTGGAAGCGGAAATAGTGGAATCATCCAAGTCGTCGCTCTATACCGCCCGTGGACTGTCGTCGGCATATCCGCTTGTAGGCATAAGGAACAGCCTGCTCAAGAATTCCGTGACGATGTTCATCAGTGAGGTGCTGTATCGTGCTGTCAAGGAGGGTGCTTCGGAGCCGGGGCTATATGAATGGTGCCGCAGGAATATCATCATGCTGGATGCAATGGAGTCGGATTTCAGCAATTTCCATATCCGTTTTCTCCTTGAGCTGGCAGTCGTCATGGGATTCAGCCCGCAGTCCGAAGACCTGGAGCATTTTGTCGGCGTGCATTATGCTGTGGTAATGGATTTTATGAAGGCATCATTTGCCGAGTCCATGCTGATTCCGATGAATGGTGTGATGAGGAATGAAATAGCCGAAGGCATCTTGAAATATATAGGGTTCCATGCAGAATCCGATATCAATGTGAACTCGCTGAAGGTCCTGCGGGAATTGTTCATATGAAAACATTGTTGGAAATACCGGAATGTTATAAGGACCCTGCGTATAGGGATTCCAGGTTGCTTGCTGCTGGTGTGACTTCGTATGTTAAGGAAACCAGGGAAGGCGTTTTGGATGATATGCAGGATGCGCTCGCTGCTTACAGGAGAGAGGCTTCGATGGAGGTACTTCCGCGCATAGCACATGATAGTGCACTTGAGGGCGTTTCTGAAGAGGATCTTTACTTTCTCAGTTATATTTATAATGAATATGCAGAACTGGCGGTTGTTTCAGAATATGCATATAGGGATGCGGAGATTCTGCTGCCGGAGGGATGGATTGACATGGGAGATGCCGATGCCGAGATTGCATCACTAATCAGCCAATATGCACAAGAGGGGCTCCTGTCCATAGGTCTGAAGTGTTCTCTTCTTTCAAAGGATGATCGCCATGTGCTGGCTTTTGCCGGAACTGATCTGCCCGCAGACTGGAAGGATTTCAATCAGGTGCTTAACTTCCTGAAAGATGCTTACGAGAATGTCACAGGTGCTTTCAGAGACGATGCTTTTCAGGTCAATGTTGCGTCATCCCTGGTAGAAAAACTGATTGCCACAGGTAAGGTCGGTCTTGAGAGTCTGGAATTTACGGGACATTCTCTCGGAGGCAGACTTGCATGCGAAATGGCAGTCCGATATGCCCGTCCGGCAGTCGTTTTCAATGCCGCAGGAGTGGCCCCAGGCCTGTACGGCAAGTATGAGACTATGCGTGCGGCTGCAGCCGATGACTGGAAGGGATATATTGTAGATATCACATCTGCCAATGACCTTTTGACCCGTCTCCAGAGATTTGCTACCGGTCTGGCTGAAGGCAGAGACTATCGTTCCATCGGCGTACATCTGCCTCTGTCCGAAAGCATGACCGGTCACAGTATCGCACCTTTGTCCGCCTGTCTGTATGCCCGCTCCGAAGCCTGCAGAAAAGAACTGAAGTCCAGATAATCTCCGGGCTTCAGTTTCGTTTACTCCTCGTTCCAGATATAGACCTTGTCGGAGCGCCTGAGGCGGCTTTCTTCGATGGCCCGACAGGCGGTTTCGTTGCAGCCGTCGCCACAGAGGCTGAGCGCTTCTTCACGGGCTCCGGGAACGACTTTTGACCAGTCGATCGGGATGGAGCAGAAGACACCTTTGGAGGCTTCTTCGACCGGTTTGAGGTCGACGCGGATTTCCGGAACGGTGTATTCCACACTGCCGGATGTCGGACCCTGGATGAGGATTTTGTCTCCGACTTTCAAAGAGCGTGATTCTATGAGGATTTCCGCTACGCCGAGTTTGCCGAACCAGTTGGTGATCTTGCCGCAGTATGCCTTCTTGCGGGTTGCCCTGCTGCCGTATACCTCTGACCATTCGCCGAGGCGTGCTCCCTGATAGTAGCCGTCCCAGAAACCTCTGTTGAATACTTCTTCGAGTTCCTTCTTCAGCTCGGTGCCGAGTTCGGGAGTGTATGTTCCTTCACATACGGCGTCCGCTGCGCGGCGGTAGCATGAAGCCACCCTCTTTACATATTCGGCAGACCGCGCGCGGCCTTCTATCTTGAATACAGTGACTCCCGCATCAATGATCTTGTCCATGAACTCTATGGTGCACAGGTCCTTAGGAGACATTATATATTTGTTGTCCACTGTCAGTTCCGCACCGGTCTCCCTGTCCTTGACGTCGTATGCGCGGCGGCAGATCTGATAGCATGAACCGCGGTTGGCCGAAGCTCCATATTCATGGAGACTGAGGTAACATTTGCCAGAAATGGCCATACAGAGTGCTCCGTGGGCGAACATTTCGATTTCCACGAGATTGCCTGAAGGACCGCAGATGTGGTCGCGGTCGATGATGGCCTTGATTTCCTTTACCTGAGTAAGGTTGAGTTCGCGGGCAAGCACGATGACATCAGCGAACTGTGCGTAGAAGCGCAGTGCCTCTGCATTTGAAATGCTGAGCTGGGTGGAAATATGTACCTCCACACCGATGCTGCGGGCGTAGGCTATGGCTGCCATGTCCGATGCTATGACGGCTGTTATGCCGGCCGCCTTGGCTGCATCAAGTGTGCGTCTCATGTCCTCAAGGTCGCTGTCGTAAAGGACGATGTTGAGGGTGAGATAAGTCTTGACGCCCCATTCCGAGCAGATTCGTACGATCTCCTCAAGGTCGGTCATCTTGAAGTTGTTGGCCGAGTGAGAACGCATGTTGAGTTTCTCGACACCGAAATATACGGAGTCGGCGCCGCCCTGCAAAGCCGCCATCAGGCATTCGAAATTGCCTGCAGGTGCCATGATCTCGAGACGTTTCTTATTTGGTGTATTCATTTTCATTTTTGGTTTACAGATCCTTCGACTTCACTTCGTTTCGCTCAGGATGACAGTGTTATTTGTTTCTGCCGATAAGTGCTGTGGCGTATGAGTGCAGCAACTGTTCTTTTTCCTGTGACAGGCCGAGCTGTTTCAGGTAGCCAAGCGCCTGAGAGTGAAGTCTCATGATTTCCTGTTTCGCATCGTCTCCGATACCAAGGGTGTCATATATGCCTTTGACTGCATCGACCTTTGCCGCTTTGTGTTCTCCGGATGAGACCGGAATGCACATTGCCGCAAGCAGGTCGCTGCGCATGTCTCCAGCCTTCTCAAATGCCTTTGTCAGCAGCCATGTCTTCTTGTTGTTCACGATGTCGCCGCCGATGGCCTTGCCGAATACCGCCGGGTCGCCGTAAGTGTCCAGCCAGTCGTCTGCAATCTGGAATGCCAGTCCGAGGTCATATCCGAACTTGTAGAGCAGGTTGCATTCCTGGGCAGGTGCACCAGCGATGAGAGCTCCCATCTTTGCCGAGCATGCAATAAGTACAGCCGTCTTCAGACCGATCATCTTGAGGTAATCCTCCATCGGAACGCTCTCCATATCTTCGAAGTCCATGTCGTACTGCTGTCCTTCGCATACCTCTGCGGCAGTTTTCGAGAATAGTTCCAATGCCTGGGGCAGTACGGCGGCCGGAGCCTTTGCCAGCAGTTTGTAACTCTCGATGGACATCACGTCGCCCGATAGAATCGCAGTGTTCTCGTCCCATTTCTTATAGACGGTAGGCACTCCGCGGCGCACATCAGCCTTGTCCATGATGTCGTCATGAATCAGAGTAAAGCTGTGGAATACTTCCAATGCCGCTGCCGGAGAAAGTATTTCATCGGTGAGCGGATCCTTGTAAAGCGAATATGTGGTCAGGCAGAGGCGTGGCCTGATGCGCTTGCCTCCAATCTCGATCATATATCTGAGCGGATCATAGAGACCGGCCGGCTCCGCTGTGAACTTGAGCTCTCCGAACAGTTCCTTCAATGCTTCTTCAATGTGTCTTTCCTGTATCATGACAATTGTGCTTGGTTTTAAAATCTCACAAAGATAACTATCTTTGCAGAACATAACAAGGTAAGATGACGATCAAAGGACAAGCTACGGTTGTAAAGCATACGGGAAGCCATTATCTGCTGTCCCGGCTGCCGGAGTGGGAACTGTTTCCGGCAGTGCTCAGGGGTAAGATACGTCTCAAAGGCACTACTGCGACCAATCCGGTGGCGGTGGGAGATGTAGTTGACTTTGAAGCTGACATTCCTGATGATCTTTCCAGTCAGACCGATGTCCGCTTCTCGGAATCTGTCACTCTGGAAAACCCTGCGGCCATCACTGCCGTGCATCCCCGCAGCAACTACATCATCCGAAAGTCCACCAACCTGTCCCGTCAGTCGCACATCATCGCGGCTAATCTCGACAGGGCGTTCCTGGTCGTCACACTTGATTTTCCGCAGGTCAAGCTTCCGTTTCTTGACAGGCTTCTGGTGACATGTGAGGTATATAATGTGCCTGCGACTATTGTCCTGAACAAATGTGACCTTTACGGTCCTGAACATGATGATATGCGTGCGGCCTTCCATGAAATATATGAGGGCGCAGGATATCCTGTCATAGAAGTTTCGGCTCATACGGGACAGGGGATCGACAGGCTCCGCGACATCGTCTCCGGAAGAATCAGACCGGACGGGGCACTTGACGAAGGTCATGATCCGTCGAAACCGGCCGTGTCATTGTTTTCCGGTGTGTCCGGTGTGGGCAAATCATCTTTGATCAAGGCTTTGGATCCATTATTGGAGCCTCGGGTGGGGGATATTTCCGATGCTCACGAACAGGGCCGCCATACGACAACATTCTATGAAATGTATCGCGTAAGGTCAGCAGAGCAGATGTCTCGGCCGGACAGTGAAGATGCAATCAGTTCCGGCGGCTTCATTGTGGACACTCCCGGATTGAGAGGTTTCGGCCTTGTCGATCTGAAAAAAGAAGAGATCGCTCTTTATTTTCCGGAGATGCTCAAAGTCTCCGAGTCCTGCCGCTTTGCTCCATGTACCCATACGCATGAACCGGGCTGTGCGGTAAAGGAAGCCGTCGAAAACGGAGAGATCAGTTATGACCGCTATTCTTCCTATCTCGGTATGCTGGATGAGGAAGGCAAATACAGATAGAAGCAAAGCATCTTGATCGAGATGCTTTTTTCGTATGATTTTTCACCATTCAGTTTTTTACCTGGAAAGCTATGCCTGATATGCCCTCAGGCTTCCGTGACATGATTCAATAGGTTCGTGTCACGGAAGTTCAGACAACTCCAACCTACATTAAATATGCGTGTTGCTAGTTGAAAGTCTGCAATTCTAACCTAAAACTTAGAATCCTAAAAAGGTTAAAAGTGCTGTTATTATCATATAAAACTTATACAATTTAAAAATTGTATATAGATTTGTCGAAAATTGAGGGTTATGACTTTTGAAGATATTACAGGAGATGGACGGTTATGGGCTGTGCGCTATGATGGAGATTCAGACAACATATTAGCTATGACCTTTGATAAGTGGAATGATCATGACTGGTTAAGGGATTTCTTTAAGGTGAATTCCAGCGATCTGTCAAGCTATTTCAAAATAACGAATCTCAAAAGGCTATATATGATACGATTTCAGATGCTCAGGAATTAGAATGTGTTATATTGGATTCTATAGCTTCAGATGAGCTGGATTCATTATTCAAGCCTTTAGAGAATTTGAGGACTGCAGAAGTGTTGCTAGGTAAAGAAAAGGCCAAAGGCAATAGGATTTTCAGGCACGATTCGTGGCTAAGGCTATATGCAATAAGGTTTCAACGGAATTCTTATCTGGTGACTGGCGGAACAATAAAGCTGACACGTACGATGCAGGAGCGCGAACATACTCTTGAAGAATTGCACAAGCTGGAGAATGTAAGGAACTTTCTTATATCCGAAGGCGCATATGACATTGATGGATTTTACGATTTAATTCAAAATACGAGATGAAGACAATAGACATCTTGAATAAATACAAAAGCGACACAGCCAGCAAGTGGCGTGAGGAGGCGGAATATCGCAGAAGAAACGCCAGATGGTTAAGGTATTCTGCCATGATAGCTCTTCAGGTCAGGGACAGAATGTCTCAGATAGGAATGACGCAGGTTGTTCTGGCAGAAAAGCTTGGCTGTACTCAGCAGCATATCTCTATGCTCCTGAAAGGCAAGAACAACCTGACGCTCGAGACCATTGCCAAACTCGAGGAAGCTCTTGACTTCGACATCATAGGCGAAGCTCTTATACCGGTTGATGGGTATGCCCAGAATATTCCCCAATCTCCTCGTACATACCTCACCGAACCTGAGCAGGCCCCGTATGGCAAGCAGAAATAGATCCAACTGTTGCAAAATCTGCAATAGTTCAAAAGACAGCGCCCTCTCGATATCGCATCGGGAGGGCGCCGCAATTCTAACCTAAAACTTAGCCCTTGTGCCGCGTATTAGCACAAGGGCTAAGTTTTATTTTTGTGGTGTTAGAGATTGATACTATGGCGATGAAAAACCATTGGGTTTCATTTTAAAATTTTACTGATTATGGATGATGGTGCTGTAAATGTTGTAAAAAGTTTTGTCGGAGATTCGACAGGGGATTACAGGTATCTTGGTGAAATTAAAAAGGGGAAGCACATTGTTTCCTATATGTTTACTGATGATGCTTCGACTGAAGATGGAGAGTTTCTGGCGGTTGGGACAGTGCAGTATTATGTAGTGAGCGGAGTTGAGTGCAGACTTGCAGACAATGAGGAGAGTCTGTGGGCAATGTGCTCTCCGATTCCTGAAATTCTTGACAACCCTTACAACAAGGATGCAAGTGGCAAAGGTCTGAACATTGACCTTTTAGATGTACTTGAAAAGTATGCACAGCAGAGGGGAGGTTATTCATGCCATGACCTTACCTGTTACGCAGAGGATACAGGCAGAAGTGAGGAATACTGGAGGGAATATCAGGCTTGGAAGAATGACGGCAAGCCGACAGGCATTGAATCTGACGAGCAATTCTATGAGTTGCAGAAACATGCATACGGGGAAATTTTGGTGGACCTTGATTAACATTGTCCAGGATGTCCCAATATGAGCCACAATGAAGAAAATTTGCAGGTCTGAAAATTATTCGTACTTCTGCAGAGTCATTTGGTGACACTAATTGCAAAAGATATGGCATTTCAGCCCCAACTGAAGTGCCTTATTTTTTAGAAACATAGCCAAAGGTGTACTTCACACACGGGAGGGCTTTCCTTTTTTCTACCTGGCACAAGACTATTTTGTAATATGCTGATTGTTAGTCGTATGCGAAAAATGGGTGTGCCCGATACCATCGAATTTACGAGTACCTGTAACGACGGTCTTTTGTAAATCTCTGGTTATCAGTGCACTGTAAAATCCTGTGTACCAGATGCCTCGGCAGGTGTGATTGATAAGATAGAGCCATCTCATTTCCCAACGAGATGGCTCTGCAATTCTAACCTAAAACTTAACCTATGAAAAAACTATTCGGTTAAGAGTATTTGCGAATACCGTGCCAAAGACGCAGTAGAAAAGTCAAAAAGTCGTGAAAGACATAAATTTGTAAATGGTGGCAGGTCTTAAAGCAGGTATTTTGTGATCTCATTTATGCTCTGCACCTCTATGATGCGGTCATTCTCCGGCATGTCCATCATCTCATGCACCCAGATCACATCGTGCGGTGTGTGGAATGCAACTCCGCCGATATTCACTACGGGAGCGATGTCCGATTTGACGGAGTTTCCCACCATGAGGATCTGCTCGGGTGCAAGGTTGTTCTTTGCGGCAAGTTCAAGGTAGTTCTTCTCGTTCTTGTTTTCCATGACTTCGCAATGGTGGAAGTATCTGTCAAGACCGGAACGCCTGTATTTATAAAGCTGTTCGGTGAGATCTCCCTTTGTCGCAACCACTAATGTATAATGCTCCTGCAGGGCCTCCAATGTCTCAATGACTCCGTCTTTCAGCTCGAACTCATGAAATGCCAGTTTGGTGATGATTTTCTTGATGCCGTAATAGATGTGTTCCGGGAGCTGCCCGCCGCAAAGTTCCATAGCTGCATCCGTCATACCGATCATGTAGGTCTTTGAGCCATAGCCGAAAAGCGGGATGTTCTCCTCCTGCTTCTGCCAGAGCATCTGCTGCACTCCTTCCGGTGATGTATAATCTGCAAGCAGGGCGGCGAACTCGGCTTCAGCATCCCTGAAAAACTGTTCGTTCTCCCAGAGGGTGTCGTCCGCATCAAAGAAGATATGGGTATATTTTCCTTTCAGATCCATTACTGAACGTCTGTTGAATCCGTTGCAGTCGTGTCGGCAGGTTCATCCATTTGAGCCTCAGGAAGTCCGATCTGCTTTACAGAAATGATTATCACATCGTCATAAGGCCTGTTGTATGGGTCTGTAGGCGTCATGGCAATCCTGTCAATCACTTCAAGTCCGTCGAACACCTCTCCATAGACAGTGTACTGTCCGTCAAGATGTGAACAGCCGAATTCATCCTGTACAATATAAAACTGTGAGCCGGATGATGCCTTCTTGGGATTAGCCATATCGCCCTTTCGTGCCGCCGCTATCGCGCCTTTCTTATGACGGTATTCGCCCACGAACTCTGCCGGTATTGTATAGTTCGGTCCACCGGTACCCCAGCTGTTGATCATTGCTGTGTCTCTCGAGAACGGATCGCCGCCCTGGATCATGAATCCTTCGATGACCCTGTGGAAACGCAGCCCGTCATAGTATCCTTCCTTTACGAGTTTCACGAAGTTGTCCCTGTGAAGGGGAGTCTTGCTGTACAGTCTGAGTTTCATTGTACCATGTGAGGTCACCATCTCGAACTCAGGTTCCTCTCTAAGTTTTCTTTCCATTTCAAGTGCAAGTTTTGTGGAATCGTCAAGCTCCACTTCCTTTGAACCCCTGCCGCATGAGCATGAGTTAAATGAGATTACTGCGCTTGTCATGATTCCGAAAATTATAAATCCGAATATTGTCTTTTTCATGTCTGTGTGTTTTGTCCCGCAAAAATAGTTATTTTTGTGCTCATTATGGCAAATCCTTTAAAACAACTGGCCGGACAGACCGTAATATACGGAATGAGTACGATTCTCGCCCGTATCATCAACTTCCTGTTTGTCCCTATATATACTCGTCTGCTGACTCCGGAAAGTTATGGAGTGGTGACCGAGTTCATGGCATACATCGCTGTGCTTCAGGTCGTTCTTGTACTTGGACTTGAAACTGGAACATTCCGGTTTGCAAATAAGGAGGGCGCGGATGAGCGGAAGGTCTATTCAAATGCATTCGTCACAGTATTCTGCCTGAGCGCCACATTCCTTGCGCTGATGATAGCCTTCGCCGGACCAATATCGTCAGCCCTTGGTTATGAAGGATACAGCTCCTGTATAATATATATGGGTGGAATTCTCGCTCTTGATGCCATCACTGCCATACTTTTCGCCAAGTTGCGTCAGGACGGAAAGGCCTTGAAGTTTGCTATATTCAAGACCATCAAGATCGTGACAGAGACAGCGGCAAATCTGGTGCTGTTCCTATGGTTCCCGAAGCATGTGGCTTCGGCAGACTGGCTCCTGCATCTGATTCCTGCCACTCCGGATTTCAGTTATGTGATCTTCGCCATATTCGTCAGCTGCCTGGTGTGCGGACTGTTGTTCATACCTGAATATATCAGGATGACCTGGCGTCTGGATCCTAAACTCCTGAGGCAGATGCTTGCATATTCGCTTCCGCTTATGGTCGCCGCCCTGCCGGGAGTGATAAACGATTTCCTTGACAGGATACTTTTCAGATATTTCGATACCAATGCCGATGCATGGCGTTCGTCCCTCGGACTTTATCAGGCGGCAGTCAAGCTTGCTGTCATAATGAACCTTTTCATCCAGATGTTCCGTTATGCGGCAGAACCGTTCTTTTTCCGTCGCGCCCGCGAAAAGGATTCCAAACCCCTGTATGCCAAGGTTCAGGAATATTTTACCGCTTTCTGCGGTCTGGTGTTCCTGGGGGTCATACTTTATATCGATATCATTGCCCTGATTCTCGGGCCTCATTTCCGTGAAGCGGTTGGTATTGTGCCGGTGATGCTCCTGTCCTATATGATACTTGGAATGCTGTTCAATGTATCCATGTGGTATAAACTTTCCGGCAAGACAGACATGGCTATATGGATCACTCTTTCCGGCCTGGTGGTGACTGCTATAGTCATCGTGCTCTTCATGCCGAAATACTCATATTGGGCAGCTGCGTTCGGACATCTTGCGAGCTATGTGGTGATGTTCATAATAAGTTCTGTCCTTGGAGCAAAATACTATCCGATCCCATACCGATGGGGTAGACTGGCCCTTATAGTCGTGGTGATGGCTGCTATATATGGATTGTCCGTCGTCATTGACGGGGCGTGTTTTGCGACTACAGACATCACATCCGGTGCAGGCCCTCTTGCATTGAAACTGGGAACCCATACCATGCTGCTGCTTGCATATTGTGTCGGAGCATGGACTATAATCAGAAAATAATATACCATGAAGAAGAGTCTTTTACTTTCCATCCTCGCCTTTATGTGCGTATCTGTTTCCGGGACAGCAAGACAGAAGGTAGAAACTTACAATTATCCGGAAGGACAGACAATCACGGCCGAAGGAAGTACAGACCCCAAAGTTATCAAGACTTCAGATATGTATAACGTGAAAGTTGAGGGTCAGAGACAGTTCGTTCTTGTTACAGGTGCGGACAGGTCGGATGTTGACAGGATACATCCCCCGGTCGATCCGCTCAGTTATAATGGTATCGACAGCCCGAATATATGTGCATTCGGATGCACAGGCAAGGTCAGTGTGGAGATTGAATTGAAGGATGGAGCCATTGAATCCTTCGAGGTTATGCCGGTGTCCCAAAAGCCGGTACATTCTATAAGGAAAGGCAAGCTGTATGTTCAGATGAAACCACGCGACCGTTATATAGTAAAGATTAACGGCAACGAGAAGAACCTGCTTCTTCTGTTTGCTAATCCTCTTCAGTCAGAAATGGGTGTTGCGGATGATGATCCGAATGTGATCCGTTTCAAGGCCGGCAACATTTATAACGATGTGACCATAAAGCCGCGCAACGGTCAGACCGTCTTTATCGAGGGAGGTGCGGTTGTCATAGGTCATATCGAAGCGCAGAGCGTTTCTTGCCATATAAACGGCCCCGGAGTGCTGAACTGCTATCCGGAGAAGGGTAAGGGAGTGTATCTGTATAAATGTCATGACTCATCATTGCAGAACCTTATAGTTCTGAACAAGGCGTCATGGGCCACGGCAGTCTGCATGTGCTCGAACATAAAGATCGACAACTGGCACGCCATATCTACATACAGCCCGTATGACAAGGCGGGTGTGAATAATGACACTTGTGACCTTTTCGGTTCGAATACCGTGACCATCACCAATGGTTTCAGTTACTGTCATGATGATGCGTTCTGCATCAAGTCCCACAAATTCGCATGGAAGGGCGAGGTATATGATGTCTCATATGACGGCTGCATTTCATATGCTGTCGATGGAGGAAACGGCATCGACCTGGGATATGAACTCAATGAGAATGTCAGGAACCTGTCCTATAAGAATATGTACATAGTGCGTTCGAACGGCACAAGAGGTGAGATGCGTCGTGGTGCGATTGCCCTTCACAATGCGGCGGAAGGAACCGTGGATGGGGTGACCTATGAAAATATCTATATAGAGGATCCTCGTGAGTTCGGTTTTCACATGGCTGTCCTTGAGTCGGAATACAGCCTCGGAACAGATCCAGTGACAAAGGAGAATCTATATTGGACCAAACCTGGACATGTCAGAAATGTGAAGGTCAAGAATCTGCATATTCTTAAAACGCCTCCGTACGGTTATTATATAAGTGGATACGATGAGAATCATAGGTTCGGTATCGAATTTGACGGCCTCTATATCTGCGGTAAAAAAGTGAAGTCCCTTGAGGATTTCAAGAGACTTCCTAATGTTACCATTCAGCATGCGGATGTTATAATCCGATGATCATTTCGTATCCATGGCTCTGTAATTGTATCCAAGAGCCTCGTATATCCTGGTCATGCCGTTGAGCTTGTCAAGAAACCTTTCGTAGTCCTTTGCTTCGCTCTGGCACCACTGAACCTCGCTGAGTGCCGACATTCGTGGCAGGAGCATGTATTCAAGATGCCAGTTCTCACCGATATATTCGGTCCAGAGGTTTGCCTGCACGCCGAGAATGTGCGACTTCTCCTCTTCTGTCATGTCCTCTGTATAAGGCTCAAAAGAATAGACCTTTTCGATAGGGAGGAATCCGCCTATTCCGAGCGGCTCGCCGGCTCTGTCCTCTGACTGGTAGTAGTCAAGATACATGAATTTGTTCGGCGTCATGATCACATCATGCCCCAGTTTTACGGCCTGATGCCCTCCTTTCACGCCTCTCCACGACATCACGGTAGCATTAGGCGCCAGTTCTCCCTCAAGGATTTCATCCCATCCGATGATCTTCTTGCCTTTGCCGGCAAGATACCCTTCGATACGCTTGGTTACATAACTCTGAAGATAATGTTCGGCAGAGTGCTTTTCGTCACTTGTCAGGCCCAGTTCCTGAATCTTTGCCTGGCATGCCGGACATGACTTCCAGCTGTCCTTCGGGCACTCGTCACCTCCGATATGAATATATTCGGAAGGGAAGAGGTCGCATACTTCATCAAGCACATTTTCAAGGAATTCGAAAGTGGACTCCTTGCCGACGCAAAGTACTTCTTTTGCGATGCCCCAACCTGTGCGGACATCATATGGACCACCGGTGCATCCCAGTTCAGGGTATGTCGCCAGTGCGGCAACCATGTGTCCCGGAAGGTCGATTTCCGGAATGACGGTGATGCCCTTTGATGTCGCGTAATCCACAACTTCCCTGATCTGGTCCTGAGTGTACCACATGCCTTCACCATAAGGTGTCCCGTCATATTCTCTTTTCTTGTTGTTCCAATGGCCCACAACTGTCTCTTTTCTGATTGAGCCTACCTTGGTGAGCTCCGGATATTTCTTTATCTCTATTCTCCAACCCTGGTCATCGGTAAGATGCCAATGGAAGCGGTTCAGCTTGTGGATAGCCATGATGTCAAGGTATTTCTTCACTTCATTTACATCAAAGAAGTGACGTGCGACATCAAGGTGCATTCCACGGTATCCGAAGCGTGGCTTGTCCTGGATCTTCATATATGGAAGAGTCCACTGAACTTCGGAAGCTTGCGCGCCAGTATATATCTCCACCGGGAGCATCTGTTTGAGGGTCTCGATGGCGTAAAGCACTCCGTTAAGACCTGAAGCCTTGATGACTGCTTTCTTGCCGCAGACTGTTATTGTATATTCTTCAAGAGCAAGGTCTGCTGATTTCTTGAAGATGATTTTTGTTCCTGATGTACCTCTTTTGCTGCCGGATGAGGCTTTCAGTGCGTTTTCAAAGCTCAAGACAGCATCTTGTGCTGCCTTACCCAGTGATGCGTCAGTCCTGAAGGATGCTCCTCCGACCTGAAGGGTACCGTCGTATATCCTGACGCTTTCAGGTTGAGGTATTACATTGGTGTACTCTGCAATCGGCTCTCCGCAGCATGATGTTATCAGAGCTGTCGCCATTAAGGTTAAAAGTATCTGTTTCATAGTGTTTATATTGTATGTGATTATCCTAATAATACCATTATTATCTGTGCCGAGATTACTCTCAGGAATATAGTCACAGGATATACGGTGGCATATGCAACCGCCGGCTCATCTCCCTCTACGGTAGAGTTTGCATAGTTCAGCGCTATCGGATTTGCCATGCAGCCACATAGCATGCCGACATTTTTTGCATAGTCTATCTTCAATATCTTTGATCCGAAGACGCCCACGAGCATCACCGGCACGACAGCAAGGGAAATACTTATCGCCACCCACACAAGGCCTTGCAGCGACCATACGGTCTCAAAGAATCCGGCTCCGGCTCCAAGGCCCAGGCCGGCGAGATAGATGGTCAGACCAAGTTGACGCAGCATCAGATTGGCGCTCTGGCTCATGTATGTGGCCAGGTGGAGGCGCGGTCCGAATGCTCCCATAAGGATGCCGACTATGATAGGACCTCCGGCAATGCCAAGTTTTACAGGCATGCTCATGCCGGGAATCGCAAACGGGATGCTTCCGAGAACCAGTCCCACGACAATTCCGATGAATACGGATGTGAGGTTCGGGGTGCGCAGCTGCTTTGCCTCATTGCCGAGAATACGTCCCGCATTTTCTATCGAGCGTGCCTCTCCGACTATGGTCACGCGGTCTCCCAACTGAAGCCTCAGCGACCTGGACGGGAGAAGGTCTATTCCGGCTCGGTTGACACGAGTGATATTGATGCCGAAAGAGTTGCGGAGCCTCAGGTCTCCCAATTTCGTCCCGTTGATTTCGGATTTTGTTACAAGTATCTTTCTTGATACAAGTTGGCTGTCTATTGCGTTCCAGTCAATGTCACCCTTGTTCCAGTCTACATTTTCCTGAGGGCCGAAGAGCTTTGAAATGGCATCGACATCCTTCTTTCCGGATATTACCAGTATGTGCTCGTTTTCCTCTATGATGGTTTCACCTGTCGGGATGATTACAGAACCATCCTTCCATATTCTTGAAATGACGAACTGGCATTCTGCGCCACGGCGGATGTCCTGGATGCTTTTGCCGAAAATTTCCGGGTTTGTGACGATGTGTTCGGTGATGAAGGTGTTGTCTGATGTGTTGCCGGCCGGTCGTGAAACATGCTTGCGCGCAGAGAGTTTCTGAAATATGACCACGCAGAGTACCATTCCGATAAGTCCGAAAGGATAACCGACTGCACAGGCCATTGCCATATTATTGGCACCATCTATATTGCCAGGGTCTGTCTGTAGCAGAGCCTGCTGTGCAGCACCGAGCATCGGAGTGTTGGTGACTGCTCCGGAGAACAGGCCCATCATGTCGGATAAACTGATGTCGGTCGCCCAGTGAATGGCCAGAGTCATGGCAATGCCTGCAGCCATGAGCATCAGTGAGAGCATGTTCAGTCTGAATCCACCCTTCTTGAATGATGCGAAGAATCCGGGGCCGACCTGTACCCCCAATGCATAGATGAACAGGATAAGCCCGAAGTTCTGCATTACCGCAAGCATCTGCGGATTGATGCTGAGACCGAAATGACCTGCGATGATGCCGGAGAAGAATACGAATGTGGCTCCCAGGCTTATGCCGAAGATCTTTATCTTGCCGAGCGCCAGTCCGCATGCGCAGATCATGGAGATTATAAGTACTGCCTGTATGAATGTCTGCTCCGTGAGCAGCTGAATGAACCAATTCATATGTTTAATATAGGATAAGGCCTGCAATCGCGCCCAGTCCGATTATCGCAAATGGTCCGATCTTCTTGAAGTACAAGGCTATGAATGCAAGAATACATATTACGAAACTTTTCCAGTCAATGAAGTTCTCCGGTGTGGCAAGACTGAGCGCTGCCGTGCCCACAAGACCGATTACGGCGGGCTTCAGACCTTTCATGACACCCTGGAACATATAGTGTTCCCTCCATTTTTCATATACCTTGCAGAGCGCCAGGACTATTATGAACGACGGCAGGACAACTGCAAATGTGGCAGTGAATGACCCGAGTACGCACAAGAATTCAGAAGCTCCCGAAGAATGCAGGACTTCATATCCTATGTAAGTCGCCGAGTTTATTCCGATCGGACCCGGAGTCATCTGTGAAATGGCAACAATGTCCGTGAATGTTCCGTCCGTAATCCATCCGTGTACATTGACGACTTCATTCTGGATGAGAGACAGCATGGCATATCCACCTCCGATGGTAAACATTCCGATTACAAAAAACGTTGTGAACAGCTCCCAGAAAATCATCTTCCGTCCTCCTTATTCCTGTTGTCGTCAACGCCATTACGAGGCTCGTCAGTGCCACGGCAATCTTTCCGGTTGTTCCACCAGCTGATGAACGCGGCTCCCGCGATTACACATACCAATATATATATAGGCGAAACTTTCAGAAAGCATACAAGGGTCATTGAGGACAGTACAATAATCCAGGACCACCATTTCATCTTGCTCGCCTTGATCATATCAATCATCGGCACACCTATCAGTGCCACCACCACAGGCCTTATTCCTTTGAATGCCCTCAGTACATACTCATTGTCCTTGAATGAGGTAAAGAACATGGCCACGGCCAGGATGATAAGGAACGGAGGCAGGCAACTGGCTATGGTCGCGACGAGGCTTCCCTTGAATCCGCGCAGCTTGTGACCGGTAAGTATGGAAATGTTTACAGCGAAAAGTCCCGGAGCAGTCTGGGCAAGTGTGATGATGTCGATGAAATCTTCATCGTTCAGCCACTTCTTTTCGACCAGTTCGCTCTTGATTGCAGCAATCATAGGTATACCTCCACCGATGGTGAAAGCCCCTATCTTTGCGAAAACCAGGAATATCTGCCACAGACTGATCATACCCATATTCAAATTTCTCGGCAAAGATGAGAAACAATCTTCAAAAATCATAAATTTGCAGACTCTAATGATAACGGATTATGATAAGGAAGTTATTGATCGCTCTTTCCCTGATGCTTTCGTGTCAGGTTATGACTGTACGTGCTGACCAGAGGATTGGCAGCGGACTGGAATCTTTGGCGGAAAAGCCGCATCCGCGTCTTCTTTTTACAGATGAAGATTTTGATGCAATCAGGACGAAGTTGGCAGAGCCGGAGAATGCAGTTCTTATAAAGATGCACGAAATGGTCATGTCCATGGCAGATGAAGCTGTGCGCCATGGCAAGCATCAGGAACGCGTGCTGGATGCAAGCGGCAGGCGTATTCTTCAGATATCGCGGGCGGCATGTAAGGTAATCACGTCTTGTGCCTATGCCTATAGGGTTACCGGGGAAAAGCGTTATCTGGAATTTGCGGAGGGGGAACTTGTCCAGGTCTGCTCGTTTACGGACTGGAATGAAAGTCATTTTCTCGATGTCGGAGAGATGGCAATAGCTGTCAGTCTTGGTTATGACTGGCTTTATGGCCATTTGTCGGAACAGACTAAAGAACAGGTAGTCAAGGCGCTTAAGGAGAAGGCATTTGATCCGGCGCTGGCGCGCAAGAAGGCACCATGGTTCTATAAGGCTATGAATAACTGGAACCAGGTATGCAACGGCGGACTGGTAGCTGCGGCAATAGCTGTCTGTGAGAAATACCCTCAGCAGGCTCATGCAGTTATCGAGAAGGCGGTAAACTCCAATGCAGAGCCGATGAGGAAGATGTATTCTCCCCACGGGAATTATGTGGAGGGTTATGGATATTGGCAGTATGGTACCCTGTATGAGGCTCTTATGTTGAAAATGCTTGAACAGTCGTTCGGGACGGATTTCGGTTTGTCAGAGATACCGGGCTTTCTCAATACGGGAGACTTTATCATGTTCATGAAGGGAATCTGCGGCGCTTTCAATCATTCAGACTGCGGTTCCAAGGCCGGAGCGTCCACAGCGCTTTGGTATTTTGCCGAAAAACTCGGCAGGCCTGATTTGCTTTTCAATGAACTTGGATTCATGAAGACCGGAAAATATACATTCTTTGAGAGTCACTATCATTTGCCGGCAATAATGTCATTTGCTGTCAATATAGACATGTCCGGGATAGTTGCTCCGCAGAAGAATATCTGGTATGGTGGGGGAGATAACCCTGTGGTAATGGTCCGTAAGGACTGGACTTCGTCAGATTCGGATGCATATCTGGCGGTCAAGGCTGGAAAGGCATCCAACAATCATGGTCATATGGATGCCGGTTCATTTGTTTATGACGCCTATGGAGTCAGATGGTCCATGGAACTCGGCATGCAGAGTTATGCGAAGGTGGAGAAGATTTTCAAGGAGTCATGGGGTAATCTCTGGGATCTTTCGCAGGATTCAAGAAGGTGGACCATACTTCGCTATAACAACTTTCATCACAGTACGGTGACATTGAATGACGGACTGCATAATGTGAACGGTGTGTCTGAAGTCAGGCAGTTCATTGATACGGATAAGGAAAAGGGTATGTCCCTTGATATGACCGAGGTTTTTGCCGGTCAGGCCAAAAGTGTAGGGAGGACTGTGAAGATGCTTGATGATAACAGTCTGGTGGTGGTTGATGAGCTCGTCGCTCTTCCGGATACTCCAGTAAAGTATTCATGGCGTATGGTGACATCTGCGAAGCCGGAGGTCAGGAGGAATCACATAATTTTAAGGTCAGGCGACAAGGAGATGGTCTTGAAGGCAAAGTCGGGAGTCAAGGTTACATATACCACCTGGAGTGCGGAGCCCAAGGAAAGTTACGATGGAGCAAATCCGGGAGTCATAGTTGTCGGATTTGAAGCTCATATCCCGGCCGGGAAGTCAGAAGATTTCATTGTTACCCTTTCTCGTAGATAGTCAGGCTGCTGCGGTGTCCGTGACATGGTATGGACAAAATATGTTGCGGAGTAGCGCATTTCTATTTGACATTGTGCGTTTCGGAGCCTTCCGTTGCGGGTTTTGCCACTTTTTTGACACGGATCATCAGTGTTGAAGATTAAGGAAATGAAAATATTTTTCAAAAAAATGTCGAAAAAATTTGGAGGTTTAAAAATAATGCGTACCTTTGCAGCCCGTTTGAGAGAAAACGGATTCTAAAAAGTTCATTGAAAAGACTGATTACTGTACAAGAAGCAAGTACCGAGAAAATACAATTTATCGAGAAGCGTTAATTTCTTTGGAAATTAGAA
>JBGVQP010000022.1:0-38813 GCA_045127685.1 Candidatus Cryptobacteroides sp.
CAAAGTCACACGAATAAAGCAATCACCGACTTTTTGTGACTTCAAAACCGGAAATCGGGAACTTTCATTACCTTTGTTCAATTCAATATCTTTCATAAATCCCACCTCCAACAACTTCTATTCCACTTTTTACGGAACCCATAGGGGAACTTTAAGGGAACTTGAAATTATTTATTTACTCGTTTTCACGAGTTTTCAAATTTTCCATAAAGATATTAAATAATTGATTTACAGCAATATATTATTAAGACAACTTTCACAAATTCCTCCATATATGGATTCATAATCATGAGGTCCGCAGTTCAATCCTGCGTCCCGCTACAAGAAAGCACAGCACATCGCTGCGCTTTTTTTGTATATATTGACATCCCCGCGAAGCGGTCTGGATGTTGGTTCAGGGACATGTGAGCTTGCTCACAAATGAACCTGAAGCAACTGACAGAAAACGAACGAAGTGAGTGGATGTCAATATGTTACCGAAAAGAAAATCAGAGTATCCTCCGCTTTCTTGGGTACCATGCGACCGGACCGAAAGGATTAGAAGGAGCCCTCTGGGCGACTGAAACATCCTGCGTCCCGCTACCTGAAAATCAAGCACTTACGAAACTTTCGCGAGTGCTTTTTTGGCTTCAAATCAGTTCTTTTCTTTGAGTTTCTTTATCTCTCTATCAAAGTCGCTCTCCAGCATTTCCATCTCGCGTTGGCGATATATTTCAAACTCCTGCTCTGCTTTTTGAATCGCTTGAGCGTGCGACACCGTCCCTTTACCTATCAAGACTTTTCTCTTATGAGCAGTTATCTGACCATCCAAGGCCTCAATCCAATCCTTCATCGTCATCGGATTCATCTCCAAGGCCTGGAACTCAGCAAAGTCCAAGAATCCAGATACGAGAAGATTGAGCCGCTGTAACTCCAGTTCTGAAAGATAATTCTTGGCAATTTTTACATCGTCCTTGGTAACATAGTTACCCTTGAAGTTAGTCATTCCCACGAACGGCTTTTCATTATCCACACGATTATAGATAACCTCCGCAGCCGTATTCTCATGAACGGCATAGTGCAGTTTATTCTGTACAGTAGCGAAGAAGGTCTTCGTCATGTCACTTCGAGGGTCATAATCAACCGCAGTCGCATATATATCCGTCACCTGCTGATAGAAGTTACGCTCACTGCTACGGATATCCCTGATACGCTGCAAAAGCTCACGGAAATACCTGTTACCACCCTGCTTCAGCCTCTCATCATCCATAGCGAATCCCTTCTGGATATATTCGTGGAGCCTTTGCGTTGCCCATCTACGGAAACGCACAGCCACTTGCGACTGGACACGATATCCGAGGGCGATGATCATGTCAAGGTTATAGTGAACAATATTTCTCTGCACTTGACGGTTTCCTTCCTGGCGAACCGTCAAGAAATCCTTGACAGTTCGAATCGGATCCAACTCCCCATCCTTGAGAATATTCTCAATATGTAGGCTGATATTCTGTTTCGTAGTATCGTAAATCTCCGCCAACTGATTCTGTGTCAGCCACAAATCTTCATCCGCGAATCTAACTGCCACACGAGTGATCTCGTGGTCGTCCTGATATAGTATAATTTTATTTTGTTCCATTAGGCCAAAGTATTTCCCACAAAATTATAAAATTTTGCGAGGATTTCTAACTTTACAGAAATCCGTGTGAACACGGCAGTAAACACTCAACCACATACATGAACACCATCAAGACTGACAAATAACAGTAAAGCACAGACAGAAGTCCTGCCATAGCGTCCTACATCCTTACCATATATGTCATATTGTCAGCATTTTAGTTGATTACAAGGATTTCATCCTACAAAATGTCCACCCCACCTCGAAATATGACACAGAATGCGGGATATTAAGGTGCAATACATAGCATTTTGTAGAATAATCTACATAGACTATATTCCTGAATTTCTGTTAGTTTTCATTAATTCCATATAATTGACTAAGCCTAAGCAAACTTGAAGTATATTTACGTATCAAAGCATAGAATTTTGGTGAGAATCATTTCTTTATGTAAATTTGACAAGGAAAGGACAACACGACATAGCATGGAGAAGTTCAAAAAGGAATTTGCAGAATACTTAGCAAAAACATTCATATTAAGCAATGCACCCAAAGAGGTAAGTGATAAACTATGGATAGAACTCAACAATCTGGTCCTGCCCAATATACCACAGAAGTTATTTCGCTTTCGAGGCTGTTCCAAATATAGTTTTGCCGACTTCAAAAACGGCAAAATAACAACTTGCGTTGCAGACAGATTTCCAGACGAGTACGACTCTATGGTATATGTAAATAAGGAACACATCAAAAACACCATTTTCAGTTTCTATGATGCTGGTGGCGTACAATCCCTTTATGATACAAAAGGAAGTGGAGAGATATATCCAATTATTGAGCAACAATTCGGCAAAGAGCTCGCAGATAAAGCAAGAATCATAAACGAATCAACGCCAACCGAAATCCAACAGAGAATTTTAGATACTTCATATTGGGAACAATTTACAGATGAACTTAGCATTCTTATAGATGCCCACATCAAGAATATCCGCACAAATCGCTTTACCAAGATCGCCTGTTTCACAGAAGATGTACAATCTCAATATATGTGGGACAACTATGCCGACGGATATTCCGGATTTGCTTTGGAATATGATTTCAGAAACTTAGCTTTCAGTGGCTGCGAAGTATGTCCCAAAGTGAAAGAATGTGAAGAACATTCGAAGAATTTCACAAGTATCTACCCGGTCATATATTCCGAGACAAGATACAATGCGACAGAAAGCATTATTAACATTATCACAAATCAACTACTACAGTCAATCACTAGCACTAAGGACTTACTCCCTGTCGATCTCCTACATTGGTACAAAGCTCATTTATATAAGGGGCAAAATGGATATGCCCAAGAAAAAGAATGGAGAATGCTCAGCCATTGTCCATCAGCGATGGATAGCGACTTTACAGAAATTCCTGATCGTCAATGTATAAAAGCAATTTACTATGGCCCAAAGATAAAAGGTAAAAACAAGCAAAGACTTCACAATATCGCAAAAGCAAGAGGAATTGAAGAATATGATGTGATTCTTGATAACAACAGTCCCAAGTTTAATTTGGACATAATAATGTTGTAAATTCTCAGATATACAATCCGGAGATCAGGCATACGAACTCTTTGTTACTGACACGTTTATTTACTACAGTTTACGCTCCGATTGCCTATTATTCCGATTGCTGGCCTCGAAACATACTTGACAACAGGGCACGAACTATGGTATATCCATAAGCATAACATCTCCATATAGGAAAACTCCTATGCAATCGAATCATTGTTCAATTCATCGCCCATACGATATTTTATATCGTAGTTTATGATGAAGTCGAGTTCTTCATCGGTAACACAATAGTGTTTAGCCAATGTAATGTCAATGTTATCAACATAATGCTTTGATAATTTAGGATAGTACTCATCATAAACCACGTTTCGCCCAGTTGATTGATAGTATGTGTCTTTTGTGCGTTTATTGGCTTCGAAATCTTCTTGATTCTCCACGCTGTGGTCGTGCTGCAGCCGAAGAGGGTCTTTATTCCTTCAAGGCCATAGACCAGGTTCTTCTGCTTCGTCGTCACCTCCTTCGTTTCCAGCCTTGACTTCATTTCAAGGTATTCCTCCACTGTCATCTGCACTGTCACCATCGCATTGCTTCCACATTCCTGCCTTCTCATAATCACTGATTTCAATAAATTTTACATAATAAAAGCCATGTCAATCCGAGAACTGACATGGCAAATTAAACAGGTTGTTTTGGAAGCGCAAAATTTTACGAGTATTTTGCCGAGTTTACGAATTTTCAGTCTGAAAACGTATGAAACACTATTAGGACTTTGTCCCAATTCTGTCTATAATTTTCAACTTTGCCACATCTGGCTCTTCATATGCATTACATTCTTTAAGGTAAGCATCAAGCTCATAGAAATTTTCTCCCCATAGATTCGAACTGAATGTCTGCAGCTTTTGGAGAACCGAGATAAAGGGCTTAGGATCCTGCCTACGACTCAAACCGCGAAGAGCAAGAATATAATCCTCCCTAAACACAGTCGGCACAATGATACGAGTCTGCCCTGTAGCGACAAGTTCTGCATTCATCATAATCCTTGACACTCGGCCATTGCCATCGGTAAATGGATGAACTTCACTACATAGGAACATCATAAACACTGCCCTTGCGAACGGATCTCTCAGATTCTTATATTGTTTAAATCCATATCTCAATGTTCCTTCCACTAGTGACGGATCAACAAATTCAGTGTTTCCTGCACGATTCCTCTTGGTCTTAAACTCTCCTGGAGAGCAGTCTGGTCTTCCTGACAGCAACACGGAATGACGGTGACGAAGTAATGCAAGAAATTCATCCTCAGTTGCAGGAGTCCTGCTCATTTCCTGTCTGTTGGACAATACTTTAAAAGTACCTAAGATGTCATGAGAATCAGCTGTTCGCTTAGGAATGGTTATACCTGTATCAACAATCTGCTTAGCTTCATTGATTTCAAACTCAGTACCTTCAATATAGTTGGAGAAATAGCTCTCAAAGAAAGAGAACATCCTGAACGCCTCTTCCGACTTGTTATAGTCAGGAAGTTCAGGGAAATACATTGAAGATAGCTGATCATACAATGCATCAAACAAGACAATCCTACTTCCATCCATCGGCATGCCAGCTGCACGAGACAGTCCCTGCGCCGTAGAAAGGACAGATGAATCATGAGTGGTAAGCAATGCAGAAATTATCTTATTAAGTTTCTTGAATTCATCTTCCATTCCCAAGAGCTCCGAAACCCTACGAGCATTGTCTCGAAAGCGATTAATCCTTTCTTCACCCCCAACCTTAATCATTTCTTCGAGCCTCTTCTCAATATCCTCATCTGGCAGCTTCTTTATATCGCCATCCTTTCCTGTTCTTGCCTGCTGCATCATTTCCAGCATCCATCTCTCTTCAGAAGAAGCATATACATCTGCGGCACCTAGGCGAATGTCAGTATCAATATGTTCCGGTCCTTCCATAACATTCAGAGTAATTCCCGGAAGATCTGTAATCTTCTTTGTGAATCTATATGTAATGAAAAGGTTTCCAAATTCAGTCGGACGTAGCAGATAAGCACTCTTATGACTCAAGACACAACCCGGCAATCTCCAAGCCACTATCTCTATCAGATTTCTCTTCACAATACTTTCCGGAGAGTCAATCATATTGGTCGTATAGATTCTAGGAGCAATCTTTCTCAAGGTGCCCTTCTTCTCCTTATAAGATATCATTCTAGAGTCCACAGCATCATCCGATGCAAAGATTATCTCTTTAAAAAAGTCAATTGCCATATCTATTTTTGTCAATTAAATTCATCTATCACTACCAAATTGCAAAATTTTGTAGATTAAGGAAGCTTTTTTGCAAAATTTTGTAGATTTAAATCTCGTCTATTATTCGTAATCTTCTGAAATTGTCCAATTCTATGGTGCCCATTCATTAGTTATTCGTCATTTAAATTACGTTCTTTTGCAAAATTGCAAAATTTTGTCGATTAACGAGCTGTTTTTGCAAAATTTTGTCAATTAAGACACTTTTCAAACAAAAACAGGGCATAAAATATACACTTTTCAAATTCCCAAAGTCTCTCAATAACGGGCTAAACAGGTCGTTTTTATATGAGTTTAGCCTATTATCTCGTACTTTTCCCGATTCCCCCAAGATTTTTTAAACCATTTTCCCGGGTTTCCCCGGGATTTTAGAGATTTTTTGGCAATGTTTTATTAAGAAGAACACATCCGAGTATTGCAGATACTACTGATCCACACAAGACACCAAGCTTTGCTTGAGCGAGAAGAGTTTCACCTATCACACCTATACCGGCATATGAAAGATCTGCGATAAACATTGAGACTGTAAATCCTATGCCACACACCACGCACACACTGGCAAATGCTTTCCATGTGGTTCCGGCAGGAAGGCTGACAAACTTGAGTTTCACGGCAATCCAAGAAAACGAGAAGACTCCTACAAATTTTCCTATCACCAATCCAAGCATTGTCGCCATGCCGACCCCGGATACCAGACTTCCGACACTCATCTGAGAAAGATCAATACCTGCATTAGCAAAAGCGAACAATGGTATCACCAGATAATTGATAAGGAAGTTAAGGTTATCCTCAAGATCCTGTAAAGGACTGATCATCTTATCGGCAGCAGACTCTATACTCTTGAGAGTGTGTATCTGCTCATTGGTAAGAACAATGGTATTATGCTGTTCATCAATATCGATTACCGGGAACTTGTTTACATTCTTACGGATGCGCTCCAAATAATGTCCTGTACCCTTCTTAAGGGTAGCCGGTACGCAGAATGCGACGATTACACCAGCAATGGTTGCATGAATACCAGAGTTGAGCATCATATACCACAGAACCAGACCCACGATCACATAGAATGCTTTAGAGCGGTTGTCGAGTGCATTTCCTATAACCATAACAGCCACACAGACCGCAGCCATGACTAAGAACATTACATTTATATGTGATGAGTAGAAAAGCGCAATGACAATGATTCCACCCAGATCGTCTGCAACGGCGAGTGCCGCTAAAAATACTTTCAGACCTACAGGCACTCTGGCTTTGAAAACTGCCAATACGCCTAATGAGAATGCTATATCAGTTGCCATTGGTATCGCGACACCTCTTTGCATGAGAGCATCCGACGGGCAGACCAACGCAAAAATCAGAACCGGAACGATCATTCCTCCACAGGCCCCTATAATCGGGAGCATGGCTTTTTCACGTGTTGACAGTTCTCCTACGCGAATCTCACGTTTTATCTCAAGACCGACAGACAAGAAGAAGATTGCCATGAGGAAATCATTTATCATCTGTCCGAGGGTCAAGGGATGCCCATTATGACTGAAAAGGTTAAAGTCACCTATGGAAAGGCAGACCGAATTCTGCCATAACTCAAAGTACCAATCCTTCACGCCCTGTATGTTAGCGCACATCAGGGCGAGGATTGTAAAAAAGATCAAAACTACGCTGGAACTTATGTGTCTCTTCATCTGGCTCCAGAAACTATAATTGAATACTGTTCCCATATTTAATTATGTCGAAAGGCTTTCTCAAGGTCCTGAGAAATATTTATAATGAAGTCTCCCATCTTCTCCAGTTCATTTACCACATCCATATAGTATACACTTGATGGGTAGTTTTTACTTCCGCTTTCAATTGCTTCAACCTCAGAGTCCCTCAGATGGTTTCTCATGTTATTGATGCGGTCTTCAGCATTGTATGCATTAGTAATCTCAGTCAGTGTACCCAAATGTGCGGCTTTGAGATTATAAATCATCGCTTCATATGCATCTGCAACAGCATCACACATTCCGATGAGGTTCTTAAGCATCTCATGATCAAACTCACGCTTGTGAATGTTCTTTCTAGTGAGAATTCTGCTGATTGTCTCACCGGAATCACCAAGAGATTCGAGTTCGCCGATGATCTTGTACATTGCCTTGATCTTTGTAGAAGTTTCTACGCTGATATCTCCCGCTGACACAGAAAGGAATGTCAAACTTGAGGTTTTCTCTACAGAATGTAACAAGGAAGAACATTGCAGTCAGGCCAAGGATTCCAAACACATTGAAGATGTTCGAGCCCACGACATTACCGATTGCAACGTCAGCATTTCCGTTCAATGCTCCGAGAAAACTGACTGTCATCTCCGGCATTGATGTACCTACGCCGATGATGGCCGCTCCTATGCCGAAGTCGGACACTTTGTATTTCCTTGCAATGGACACCGCTCCGGTAACCAGGAAGTAGGCTCCGAAGACAATGCCCACGAGGGAAACAATCAAAATTATGTGTTCCATTATCCGATCAGCTTGTTTACTTTAGAAAGATCGTATTCATACATCTTGGAACAAGGCTGGTATGTGTATGGAACATACTCGAACAATTGAATATAGGCCTTACCTGCAGCTTTGCTGTAATAGATATCCAATTTTATTGCGTTGCCTTTATTCTCTTCCGAAAGATCAATCGAGTCAGGCTTTGAAGCGATCGCGTTTGCTATACCTGTATGCATAGTCTGCTGAAAATATCTTTCCTTCTTGTGATATTTTACAGCTGTCTCTACGTCCTTGTAGCCAGTCTTGAGTACAAATGCAAGGATTGCTCCTGCGAATAAAAGGAAGAAACCTGCAATGTTGACAGCGTCGCCAGCAGGAATTGCTACAAGTATGCAGCCCAGCGCAAGTAGTGAAATAAATACTACGATATCTTTGATTGAGTGAACTCTAACGAATGTCTTTTCCATATTGATTTATCATTTAGTTGTTTGATTGTTTATAACATAACGAAACCAGGCGATGTCTTCCAATTGCCTGAAAAACACCGCAGAATAAAACTCTCAAACTATGTTCTAAATGATAAGCCTACAGAGACTGACCAATTTATTGGCAGGCTCCATAAGTGAAGAATGTATGATTAAAGACTGTCTCTGAACGACGTACCTAAGGGTGGCATTGATTGTCTTTCCCGACTTTACCACTTCGCAATTCTGCCTGTGACTGGTTTCATGCCTGTTTGAATTGCTTTGCAGACGTGAAGCACTTACCGTTGAAACCTGACGAGGGAGACAAATATCCGTCGTCGGTGCAGTTATACTGACATTTAATGATGCAGTATAAGCACTCGCATAGTCATAGTCATGAATATCTTCATTAGCAAACATATCGTCTTTGGCACCCAAATGAAATGCCAAAGCAACCAGGCTCAAGAGAAGATATTTCAGTAGATTTTTCATGATTGTCCGCAAAGGTATAAAGTTTTACGAAAAATGATTAATGAATATTGATTACGACTGCAACATCTTCTAGAATTATTACCTAAACCAATTGATAATCCACAGAACCCATCGATTTGAAAACGATCCTCGACTTCCCTGTACTTTCCGTCTGCAAGAAGTTAGTCGAAATTGGCGCCACACGAAACAAGAGTCAATGATGCGATGACTCCAGCGCACAAGTATAAAAATTTCCTCATATATCTCAGTCCCAAATTGCTGCTACTTTACTCTGGCGACGATATCTTTCTCCTCTGCAATTTCATCTTTATCCAGCATATGTTCCGGACTATATTTACCGCGAGGGATATCTCTGAGGATAAAGTAATTTGCCTTTCGTGCAGCAATAATATGATCCGTTACAGCAGTATTGATTACAGATGCCGCAAGATTGATCAATGCACCAAGTCCACTTTTCGACTCTGAATTGACAGACAGGTCGAGGTACAAATCACAACTTCTGTCGAAGAGTATCTCATGCGTATGCGTAGACTTGATGACATATCTGATCTTTGTCTCAATTCCCATACCTTTTTTTGTCCAAGTATCTATCACCGAGAAGACAACGGCATCTGCGCCAAAGTAATTTCGGAATGGAGTAAGAGGTGCATCAAAGAACATCTCGGCATCGTAAGCACTTTCCGCCTTAAGAACATCCATTGCCAGAAGTGGAGATATCACGTAATATCCGGCTTCCACGAGTGGACGGCTGATGGATGTGTATAAAAGTTCCTTCGCCTCCACGTTTGCTGAATTATTGATAGGAGGCATCACAAGAAGCGTGACCGGCTTCTCTTCATACATCTTGGCATATTGAGACTCTCTTGTAACCGAATTTAACATACCGCATGAAGTTGCCATGCAGCAGAGAATCACCAGGTATAGAATTTTTTTCATAGGGCAGCCTATTTACAGAGTCTTTCAATAAGGGGAGCTATGAACTTGGCAGATTCCGGATATAGCTCTATCTCCTTTTGAAGAAGTTCCTTACCTTTTATCGGGAAGAATGTAGCATAGTCACGCGATTCGAATATCCTCTTCTGCATTGCTGTAGCATGCTCTGCAAATATGGCCGCGTTCTCCGGGATAAGAAGCATATATCCATATTCGGCGCAGATGCCGGGAGGCGGCATCCGGCGTGCTCCTCCCGGGTTACTTACTATATCTTCATACATACAAATCAACTTACAGAAGCTCTCCGGAGTCTGCCTGTCATAATTTCTGTATGCCAGATTTTCATAGGTCGTTGCTCCATTCTGCTCTCCTCCCCAATAGTAAAGAGAAGATGTCAATCCGCAAGATGTCAGGCAGAATGTCACAAGGGATAGAATCAACAGTTGCTTCATAACTCTATGATCTTAGTCTCTCCGGTTGACAGGAACACCTTGTGACTATATATCTGATTCCCGTTGACGGCGACCGATACTACATGCTGCCCAGGAGTCAACTTAATTGTATTTAGAGCCGTCTGTCTGATATTTCTGCCGCTCTTATAAGCTTTCTGCTTAACGGTCTGCACTGTATACGTTTTATTGTCAATGCTGACTGCTATTTCCTGCTTCACGTCATCTGTAAAAGAAATAAAAGCAGCATCCTCCACTCCTGACTGGACAGAGTACGTACCTACTCCGCAGCCAGTCAGAATTATTGTAAAAAACGCGAATACAAATAACTTCTTCATGGCTATTTATCCATTATATAATAATTCACAAGATTCTCCAGATCAATCGCACTTCCTTCATAACTACAGAATGACAATTCCGTTTCCGGTGTATCTCCGAACGAAGAAACAACTGTAATTTCACCAACCTTTGTACCCGGCAGTTCCACATTCATTCCAGTCTGAGGGTTCTTTACGACCTTGCCCCTCTTATAAACGGTAAACTTATCTCCTGCCACCAATCCCTGGGACGCACCGCCCGAAATAATGTATGAACCGTCTTCTACAGAAAGTATATAAGACTTCCATGGTTGATTCATACACTTATTGATGATATTCTCTACCAACTGTGATAAAGCGGATGAGATGGCCTTATCGCTCAAGGTCGCATCATATCCTGCTGTACCACCAAGGCCCATTGTCTGTTTTGTCGAAGTTTCTGCAAAGCCCTTTGCTTCATCAGAATATATAATCAAACCCGTAGAAGCTTCCACAAGTCTGATGCTCACTCCCGCCTCCACTGTCTGAGTCTTGGTTGATGAGAATACTTTCTGTTCTCCTTCTGTCTTTCGACCAAACTCTGTAATCGATCCGAGAATGATATAATCTGCACCTATCTTATTCATGTCCGCCCCAGTCTCTTTAACGAGAATATCCAAGTCCTCTCTTTCAAGAAGAATGAACTTTCCGCTTGCAGCAAGTTTTGAAGAAAGAATATCCAAAGCCTGCTTTCTCATCGGATCATTTTCTTTATCGTAGAACAGGCCTTTTGCATACTGAGTCTCGTTTGAGAAGCGTCCGATCGCAACTTTTCTCTTGATTGTTCTTTCTTCAGCAGCCAATGGCAGCACAAATAGACATGCCAATAGGATTGACAGTAGATTTTTAATCTGTTTCATATTTTTAATTATTAATCTGTTATACAAAAGTATAATCCTGACCTTATCCGATGTCAGGGTTCCTGGCAAGCCACGTTCAGGAAACAAGTCAAGAGAAAGCGGCCAATTGCTGACATAATAAAGTCAATACTACCGACAAATGTAATAAATTTTTATCTGACCATCACACCTTTGCATCCGGAAATCAGTGCTGTAACGAGAGCCATTGCATAATGCCATACCAAGCCGTTGCGTACATAGATATGCGTTGTAGGGCGCAGAATGACGATTTGCATTCGCGATGGTATCTGGCGACAGGCCATTGCGTACATAGACGTGCATTGTAGGGCGCAGAATAACGATTTGCGTTCGCAACGGCACAGCGCGACAAGCCGTTGCGTACAGCGATGTGCCACTGGAAGTTCAGATTCAACACCGGTGTTCGCGACGGCTTTAAGAATAGTTTCTGTCCGCTGCTAATTCTTCTTCATCCTTTCCCTCTTGAACATGTCTTCAAGATAGATATGGATTGCCAGGACAATAAACAATGGAGTCATATAATCCTTACATGGAAAAAAATGATTTGCGACAATTCCAAGACTGATTCCTACAACGATTATAGAAATCACGAACAATAAATTTTTGGTCTTTTCTGACATAAACTTCAACATTTGATTATTCGTATCATCAATATCTGTCAAGGGCTTCTAGCTCAAAAAGAACTTCAGCACGGAAGCCCAGTCCGGAAACTTTTCCGAACCGAAATGAATGAAGTGGTCATCGAAACATTCCGAGCCGTGAGCCTTCCTGTCGTCTATAAGCCAGGCGTTCGGCTGGATGCACATATTCTTATGATGAGTAAGAATCAGCCTCTTATAGAAAACACCCTCCGGGCGGTCGGAATCAAAATGCTTCTTCACCCATAGGGCCTTGTCTGTCCATGCACTCGGATTGCCCCAAGGCGCTGTCGACAATATGTATAATTCATAGCGCCCGCTTGCAGCCAATGCGTTTACCGCCTCAATCGCGCCCGGCATCGGGTCCATCAATGAAAACAGGCCTGGTATATCATCATAATGAGGCTTGCCGGTACCGTCATCTTCATACTGCACCTTGATTTCCTGCGGCACTCTATCCAGGCCGGACCGAAAATCCACGAGCACGTTATCCATATCAAAAAATATGATGTGCCTGTTCCTGCCGTCTTTTTCAATCTGCATAACTCTATTCTTTTTCACTTTAATTCATGAGACATCCATATCCTACCCGTCACCCACCGGAAAAACGCACTGCGCTCTCTGGAATCCAGAGTTCCGAACTGATTAAAGACCAAACATATTATGAAAGAAAGACCTTCTTGCAGCTCGTCTGTTTGAGCGTTGGAGCGACCTGAGCGCAGGCATGAGAATGTTGTCATCACCCTCAACCAAGTCATTGAGCCATGACAAGACACACCAGCAGACTGTCACACAATATGCTACGATCAGACCGGCAAAGAATGCATCTGCCAGTTTAACTTCCGGAAAGCAGAAAAGCAATATCCCCATTCCCAATCCAGAAAGTGCACCTCCGTTTATCCACGGACGGTCTTCTGCCCTTCTGGTAAGCGGCCAGGCGACAAAGATCGGGCATGTCTTCCTGTTACTCCACCACACTTGTGTGAAATACAGTCCGAACATGGCTGCAAGCACCCACTTCATCCAAGGCAAAACCGGGTAATCCAAGAATATCCACAGAGCCAAAGCACCGGCTGCAACAAGCAGTAGAGTATGAAAGCCCAATTCCATCCAACCAGAAATACATAGCGATCTTCGCAATCTGTACAAAGAGTCCGCTACCTTATTTAACTGCTCAGGCGTATAAGTCGGCTCACTTTCAGGCTCGGATGGCCGCTTCGGTACCTTGCTGCCAATCTTACGTGAACGGGACAGAATTTCATTGCGGGACGAATCATATAGAGTCAATGTAATCCTGTTATCAACAACCTCATACTCATTGAAAGCCCCCTCGCGGATAATCTCCCTGCCTTCAGTAAGCAAGATCTTTATAAGAAGATCATTTACTGAGGCAAAGTTCTCTATATCAAACGGAGTTGTCTGGGCGACGGCATAGTTGTCCAGATCTATCGTGTGATCGATATCATCCTCACCGTTGAGGTCATACAAGATCAGATTGCCATCATCAAAAGTGTAAGGTAAACAGCTTGACCAAGTCTCACTCTCATCCTCAGTACTGACAGCGTCGTAGGAAATCAGGATCAAAGTTCCTTTCAAATCTTCAAAAGTCATACATGTCAAATTTAATCTTTCCTTATTCTCTCTTATAATATAGTAACAAATGGAAAAATTTTAAAATTATCTGCTGATTCCTGTTTTTGAATAATTTCAGAAAAGCATACAACCCATTCTCATAGTCAGCCGATGCTCCTTCCACTACCGATGGTGATGGACATAATTACACACGTATTAAAGCGTTAATCATACTGACTGTGCATGCCGATTGCTATATCATCCGTAAGGAGTTCACCAGTCGACATGAGGTCTGGACACTCCTCTGCAAGAATAGAATCAAGAGGGCCTGGCCTTTCTACACTCAAACCTCCCGAACCATTAGAAGGATGTACGAGTTCGTGACAAAGCTTACTCCACGTCCAGTTCCTCCATACCGTGTAATCTAACTTTGGTCGCTGCAAAAATTCACCAGCATTAAATAGCGTTTCCCAGTCATCACATAAACCTTCATCATCCAACATGTCATCCAACGGCATCTTTTCCAGGCCATTGATTAAATCCGTAAGGCTCCATTTCAATCTCGCAGCATTGTATGAATCCTGGTTGTTTTCTGCTTCTGCCAATTTGCGGCAAGCATCGTCCAGCAGCTTCCACACTTCCTCTGTAAATGCAAACAGCGATCTCAAAAATATGAAATGTTGATGCTTGTTTACTGTACCAAAGTCTCTTAAATATTGAGCGTCTGTTATAAACATACCCCTCGTATTTAACAATTCATCACGTAATGCCGGCATCAAGACCAACAATTGTTTCTGTAACTCGACAAGCCGTCGTGCCTGTTTCCGTGCATCTTTAAACAACTCGGGATATTTATTTGTCAGAATATCTGCACGCGTGCATGGACATACCGTCCTTGTACTAACTCTTAGTCGTGTCATATAATATTTTCTTTAAAAAGTTATTGTTTTAAAGCAACTCTCCACCATTCGGAGAACAATTCAGGTGAGTTTACACCCATTCTATCCGACGCCTCGCCCGAATTGACTTCGACGATAAAGCCAGGAATAGCATCTATCGTATAGTAATGGCATCGAAGAACAGATAATCTTTCAACTGCGGTCTTTACTATATCAGGTATAATTCCCGTACGATGATATATCTGCCCCAAAATAACCCAATAGCGTTCTTCTTCAAAAAATAATTCCGGGTTCATGAACTTCCGCACAGCAAACACACCCTTATATGGGAGAGCCTGATATTTCCTGCACAACGTTTCAATTGTATTGTCCGGCCATACAGACGCAAATTCTCCCTCATCCCACAACGACTTTTCCTCGTTCTTGATAAAAGCCCTATCCCAACCTCGATCCTTTATCTGCTTTTCAACAGTATAATCAAGTCCATCAACAAAAAATGTGGGAATGCTTATATCCTCAATCAATGGGTATGTCTTTGACATACGTGTCATAGATTCATATTCTCTCCAACCTTGGATAAACCGGGGATCGTCCGGGTATTCACTTTGGTCATGCATAATATATCCGCGGTAAAACAATTGCTCACTATCATCGTGTGGAGCAACTCCGACTCTGATTCCTAACTTTTCCATTGCGTCTGCTTCTGGTCTAAAGTTTAATGCAATCTGAGAGGGGTCTGTTTTATCCCTTGCAAATACAATCTCTCTAATCATCTTTTCTGAATAATGAATGTATCCATACCGCTATGGATAATTTGCTGCAAAATTCACAATATTCCTTATACTCAAGAGACAACACGTCTTTACTTAAAATTCTTTTTATCCCCAAAGGGGAAAACATTGGATTCCTCAAAATATCATAAGCTTCTTCAAATAGCAGTTTAAATTCCGGTTTTGCTTTATCAAGTCCATCACTTGAGTGACCAAAATAATCAGAAGAATAGGTGAATTCAGACAGCTCTAATGGAAGAATATCTTTAAAATATCGTCTGGTCCATTTTTTTGTCGGATCCACAGGTTCACTAATTCTCAAAGATGAAATCTGATCAATTATTCCCTTATCTGCAAAAAATGAATAAAGTTCAATTCCTAAGGGTGCATAGACAAAATCCTGCTCCCATGGCAAGGTAAACTCGTTACCTATATTGTATCCATCAAAATCAGTAATATCCTTAACTGCTTCTGCAAGGAGCGTGTCCCCACCCTGACCGGAAAGAACTACCTGACAACCTTTCTTTGCAAATTCTCTAGCTAATGCCATTGAAGCATCACACATCTTTATATTGGAATCCGGAACTTGATGTTTAGGTTTCTTATCCAGATTAGCATAAAAGGGATATTGATCCATATCTAACAGCAATGCTTCATCCGCATAATCTGCCATAACATATTGAACACGCCTCTCTGTCCGAAACTCAAAACGATATGAACATAGCCCGATTGCCACGAACGGTATGTTGAAATGTCGAAGAAGACATATTATCAAACTTGAATCGAGACCACCGCTTAAATGCACCCCTATTTTTTTACCTTCAAACTGCTTGAAATATTTTTCCGCACTCTCAAGAAATGTTTCAAATGTTGCCTCGCATCTCTGCGGTTTGTAAACGTCCGGAACTATCTCGTCCAACGACTTATCCCAACGAAATCCAGGATTTATTACTTTAATATTGGGAAACAGCGATCGCCATTTCCATTGTTCGACTTCCCCTATATCATTATTGTATAAATAATTGTCAAACAAAAAACTGCTCCACAAACCCGCTTCAAGTTCCTGCCAGATATCCGTCTTTACAACTCCGTTTGCTATATCAAGAAACGACAGACTTGACTGTGGCCTGCCTTTGAATATCCTCTGCTCCATGTTATTTCATCATCACTATTGGGGTAAACATGATCCATTGTTGATCAAACACATCTGCATGCATTCCTTCCTCTATCACCCACGCATGCATATGACGCATCGGAAAAGCACAGCCAATAAACATTGCACCGGACAACTTGAATTTTGCCGAGGTGGTGGCAATAAAAACCGAACGTGGCAAACATAAAACCTTCTGATCGGCATCCTTAAGAATACTACGAAAAGCAACATTTGCTTCACCAGCATCCTTATATATTGAGAAACGGCAATAACTTAAAAGATAAACCAAGGGATAACAATACTTCCACAAAAAGACCAAGACATGAGCATACACCTTGGAAAACAACGATGCCCTTGGGGTACGACATTTTTCTCTTTTGCGTAGAAGGAATGGATCCAGTATACATGACTGATATTCACACTCTACTTGCAAGGAATTTCTATCCTGTTCATGCTCATATCCGGACACAATATATGTCACCCCAAAAAACGGAGAGAAACAATACTTCTCCCCTGCCCGATATACAGGTAACGATTTATACATATATTTTCAACAAACGAGCCTACCATAGCGATAGGCTCGTTTAAGCTAGACTACTGGACATCTCCACTAAGAGCCTTCCAATTCTTGTAGGAACTGTAGTCTTCCTTTCCGCTTGACTTGCGACCTCTAATAAGAGCCGCGATTGAGAAGAATTTAATCTTTTTCATCTTTAATAAATTTTGAAATCGGCCTACCTCCTTTCCAGCGAATCGGCTTTTCTGTTTAAGGAATCTGACACCCCTTTAAGAGTACTACTGTTCCAACCACTATAACAATCACATAGATAATGTTCCTCATCAGAAAATCGAAGATCCATACAATGAAGCGGACAATGGATTTCATGCAGAACACGCATACAACTAGTGCTATTATGGTCAGAAAAATCCCCATTGCAGAATGTTTCTACAAAGAAAACCATAATATCCAGTTAACGGAAGGCCCTTATTGGCCCTTTTAAAGTCCTATTGGTATGAAAGGAGGACAGAATCCAGCTGAGCCGACTGCTCGGCGAAGATTTCCTCGCAGGCAAGACGCTGATCCGCCGGGAGGGAGTCGTGGAAGTGGACATATTCAATGAGATACTCTCCCTTGAATACGGAAGCTGCCGCAAAGCTTGTCTGACGGAACATGGAGTCTCGTGCTGGAATATAGAAAGATGACATCTCTGTCCTCAGACGGTCTTTAAGAGCCTTGTGGTACGAGTCCGCAAAAGCGGTTTGCATCTTTGACGGGAGGATCAGAGCAAGCACGAAAATGGCGAATATGACTGTCGCAGCCGCTACAGGGAGGTGTCTTCTAAGCGCAATAGCCCGTCTGAGTGCCGGCACGCTCCTGTATCTTCCGGACGGATCATGAAGACAGCAGCGGTCAAGTATCTTCTGATATTTTCTGCCAAAGAGAAGTTTTATCAGCAGTCCTATGGAATAAATGTCAGATGCTGCTCCCGCCGGACCTTTTCCATGTATTATTTCCGGAGCAGAAAAGTCATCAGAACCGCCGACACACCCCTTGTATATACTGTCATCACTGACGGAAAGGCCGAAGTCGATGATTCTGGCAGCGCCATGGGGGTTGACGATTATGTTTGACGGTTTCAGGTCATTATGAAGGACGCCGCGATGATGCAGATAGTCCACAGCACTGAGGATATCATCAAGCACAGCCTGCCGTCCGGCGAATGTCGGAGCATCAGCAAGGAAGTCCTCCAAGGTCCTTCCTTCTATATATTCCAAGACGATGGCTGCTCCGGCCGGAGTATCATCCAGAAAACCAAGCGTGCTGACAATACATGGATGTGACAATGACTTTCCAAGTTCATATTCCCTTCGAAGCAGTTCCGTCATCATGAATTCCTGACTTATCGTTGCTTTAAGGATTATGAACTTTGTGCCTTGTCTTGCCTTCAGGATACGGAAAAACCGCCCTTCGCTTATCGTTTCAAGGATATCGATGCCCATAACTGGACGCAAGTTAGCAAATCCTGGGGAATCTACAATTTTTCAAGAGTGGTCAGACCATTGGTCAGACCTATTGAATAGCGGGTGCAGTGTTCTCCGCCATGCACAAGATTGTCTACAAACAGCGGATAGTTCCTGACCATGACACTACACTCAAAGGTGTCGCCAACTTGAAGTGTAGAATTCTTGGCATCTATGGCCCTGAAGGTTCTTCCTCCGACATACTCCACCACACACATACGGTCCGGAAGCCAACCGATACGGATGCGGTCTCCTGACACGAGATCCTCAACCTTAATTGTCATCCCATCTGAAATAATGTCAGACTCTCCTAACGAAGACTTCTGGATGGCTGTACAGAATGTCTTCCAATGATCTTGTCCCACATAACGGCTAAGAACATCCAAGGTACGAGTGAAAACGGTCCCATATCCCGCAATCTTCCCCCACAGACGACGCAAAGTATTCTCTGCAATGTGATCATGAGTGACTCGCTCGATCTCCTGAGCCAGAAGCGAGAAATCTGTACGGCTTTCTATCGGATGTCCGAAACGTTTCTCTACAGCATTCCGCAACGCCGTTATCTGTGGTATATCTGTCTTTACTGCCATATCAAGACAAAGATATGAATAGTCGCGGGATTAATTGCAAAAAGAACCAATTAGGGCCGGCTCGCTTCATTTCCCCAGAGGGTAGCACCGTTACCCATACTCTTTCTCCAGGCATCACGCCATCTATGGATCATCCTTTCGTCGATCATCGGTTTGAGTGCGCGTCCTGCCTTGTCCGGAATCGCCGGAACTCCGACAGCCTTGTCCTGGTACCAATATGACACAGTGGCGATATCCAATGTCAGACAGTTGTTATGTCCATGTTCTATAGTACCCAGAAGACTCTTTTCAAAATAGATAGGATCCTGTATGAAGAATCTGTATACATGAGTCCTTCCCAACCATCCGATATCATCATTGACCCGCGGGCTGCCGAAATAGATGTGCTCGAACTTCTCTTTAGGGCACCATGCGGTATTGAAAAAGTCCTCTGTACCTGTACCCAGGAGAGAAAACGAATCTTCTCCGTCAATACGCCACATGTCATCTCCTTCACCATACCATAGCGGTGTAGGACACTGGACATAATAATTTATGCCGACAAAGTGACCTTTGCCCTTGATATCAGCAAACACATAGTTGCCTGAACCATCCAGATTCGGTTTCTGCGGCCCGGTTATGCGCCATTCCGTTTCCCCGTCAGGGCCAGTTTCGGTAATCTCTCTGTTGTACCAGGCATGGAATCTTCCCATATCCTCCGGCAGCTTCTTCATCTCGAGATAATCGATATAATAGAAGAAATGCCTGATTTCATTATCCGCCTGATTCTCTATCTCGATGCGCGCCCCCTTTTCGAAAGGCATAGTGAAATAGCAGCATAGACCTGTTCCTTCAGTTGGCCCGGCCGTCAAAGCAAATGTATTGTAATTATATCGTTCCTGCCATCCCTGGCCGAAGAACGGACCGATTGGAGCCACTACAGACGGTTCTTCATTTCCATCCCAATACATTTTCAGTATGATGTCATTTCTGGACAGTTTGTCCGGTGTCGGAGATATGGTAATCCATATATGATTTATCACACCGGCGCCCTCGATATCCGCGATGACCAAAGTACTGTCCGGAGCAATAAACGACTTCCTGTCTTTGTTAAGTCCCTCCTGATCATTGCTGCTGATACGTCTGTTGCGGACTCCGCTCTTGATCTTGGCGAGATCAAACATTTCGCCGGACATATCCTTTTGTGCATCAGCACCGTATGCACTTATCAGCAGTACAAGAGACAGCAATAGAAATCTTTTCATTTTGTATAAGTATTAAAATCAATATTGAGAAAAAGCCTTTTTTCTTATTTCAAGCTGGTGATAATACAAAGACCTTGGTTCCACATGTTTTCCCGGAGAATGCCACTCTCCATCCGGGCGCACAAGAGCGTCGTGATATTGTCGTCCGGCGAATTTTTCACCGATGCAACCCACCGCCCAGTTCTTGCCATGAGCCCATGGATTCTGACACACGATCGTCTTTGACTCACAGTTCCAGAGCACATGGTTGACTCCGGCCCATCCATGACCGGTACCCCAATTATGTCTGTCCTGAAGTTCAAGAAGACCATCCGTCACGCAACAGTCGTACAGCACACCGGTCGCCCATCTTTGATGAGGGCCTGCACCGGCATAGGCATTTGTCATTTCACAATCCAGATACACATTAGGTCCGGCAGTGATCCTTGCGGTCACAAAGGCATGGCGGTCTTTGTCTGCATGACAATTCTTCACAAGACACAATTCGCCCCTGTTTATTAAAAAAGCATATCTTCTTCCTCCCATTATCTTTGACACCGGTTCAAGGCATTCGCAGTCCATAACAGTTATATTCTTGGCTCCGTTGTCAAGACTTGTATGCTTGTTGGCGAAATAGTACGAATTTACTCCTCTGACCCAGCAATGCTCTGCCGCTCTGACACTTATTGCACAATCAGAGTGCTCTTCATCAACCTTGTTTCCCTTCTTGTCCAGCACTGACGGATCATAATCGCTCACCAACCTCATATTCTCTATACCACACTCTTGAACTCTATCCCATGATGTGTGATTGACTGTCATAAGCGAGGCAAACTTCTGGTCCATTTCCAGCACAAGCGGGTTATCAAACCAAAGCCTGTCACCATCAACCTTCATCACAATCCTCTCCCAAGCCATCTGATACTTGTCCGGAGTCCATTGTACCACATTATTCTCCTTGTTCTGAGGAATTTCATCCATTTTTATAGCAGAGAAATATTTGGAGTTCGGATGGAAACGCACAACTACCCTATCTCCTTCCTTGAACATCTGAGGTTTCTTTACACTCACCCACATCCGACCGGCAGGAACAAACCTGTCTGCTATGGCACTTCCCTCTCCTATGGTCCTCTTTGTGGCTTTACCTAATGTAATCAGCGGCCTTTTGTTCTTTCCGACTGCTTTAAGGATGGTACCGTCGCCCTCGCCACGAAGAATCACTCCGCTCCCTTCCAGGACTATTCTGTTTGCAATATTGTACTGCCCCGCCTTAAGAAGCACAGTTCCGCCTTCCGGACAATTGTCAATCGCTATCTGTATGATTGCTGTCGCGTCCATTCCCGGCCTCGGGGCCTCAACTGTCTTCACAACCGGATAATCCGGTATCTGGGTATCTCCCCACCTGTATCCCACGCGGGAAAAATCAATTGGAATACCGTATAGAGTGTCTTGAGCAGACATCTCATATCCGAGCGCTAAAGAACAAAAAAGCGCCAATAAAACGATTCTTCTCATCATAGATTTAAATTAGCTGTTCTAATATAGACAAAAAATCACATCGGTCTCTGAAAATTCTCAAAAACCGATGTGTTATACACAAAAAGCGGCGATATCGCCGCCTTTTGTGGTCCCACCAGGGCTTGAACCTGGGACCCCCTGATTATGAGTCAGGTGCTACTAACCAACTGAGCTATAGGACCATTTTTCGTTTCTTTTGGCTTATTGCTGCGTCAGACTTCGCATCGTCAGTCGGTCATTACCGAAAGGTAACTCCCTTCCTTCTCGCTTGTCTTCCTTGCACTAAGACCAAAACAAACTTCAAAATATTTGCTGTGGTTCGGAGTGATTACCGAACCACAATGCAAATATAATACTTTTTTCGATATCTTCGATTAGTTGAGCTTGATTTCAACTTCAACACCAGAAGAAAGTTCGAGCTTCATAAGAGCATCAACAGTCTTTGGAGTTGAATCGTAGATGTCAAGAAGACGGCAGTATGAGTTGAGCTCGAACTGCTCACGTGACTTCTTGTTTACGAAAGTCGAGCGGTTAACAGTGAAGATCTTCTTGTTGGTCGGAAGCGGAATAGGTCCGTTCACGCGAGCGCCTGTTGCAGACACTGTATCAACGATCTTCTTTGCTGACTTGTCAACAAGCATGTGATCGAATGATTTGAGTTTTATTCTAATTACTTGGCTCATATCAAATTTCGTTGAATTCAGTTAAACAATTATTCGTCATCGTCAGCCTTGTAGCCACTCTTCTCGATAACTTCCTTAGCGAGTCCTGCTGGAACCTCTGCGTAGTGGTGGAATGACATTGTGCTGGTAGCACGTCCAGAAGAAATGGTACGGAGGATAGTCACGTAACCGAACTGCTCTGCGAGTGGAACGTATGCCTTTACGATACGTGCACCAAGAGTCGAGTCCATTGCGTTGATCTGTCCACGACGGCGGTTGAGGTCACCTACGATGTCTCCCATGTAATCCTCCGGAGTAACAACTTCGAGGCTCATGATAGGCTCGAGGAGAACCGGCTTAGCCTTAGGACAAGCGTGACGGAATGCCTGACGAGCGCAGATCTCGAATGAGAGCTGGTCAGAGTCGACTGGGTGGAATGAACCATCCTTAAGAGTAACCTTGAGTGAAGGTACCTCGTAACCTGCGAGAACACCATTAGCCATTGCTGACTTGAAGCCCTTCTCAACAGATGGGATGAATTCCTTAGGAACGTTACCGCCCTTAACCTCGTCAACGAACTGGAGGCCTGTTACGCCCTCGTCTGCAGGTCCGATCTCAACGATGATATCTGCGAACTTACCACGACCACCGGTCTGCTTCTTGAAGACCTCACGATGCTGAACTGTAGCGGTAATGGTTTCCTTGTAGTTAACCTGTGGAGCACCCTGGTTGATGTCAACACCGAACTCACGACGGAGACGGTCTACGATGATGTCAAGGTGAAGCTCACCCATACCGCTGATGACAGTCTGGCCAGTCTCATGGTCAGTCTTTACTGTGAAGGTTGGGTCCTCCTCAGCGAGCTTTGCAAGAGCGATACCGAGCTTGTCAAGATCCTTCTGAGTCTTAGGCTCAACTGCAAGACCGATAACCGGATCAGGGAACTCCATTGACTCGAGGGTGATAGGAGCCTGCTCGAAGCAGATAGTGTCTCCTGTGCGGAGGTCCTTGAAACCTACTGCTGCACAGATGTCACCTGCCTCAACAAACTCGATAGGGTTCTGCTTGTTAGAGTGCATCTGGTAAAGACGTGCAACACGCTCCTTCTTGTCAGAACGGGTGTTGAGTACGTATGAACCAGCGTCAAGTTTACCTGAATATGCGCGGAGGAAAGCAAGACGACCTACGAATGGGTCAGTTGCAATCTTGAACACGAGAGCTGAGAACGGCTCCTTTGCATCCGGCTTGCGCTCTGTCTCATCACCTGTCTTAGGGTTGATACCCTTAACAGCACCCTTGTCGAGTGGAGATGGGAGGTAACGCATAACCGCGTTGAGAAGGAACTGAACACCCTTGTTCTTGAATGATGAACCACAGCATGCAGGAACGATAGCCATATCGATTGTAGCCTTGCGGAGAGCTGCGATAACCTCATCCTCAGAGATTGAGTCAGGATCCTCGAAGAACTTCTCCATGAGAGTCTCATCGTACTCGGCAGCAGCCTCGACGAGCTTCTCTCTCCAAGCGTTAGCCTCGTCTACATACTTCTCAGGAATGTCTGTAATCTGATAGTTTACAAGAGCGTCTGAGTTGTGGTCGTAGATCATTGCCTTCATTGCGATGAGGTCGATGATGCCATCGAACTTATCCTCAGCGCCGATTGGAATACAGATTGGAACTGCGCGTGCACCAAGCTTCTCCTTCATCTCGTCGATTACTGCGAAGAAGTCAGCACCTACACGGTCCATCTTGTTTACATAAGCAATCTTTGGAACGCCGTACTTGTCAGCCTGGCGCCATACGGTCTCAGACTGTGGCTGTACGCGGCCTACCGCACAGAAGGTAGCCACTGTTCCATCGAGCACACGGAGTGAACGCTCCACCTCAACGGTGAAGTCAACGTGGCCCGGAGTGTCGATCAGGTTGATCTGATAAGTGTCCCCGTTATAGTTCCAGAATGCAGTTGTAGCAGCTGAAGTAATAGTGATACCGCGCTCCTGCTCCTGAACCATCCAGTCCATTGTAGCACCACCCTCGTGAACCTCACCGATCTTGTGAGTCTTACCTGTATAGAACAGGATACGCTCTGAAGTAGTGGTCTTACCGGCATCGATGTGAGCCATGATACCGATGTTTCTGGTGAATTTAAGATCTCTAGCCATTTTCTGATTAATCTGAATGGTTGGGGATTAGAATCTGAAGTGTGCAAATGCCTTGTTGGCCTCTGCCATTCTGTGCATGTCTTCCTTTCTCTTGAATGCCGCACCTTCGCAGTTATATGCTGCGATGATCTCAGCACAGAGCTTTTCTGCCATAGAGTGGCCTGAACGCTTGCGAGCAAAGTTGATCATATTCTTCATCGAGAGAGAGATCTTTCTTTCAGGACGCACCTCCATAGGCACCTGGAAGTTAGCTCCACCGATACGACGTGACTTGACCTCAACCTGAGGAGTTACGTTCTCGAGAGCCTTCCTCCAAATATCTAGAGGAGCCTTGTCAGAATCTTTCATCTTCTCGCCTACCATGTCAATGGCATCGTAAAAAATAGAATACGCGATACTCTTCTTACCGTCCAGCATAAGGTTGTTCACGAAACGTGTTACGTTAGCATCGTGAAACTTTGGATCAGGAAGTAGAATCCTCTTCTTAGGCTTCGTTTTTCTCATTTCTTTTAGAAAATTAAAGGTGATAAATTAAAAAATTACTTCTTAGATTTCTTTGGCCTCTTGGTACCGTAGAGAGAACGTGACTGTGTTCTTCCATCGACACCTGCAGTATCCAAAGCTCCTCTAAGGATGTGGTAACGCACACCCGGAAGGTCCTTTACACGACCACCGCGAACGAGCACGATTGAGTGCTCCTGGAGGTTGTGGCCCTCGCCAGGTATGTAGGCGTTGACCTCTTTAGAGTTAGTAAGACGTACACGGGCAACCTTACGCATAGCTGAGTTAGGTTTCTTAGGTGTAGTAGTGTACACACGTACGCATACTCCTCTTCTCTGAGGACAAGCATCCAACGCGCGAGACTTGCTCTTCTCGACAATGACCTCGCGTCCTTTGCGAACTAATTGTTGAATTGTAGGCATAAATGTTTGTTAATAAATAATTTATGTTCATTACCCCATATTTTGGGGGCTGCAAAGATACGAATAAAAATTAAATTATCAACAAAAATGTTGAAATTCAGTGTTTTGTATTGTTGATAACTTTTAGACGGACTGTGCTCTCGCATTCCTTTCCATTCCTTTCCAAGTTGGAATACAACCATGAAGTAAAGCACACATGCCAAAGAGGCGGTGTTCGCGACAATGCTGTCAGCTTTCACAGCACCTGCATAGTCCTTATTCGACAGTCAAGAATGTCCGGCATCAGCGTTCCGGACCGTCAGTCAAGTTTTGAGCAGATTTTGTGACTGACGGTGTCTGAAAGCAGCAGTTTTCCGCGAAAACGGAGACCGTCAGTCAGGTTTTCCGGCATTTTTGTGACTGACGGTCAAAGATGCTTGAAACACACCTGCAATTTCAAAAAATATTCATAGATTTGGCTTCGATTTCATGCATTTCGAGAGAGATGTGGGGAAAGATTATTGAGAACGAGAAGTGAAAAAGATACAATGTTATGAAAAAGACTTACCATCTATGCATCTCCGCGGGAGATGAGGTCATGTTCCGCGACCTTGAGGACTATCACAGAGGATTCAACTGTTTTGCATTGGCTCTCTACAAAACCGGATCGACAGGACTTGCAGAATCCATCATGTCCACCCACTCACACAGTCTTGTACAGACGACGGACCCCAAGGCTTTCATGTTCAACTTCCGTAACCCGTATTCCAAATATTTCAACCGCAAATACGGTCGGACCGGAAAACTGGGAGAGGAAATCCATTTCACGCTGGAAGTTGTCGGACACCATCACACACTGGCCGCTGCAAGTTATACGCTCAGACAGGCCGTTCATCACGGAGTTGCGCCTACGCCATACGCATACCCACACTGCTCGGCAAACGCTATATTCAGAATCGAGATGGGAAAGTTTTACAACGAAGCGCTACTGTCGGAAAAGTCTTACGCCAGATTTCTCGGCCGTCACGCCGAATGGCCCCGCAATTACAAGATGACTGCCAGCGGTGTATTCACCCGCGAAAGCGTATTGGACATTCCTCAAATGGAAGACAGATTCGGTACCGCAAGGGCTTTCAACTTTTACATGACAAGGAAATCGTCGGAAGAATGGGAGGCAGAACAACAGAAAGACAACGTCATTCATCCTCCTGTCAATCTGCGTACAATAGAACTAGGGGTCAATATGCACGATACCGAACAGATGCACGTGTTTGAAAGCGGCAAGAGCGACTATCGGAAAACATCCGACATCAATCTGTGTACCGAGCTTGACGCTCTTGCCCGCAACCGATACGGCAGACAGTCCGTTTATCAGTTATCTTTGAAAGAGAAACAGGAAATTGCGGAATTTCTTTACCGCGTCCGTCACTTGAGCGAATCACAAATCCGCAGATGCCTTGTTCTGCCTAGACACTGACGGATTCCGCTCTATTCTTCTGCATGAACAGTATCCGCCGGAGACCGTCAGTCAGGTTTTGATTTGATTTTGTGACTGACGGTGTCTGAAAGCAGCTGTTTTCCGCGAAAACGGAGACCGTCAGTCAAGTTTTCCGGCATTATCGTGACTGACGGTCAAGTATTATACATATACATCTCAAGAGATTATGACAGGCTGGCGCAGATACTTCCTGAATGACAACGCCATCAATTTCGGAAAATATGCTTTAGGGAAAACCTGAAACGCAGACTGATTTCCATGGACATAGGAAAAAAAACATCCGGCAGATCTCTCGACCGACCGGATGAACCATAACCCTATTATTAACAACTAAACTAACCGTGCCTTAACTTTTTGCAAAGCCCGTGCCAAAACCGTCATTCTGCAAAAAGACTTCATGCATAAAGCAGAGACGGGACTCTCATCATACACATCAGGCACCGCCGAAAGTCATCAAAATCAGTTTTTCAGATAATAAGTCACGGAAGTCACGATGCGCACCTTCTTTATATAAGGTGTATTGCTGTCGCGGTCCTCGATGGTGAAGGTACCCTGCGAGGCAGTCTTTATCTTTCCGAGTCTGCTGTCCGAATCCTTCGCAAACTTCTGCGCGACCTCACGGGCATTCCGTGTCGCTTCCTCAATCATCTGTGGCTTGATGTCGTTCAGCCCTTCGTACTTGAACTCCACCGGATTCTCCCACTGGCTGCCACCTCCGGTCACAATACCCTTCCTGAGGAGTTCCGACTGGCGGCCCATCAGCGCAATCACAGCATCTACATCAGACGAATAAACTGTCACGACATTCTTGGCGATATACCTGTACGCACGGTCGTTGTCTCCGTATTCGTTTGCATACTTGTCAGAAATCTGCGGCACGCCTACGGTTATCTCTTCCGGCCTGATGCCACCGGACTCCAGAAATGCAACCAATGCACGATTATTGGCAGCCGTCTGGTCATATACCGTCTGGATATCGTTAGCCATAACCTTGTAAACGACCGGCCATATCACCCGGTCAGCCTTCACTTCTTTCTCACACAGGCCTTTTACATTTACTACCCTGTCGTACGAGCGGAATTTATCCACAGCCCGAGGAATCATCGCACCTAGAACGATAAGGCCGACCATGACTGCCAGCCCGCTGAAAAACTTTGCTCTGTCCATTATCGCATAATTTATTTACACCGTAAAAATACTATTCAGATATCTCTCCGAAAGAATTCATGACGGCAACCAGCGCAATTTAGCAAAAATCCTGCAATCTTTATTATATTTGTCAAAATACTAGAACCATAAGCGATGAAAAACATTAACCTTCTGCTTGCCGGACTCTGCCTCATCATGGCAGCCGCATGCAATCAACCTGAAAACGAAAAGATGAACAACGAAGCAATCGAGAACATGATGGCAAGGCGCAGCATCCGCGCGTACAAGTCCACACCTGTCGGCAGGGACACCCTCACACGCATAATGGAATGCGCTATCAATGCACCAAGCGGGCAGAACAAGCAGTCTTGGGAAGTCAGGATAATAGACAATCCGGCTACTCTGGCCGAGATGTCCGAAGCAATGGGGCAAGCGCACCCCGGCAATGATTTCGCCGCACAATGTTTCAGAGGAGCCCCTGTGATGGTATTCATTGCGAGAGACCTTTCTTATGATTTCTCTGCTTATGACTGCGGACTCATGGCACAGAACATGATGCTGTCGGCATGGTCGCTCGGAGTGGGATCGGTATGTCTGGGAAGTCCCGTGAGATTCCTCACAGATAATGAAATATGCAAACCTATGGTAGAACGCCTTGGATTTTCGGAAGGGTACGAGTTCTGCCTGTGTGTCGGCCTGGGATACGCTACCGAACAGCCCGAAGCAAAACCTCGTGATATGGGCAAGGTTAAATTCGTCGATTAACTGTCAGAATCCTCCTGAGGTCGACCATATTATAAGTTCCTGCTGAGTCTGTTCCGACATTCGTGAGCGGATTGAAGAAGTATCCTTTTCTTTAGGAGACGAGAATTTCATCTCGGATGACCCGAACAGGCTTTTGCCAGCTGTCGCACGATGAAACTTTGCCAGATACTCCTTGTCAACAGGAGCTGGTTCAGATGCATGAGTACCGTCTTGTCTGCTGCAGGAAGTCAACATGACAAGAGCGAGGATAATGATGTCGCAAAGCAGGAAGTACATAAGGTTCTTCATAAGTCCGCCATTTTTTATTTCCGGACCGAAGGTATTGTCAAATTCATACCCGGAGATTCCAAAAAACACTTTTGAATTTTAGATTTTGTAATTCCGCTCCCCTATTAGTCATTTTCAAAAACCGTATAGACATTTTTAAAGAATTCGTTTTAGAAAAATGCCTACATTCGCATTGTTATTTAAAATGACCACATGATGAAACGGCTTTTACTGGGCATAATGAGCATGATGCTGGCACTTGCGGCATCTGCAATAGACAAGGAGTATGTCTATACTCAGATTTCACAGAACGAAGGACTGACAGCGACAGTCAACTGTATATATAAGGAAAAGGACGGGGATGTATGGATAGGCACCCCTACCGGACTTTACAGTTTCAACGGATACTCTCTGCGCCACTGCGGAGCCCAGACCTTCGGCAGCCGTAAGGTTTATCAGGTCGGTACCGACATGAACGGAGGTCTTTGGGCGCTGACAGAAAAGCATGTTCTCAAACGTAAGGTAGGAAGCGAAAACTTTGAAATCATCCAGCCAGCGGACACTTTGGTTCAGAAGCCGTTCTATTGCATGCTCCCGGATGACGAGGGCGTATGGATAGGAGGAATGGGAAAGCTGTACCGCTACTCAGACAAGCAGCTCAGACATTTCTGCACCATCGCGGAAGACTTTGATCTAAGACACATCGAAGCCATAAACGACAGCACACTTCTATGCTGCTCCAACAACGGTAAAGTCCTTGTAAACATCAGAACCAAAGACATTACCTCTTCTCCATTCGGCACCTTGAACGAAGTTTCGGCAACTTTGACCGACAGCAAGGGAAGAATATGGCTCGCCATATATAATAAAGGTATAGAAGTCTATGAAAAGGACGGCACTCAGATATGCAGTTACAACACTTCCAATTCAAATCTCAGCAACAACATTGTCCTCTGCATGGACCAGCGTGACTCCGTGGTGCTGGCCGGTACGGACGGTGGCGGTATCAACCTCATCGACATTGACAGCGGCAACATCACCACCCTCAAGCACATTCCAGGAGACAGATCTTCATTCCCTGCACACTCCATCAAGAGTATCCATGTCGACCAGTACAACAACATATGGGCAGGAAGCATCCGCAACGGACTTATAAACATAAGCCAGAGCGACATAATCTCATATAGAGACACTCATATCGGACTGACCAACGGACTGAGCAACCCCACAGTCATGTGCACACACCAGGGAAGAACCTCTGACTACATCTGGATCGGAACAGACGGAGAGGGACTGAACCGGTTCGACCCCAAGACCTCAAAGTTCACTCACTACAGAAGCACACTTGGCAAAAAGATCGTTTCAATTGCCGACTACTCGGAAAACGAACTTGTACTTTCCGTCTTTGCCGACAATGTATGGATCTTCAACAAGATTACCGGCAATCTCAGGCCCTTGCCTATAAACGACCCGACATTTCTATATAAAATCCGTCACTCCGGCCGTAATCTGAATATTATCAACGAGAATGACGGCGACCTGCTGTTCTTTGCCAATTCAATATACCGGTACAACGAAGAAACAGGACTCTGCCATGTGATAACCGACAATTCCAAAGGAAAATACAATTTCGGAATCATTGGAAGGAATGAAGCCGGAGTATGGCTGCACAACAACGTCAACATCTATCTTCTGGAAGACAATTCGGGTCAGATAATATTCAAGGGCAAGCATGAAAGCGGCGACATCAGGTGCGGCCATCTGGGAAGCGACGGCGTCATCTACCTCGCCACTGATGAAGGGATCTGCCTTTTTGATACGGCCACAAGGACATTCAGACATATCAGAACCCAACTCTTCACCGACGCAAACTGTATCGTATGCGACAACAACGGAAGGGCGTGGGTCGGCACAGAACTCGGCCTGGCTGCATACATAATAGAGTCCGACAGTTTCACACTTTTTGACGAATCGGACGGCGTGGACCAGAACGAATTCCTGCCGGAGCCGCATCTGAGGGCCTCTAACGGAGACGTTTACATGGGCGGAGTATATGGACTTCTGCGCATCAAAAACGGGTACAATCTTGACGCCTCCGACACTCCGTCACTAAAACTCAACGAACTGATGGTGGACGGAGAGAACATCGAGACCCTGCCAAGCGTGTATAAGGTCCCGAGAGGGAGCAAAAAGATTGCCTTCGGTGTCACCGCTCTGGAAAAAGATATTTTCCGTCATAGAATGTACCAGTTCTCCCTGTCAGACAATCTCGTATACAAGACATCGGTTCCAATGCTGTCTCTCAGACAAATACCTAAACCTGGCACCTATAACATGACTGTATCATGCACCAAGCGTAATGGAGAATGGACAGAGCCTTTCAAGATCATGACGCTGGTGGTTCCATATCCGTGGTACCTGACATGGTGGTTCATAGGCAGCTGCATCCTGCTGCTTATCGCCATATACTTCACTGCCATCTATTCGCTGAACGCACGCAAGGAGCACAAGTTGAAGATAGCCATGCAGGAGCAGGAACAGAAGGTGTATGAGGAAAAGGTAAACATGCTCATAAATGTAAGTCATGAACTTCGTACTCCTCTGACACTTATCATGGCACCATTGAAAAGAGTCTTGAAGGATATGCAGACCGATGATGAAAACTACCCTACACTCAGCCGTATCCACAGACAGTCAAGACGTATGAAAAACCTTCTGGACATGGTTCTGGACCTGCGCAGACTTGAGGCAGGAGGAAGCAGACTCAAACGCGAGGAAGTTGATTACAACAGGTGGGTAGCTGAAAACACTGACGACATCGTCAATGAAGAAAAGGCAGACGGAATAAGTATCGTATATAAGTTCAGCAAGGCTGTCTCAACGGCGAAGATAGATAAGCAGAAATGCGATATCGTGCTTATGAACATTCTTATCAATGCCATCAAGCACAGCAACAGCGGCGACACCATCACCATCAGCACTGAACTTACCGAAGAAGGATACATCAGGACCAGCATATCGGACGAAGGTCCGGGTCTGGGAGCCGATGTGGACATCGAAAAGATCTTCAATCAGTTCTATCAGAGCAACAGCGAGAAATACGGAAGCGGAATAGGACTTTCATACTCGAAGATCCTTGTAGAAATGCACGGAGGAAGAATCGGTGTGGAAAACAATGCAGAAAGAGGAGCGACATTCTGGTGGGACATTCCGACCCAGGCCGACAACATTTCCGATGAAATCGAAGCGAGAGCATACCTTAACGAGCTGCTGGGTCATTCATCCGAAGCCTCCAGTCTCTCATCTGCAGACGAGAGTTTCAACACCAAAGGCATGAGGCTCATGCTCATAGATGACAACAAAGACCTTCTGGACTTCCTCAAAGAGGCCCTGAGTCAGGATTTTGCTGAAATCATCACTATGACCGGAGGCAAGGCTGCCCTCACAGAAATGATGCACGGAAAACTGCCGGACATCATAGTCAGCGACGTCAACATGCCCGACGGAGACGGCTTCTGGCTCTGCAATCAGCTCAAAAGCAATGACAAGTTGAGCCATATACCGTTCGTGTTGCTGACGGCTCGCGGAGAAGATCAGAGTCAGTGCGAAAGCTACAAACTTGGAGCAGACGGATTCCTGGCAAAGCCTTTTGATGTAGAGACCCTGATGGAACTTATCCGAGGTCTGCTGAAAAGACGTTCTGAAATACGAAAGAAATACCTTGACAAGGAAGAAGTCTCGCAGGAAGATTACGGGTCCGATGAGGAAAGATTCATCATCCAGCTCAACCAGATCATCGCCGAAAACATAAGCAATCCTGCCCTTGACCAGCAGCTCATCTGCCGCGAACTCGGTGTCAGCCGCGCCCTGCTCTACAACAGGATGAAGGCGATAACCGGCGGCGGAACAAAGGAATACATCACCCGCATCCGCATTGAAAGGGCGAAAGCTCTTATGGAATCTACATCGCTTACCATCGCCGAGATTTCAGACATGACCGGATTTGCGAGCCAGAGTTATTTCAGCACCGCATTCAAGAACTATGTCGGAATGACGCCGAGCCAATACAAACAAGACTCAAAAGCCAGACAAACATAAAACAAAAAAGCCGCCTTGTGCACAAGGACGACTGACATATGATAGAGCCCCGTCGGGCGGTTGTTTTCAAAATTTAAGATGGTGTAATAACCGAGAAGACCATTGCAGATGCTATAATGGATAGACTTATAAACTCGTCACACAAGATAACTCTCCAAGGAGAGTCTATGAGAAAGAAAAAATAATACCTTTGCAGCTACGCTGCTGCCTGTTTGCAGCAAACAGAGTCTGCTCTTTGAAAACCCTGCCCTCTTCGAGGAGGTCAACATCATAAGAATGGGGGTCAATATCGTGAGAATACACATAAAAGACTAAAAAGTCTTATATGACATGATTAGTCACCTTCACATGTCGTTGATAGTCCAAAATCCTACAGATTATCTTACTGGAAAAACGATAAAGTGTGTTTGTTTCCTACGCTTAAAAGAAAGGCGGGTCCGAGGTTTTTGCCATTGATATACAGTTGACCAAAATAACATTTTATCCACCAGGGTGAATACCAAGGGTCGTCTGTCCTATGGCAATTATGTAGTTCATAGGTCTTGCCTGTAGCAATATCAGACAACTTAAAATCTATGGTTTCGCAATCTGTGCGAGTTCCACTAATGTTGACTTTTAATTCTTTTGACATTTTCTTTACTTTAATATTTACACTTAGAACTTTTTTACTTTTCGCTCTTTGCAAAAGCGCAACGGGCATCACATGAGCGACAGAAATAACATGCACAAAATGTTATAGGAATTATAATTTTGAAAGATTAAAAAGTTAAACATTTTCTCGCGCTGGGCGCGAGGGGTATTGATTGAAACGCATGGTCGTGGGAATCCGCTTTCGCAGGATTCCCGACCACGCTGATTAAATATTATTCTTGGAGACAACGGACAGAGTCACCGCCCGCGCGAGCGCCGGGGGTTGCCGGATAGACGTTGCCATTGTTGCGGAAGTACATGGGGAACGCGTAGTTGCTAGCAGGAGATGCAGACCAATAGGAGCCGTAGTCGCCGACACTGTAGAGGCCTCCATCAGTGCGGCTGCGAGAACCCGAAGCAGGATACCAGATGGTGGAAGCGGAACCGAACATACCGGAAAAGTTCATACCTTCATTGGTGCTGTTGTATGTGTAATCAAAAGAATATGACGACGAACCCAATGCCTTTGACCATACACCATTACTGTCGCCGTCGGGAACACGCCAACCTGCTGGACATGGGTCGTAGATTGACTTTGTCTTGTCCGATGTGGTCCAACGGGTGTTGTCGGTTGACGATGAACCGGTGTAATACCAATCGTCATTAATACTATTATAAGTAATGAATGTGGTAGGATGAGCAGTAGCGTACTCTATTGTACCATTCGATGAATTCGATTTTACTGTTGATGGCCAGGTGATGGTGGACATGGCGAGAGATGAACTGCTGATTGATGAAGAACCCAAGAACGGATCCTTTCTGCCCCACTGGTAAAGAAGGCCGAGAGCACCGACGTCGCCTGGGGTGGCGCTTGTAGCACCGAGGTTGCGGTCCATCATAGTGCCGGCGTTGTTGTAATAAGTCTGACCCTGAGGCTGGTCGGTGAACCAGATATGCCAAGACCAAAGAATATTACCATCTGCATCTTTTGCAGCAATCACTGCATTACCTTCTTTAAAATCATCATGTATCTTGAAACCAATATAACCATCTTTGTATGACACATATTGAACAAGGTCGCCGACAGAAGGAACAACAGAAGTGCCAAATGATTCCCAAAGGACCTCTGCGTAATCCCCCGTAACGGATGTATTGCTATTACCCTTTACTGCTCGTACCTTATACAAACCAGACTTTGAAACGATATAACAGTTGGCAGTTTTATCTATTGAAAGGTCTTCGGCAGAATAATCCCAAGGAAAATCTGAAGTTGTCAAGGCTTGAGGAGTACCATAGGTATATTTACCGTTCTGACATACATAGTAGCAGTAGTTGTATGTTACCGCCATCAGTAAACCTTCTGCCTTAAACGACACCGAACCTGATGAATCAGGAGTAAGAACTTGCTTGGTCACACCACTTGCTCCTACGGTCAATGTAGTACCCGTTGAGTAAAGAACACCGACCTCAATAAGACCATCCTCTGTAAGTTCAACATTGCCCTTGAAGGTCGCAGTGGTCTGAGTGACTGAATCAACTGACAGGTCCATATTTACTGACGAAGTCGTAAAGATCTGTTTTTCACCATAGATATATTTGCCGTTCTGACATACATAGTAGCAGTAATTATAGGTTGTGGCAAACTGTAATCCTTCTGCCTTGAATGACACCGAACCTGATAAATCAGGAGTAAGAACTTGCTTGGTCACACTACTTGCCCCAACTGTCAATGTAGTACCCGTTGAGTAAAGAACACCGACCTCAATAAGACCCTCCTCGGTCAATTCAACATTTCCATTAAACACCGCAGTTGTCGGGGCAACAGAACCAACTGACAGACTTATATTTACGGATGATGTTGTAAACGACTCAGTTTTACCATATGTATAAGAACCATCCTGACAAGCATAATAACAGTAGTAGTATTTCGTTGAGTGAGTCAGACCCTCTGCCTTACACGAAAACGCTCCGTCATTTAACGAAGTAACAGGTATCTTCTTTATATTGGATGAGGTGGCAGATAGTGAACTGGATGTAGAGTAAAGTATGCCGAACTGTATCAGGGAGATGTCTTCAATGTTTACATTACCACTAAAGGTTGCTGTGGTCTGAGTTACTGACGGTCCAGACAATGTGGCGGTAATTGAACTTGTAGTAAAGTTATGTCTTTCTCCATAGGCATAACTGCCTGCATACTTGATAAAGTACTTGTAATAGTATTTTGTGTTGTTTTTCAGGTCCTGTGCCGTGAAAGAGAAATCCCCGTTACTCAGAACCTTTTTGTTTGTAGATGACGAAGTCGGTGACAGACTGCTGCTTGTGGAGTATAGGATGCCGACTTCAATGACATCACTGTCAATAATCTCCGTTTTCCCGCTGAAAGTGACTGAGGTCACTGTTATGTCGCTTGCTGACACTTCCACAATCACATCCTTTGTTTTGAAACTCTCTACAGGACCGTATTTGTATTTCCCGTTCTGACAGATATATGAGCAATAGTAATAAGATGTGTTGTATTTCAATCCCTCAACCTTGTGAGTGAAGTCCTTATTGCTCATTTTTATCTTTGTTGCATTGTTGGAATCCGCAGTAAGACCTGAGGAGGAAGTTGAGTAAAGCAGACCAACCTCAATATCTTCTCCGTCGAGTCGGGTGTAACTTCCCGTAAATGTTGCCGTAGTCTGTGTAATAGGATTTACAGATATGTTCACGGTTATTGAGGTCGTTGAAAACTCCTGCGACGGACCGTATTTGTAATCGCTTCCCTGACGGGCATACCAACAGTAATAGTATTTCGTGTCATTTACAAGTCCGTCAACCTTCAAGGAATAGTTACCGTTGGTGCTCATCACCTCCGTCAGTACCTTCCTGACGCATCCGCTTGCTCCGACCTCCAATTTTGAGTCGGTAGAGTACAGGATTCCATACTCGATGCTCTCATCAGCAGAGTTCTTTTCCGCCTTGCCCGTAAATGTGACTGAGGTCTGCGTGATTTGCGATGCGGAAACTCTCATGGAAGCAGCAGTTGTGACAAACTTCTTTCTGTCCCCATACTTGCTATCCAATTGACTGATATACGGAGCATAGAAATACTCCTTTCCCATTTTCAGACCGTCAACGGTCTGTACAAAAGAACCGTCATCTTCGAGTCCGACCTCTTCTTCGTTCACTCCATTTTCAAAATTACTATTTGCCGACCATGCAACTCCGAAGGACAGACTTTCCAAATCATCCTCTTTTACGGTCACTTTACCTTTAAAGGTCGCAGTAGTAGAGGTCACTGTCGGAGCGGACACCTCTATCCTTACATCATTTGTTGTAAACGACTGGACTTCTCCGAACTTGTATATGCCGTTCATGCAGACATAACTCGAATAGTAATACTTCGTGTTATACAGAAGTTCACGCATCTTCTTCTCGAAGCAGTTGTTCTTATCGATATTGGTTATCGGAACTACATTGGTGACAAGAGGTTTAATCTCCAAATCCTCGGTAAGAGAATAGATTATTCCGACCTCATCATACTTGGAATAGAGATTGAGGTTTACAGAACCTTTGAACAGCGCAGTCGTTGCTGTAATATCTGCAAGTTCGAGGGTAATAGGTCCGTTCTCATCCGTTACAGTTCCATCTACAGGCGGTTCTTTCTCCTCCTCTGCACATGATGCAGCAAAGGACAGCAGGACACAGGTCAATATGCCCCATAGAAGTTTAGTCGTTTTCATGGTATTTGATATTTGAAATCCTTAGTATGTTCCACAATCCGTTACAGGATATGAAGTAGCATTCCCTTCGTCATCGCGCTTTATTTGAAACATTTCATCTGTTGAAGCAATACTCTTTTCACACCGTTCCATCCGCTTGGAAAACCTATAATTGACGACAATAGAAGCGATGATAGGAATTAACGTCGCAATTGCTGCTCCCCAACGATATAGTAGATTTTGCGAAACAGCACACACAATAACACAAAAAAGATCCAATGCCCCAATTGCAAGATTGAACAATGTGATTTTTTTCATGGAAATCTTTGGTCTCCCTCTGCCCCGAAGAAGTTTAATAGTGGGTAAAAGAAAAGTGTGAGGCAGATTTCGTTTACCATGTGGGAGGTTGTGGCGACCTCAAATCAAGTAAACGTTCCAATGCCCCACACTCGGTATATATATGTGAGACATCGGGGCGTAATACGCCCTTTCACGATAGAATATACCAAGAATGAGTGCTGTCCGTTTGTCCTTGATTTGTTGAAAATTGCCACATTTCCCACATAGGACTTTAGAAAACACTTTCTAATATGTATGTATGCCGATTGCTCAGCGACTACAAAGTTAGAAAAATATTTACTGAAAACGAACAACACTCATTTGGAGCATTGAAACGGCAAAGGTCGTTATCCGTAATCGTGTAATTTGTTAAAAGTTAAACATTTACACGAGTTCCTGCGACTGCTTTTTTAGACGGATTGATAATCGGTCGCTGATTCGGTCGCAAAACATTCGCAAAATCTGATGATTTCAGGTTCGTTTTGCTACTTGCTTATGCTCGCTTCATCTCTTGCTTTCCTGCTTGTTGTGTTTGCTCAGTTGGTAGAGCAAAACCTTGCCACAGGTGCGTAGGGAGGCGATATATAAACAAAAAAGTCGTCTCCGAAAGAGAACGACCGAATATGGCTCAAGGGTAAAACCCTGTGTTTAAGCATAGATGTTCTTTAGTCTGAAGAGGAAGTACTTTACATCTCGTATACCTCTAAGTTGTGCCCTGAACGCTTTGATCTTGGCATTGAAAGACTCCGCAGATGCGTTTGTGGA
>JBGVQP010000023.1:0-109746 GCA_045127685.1 Candidatus Cryptobacteroides sp.
TTTTAAAACAATGCCAAGAACAAATTTCCAGGAACTGCTTGATGCAGGTGTTCACTTCGGACACTTGGCGAGGAAATGGAACCCTAAGATGGCACCATACATCTTTGACCAGAAGAACGGTATCCATATCATCGACCTGCACAAGAGTATAGTAAAAATCGATGAGGCTGCTGCAGTACTCAAGCAGCTTGCGCGTTCAGGCCGCAAGGTACTTTTCGTAGCCACAAAGAAACAGGCAAAGGAGATCGTTGCTGAGAAGGCAGCATCTGTAAACATGCCATACGTGACAGAGAGATGGCCAGGTGGAATGCTTACAAACTTCCCTACCATCCGTAAGGCTGTCAAGAAAATGAATACCATCGACAAGATGATTGAGGATGGCACATTTGCAACACTTGCAAAGCGTGAGCGTCTTCAGGTAACCCGTCAGAGAGCTAAGCTCGAGAAGAACCTCGGTTCTATCCGCGACCTTAGCCGTCTCCCATCAGCACTTTTCGTAGTAGACGTACAGAAGGAGATGAACGCCGTTAAAGAGGCTAATCGTCTTAACATTCCGGTAATCGCTTTGGTTGATACTTGTTGCGATCCTACTCCGATTGACTATGTGATTCCGGCAAATGACGATGCAGCAAAGTCTATCGCTTACATCATGGAAGCACTTTGCGGCGCGATCAAGGAAGGACTTGACGAAAGGAAAGTTGAGAAGGAGAAAGAGGCTCCTGAGCAGACAGAGGAGAAGCCAGCAGGCAAGAAGCTCCGCGCACGTAAGGGTGCAAAGGCTGCAGAAGAGGCTCCAGCAGTAGAGGAAACTCCAGCTGAGTAATTATTAATCCTTAAACATCTTACGAAAATGGAGATAAAAGCAGCTGACGTAGCAAAGCTCCGTCAAATGACAGGCGCAGGTATGATGGACTGCAAGAAGGCTCTCGTAGAGGCTGAAGGCGACTACGAAAGAGCAAAGGAAATCATCCGCGAGAAAGGTAAGCTCGTAGCAGCAAAGCGTGCTGACCGTGAGACTTCAGAAGGCCGCGTTATCGCTAAGGTAAACGGCGACAAGGCTATCGTTGTAGGACTCGGTTGCGAGACTGACTTCGTGGCTAAGAACGAGGAGTTCAAGGCACTCGCTGAGGCTATCGCAGAAGCAGCAATCGCTTCTTTCCCAGCAGACAAGGATGCCCTTATGGCATGCGTTCTCGCTGACGGAAGAACAGTTGAGGCTGCCGTTACAGAGCAGACCGGTAAGACTGGTGAGAAGCATCAGATCGCTGGCTACGAGGTAGTAGAGGCTCCTTACATCGTTGCTTACATGCACAATGTAACTGGCAAGCTCGCTGCTGTAGTAGGCTTCAACAAGGAGTTTGACGCTCAGGTGGCTAAGGGTGTGGCAATGCAGGTTGCATCTATGAACCCTGTAGCTGTTTCAGCAGATTCAGTTCCACAGTCAGTTATCGACACTGAGCTCAAGACTGCTACTGAGAAGACTAAGGAAGAACTCGTACAGAAGGCAGTAGACGCTGCTCTTACTAAGGCTGGTATCAACCCTGCACACGTTGACAGCGAGGCTCACATCGAGTCTAACACTGCCAAGGGCTGGATCACTCCAGAGCAGGCTGAGCAGGCTCGCGAGATCATCAAGACCGTTTCAGCAGAGAAGGCGGCAAACCTTCCTGAGCAGATGGTAGCCAACATCGCCAAGGGTCGTCTCCAGAAGTTCTTCAAGGAGCAGACTCTCGAGGAGCAGGGCTATCAGATGGGTGACGGCAAGACTTCAGTAAAGGATGTCATGAAGGCAGCTGACGCTGAGGCAAAGATCGTTACTTTCAAGAGACTCTCACTCGCTGACTAATTACAAGTCAAATATATTATGAAAGCCGTCGGAATTTCCGGCGGCTTTTTGATGTTTTTTGATACATCGTACTCTATAATGAATCAAAAGTGATATGTTTTCTGTCCGATGCTGATTAACTTTGCAACAAAATCAAGATTATGAAGAAAATATTACTCTCTGGACTTATCGCTATTTGTGCCCTTGTCTCATGCAAGAAGGAGGTATCGGTTACGGCTTCACCTTTCGGACAACTTTCTACAGGTGAAGAGGTCACCTTGTGGCATATCGAGAATGCTTCAGGTGCGTCAATGGATGTCACCGATTTCGGTTGCCGTATAGTCAGGATATGTATGCCGGACCGTGATGGCGTCGTCGACGATGTAGTAGTGGGCTATGGTGATCTGGAAACTATGGAAAAAGGCGACCGCTTTATCGGACCTGTCATAGGACGTTACGGCAATCGCATAAACCACGCTTCATTCACGCTTGACGGAGTAAAATACGATATCGTGGCAAACGAGAATCTTGGCGGGGAGCCAGTGCAGTGCCATGGAGGCTTCAAAGGGTTCGACCAGTTCGTCTGGAAGGGTGAGGTTGTCAGAGAGGACGGGCGTCAGGGATTGAAGTTCTACCGTCTCAGCCCAGATGGTGAGGAAGGCTTTCCCGGTAATATGGAGGCGTATGTGACTTATTGGTTGTCTGATGACAATGTCGTGACTCTTGAGTACGAAGCTACGACGGACAAGCCGACTGTCGTAAATCTTTCAAATCATACATATTTCAATCTCCGTGGAAGCGAATCGTCGTATGTAATGGAGCACGTCATGCAGGTGGAGGCGGATACATATGTCCAGAACAACCTTCAATACTGTCCGGACAAACTGCTTCATGTCGAAGGTACACCTTTCGATTTCCGTGAGCCTCACAGGGTGGATTACAGGATAGACATGCCTGACGAGCACCTTCGCATCATGAAGGGAATGTCTGCTTGTTGGGTAATCCGAGACTGGGATGGCACGCTACGCAGAGCTGCCGACCTGTACGACAGGAAGACAGGTAGAGGTGTCGAGACATGGACTACTGAACCGACGCTGCTGACTTATACCGGCCGTGGGTTCAGTGCTGAAAAGCAGCCGAACGGAAAGTACGGCCCTATCGACAAGTTTGCAGGAATGCTCCTCGAGACTATCCATTTCCCTGACTCTCCTAATCAGGACCGCTTCCCGAGCACTGTCCTCCGTCCCGGCGAGAAATATCATTCGATAACAGAATACAGATTCTATGCAAGATAAAAGAAGTGCCGTCACCAATGTGGCGGCACTTCTTTTATCTTATTTGCTCATCGATTCAATGACCGACTTATTTATTTCCGCAAGTCTTGGAATGTCAACCTTGATGACTTTTCTGTCGTATGTCATAAGTCCGTTGACTTCACCTTCAACGTCGGTGGTCTGTGTGTAAACGGCTGCTGCACATCCGGTCTGAACGAAGACTTTAAGCATTTCCGAGTACTCTGCATACTGTGCCATCACTTCTTCGCTGCTCTGCTTGTTCTTGCCGTAACCCCACTTGCGGTCGATTTCCCAGGTGTGGCCTTCAACAGGATATCCGATGCCGCCGTATTCGCCCAGAACATTGATGAATTTGCTTTCAAAGACGTTCATTGCCGGGTGTGGGTAGTGATGAACGTCAATGATGTCTCCGACAAGGTGGAAGTTTCCTCCTGATGACTCATTGACAAGGCGGGTAGGGTCGAACTTCTTTGTATATGCCACGACTTCTGGTGTGTCGAACTGACCCCAGGCCTCATTGAACGGCACCCAGCACACGATGCACTGGAATCCTCTGAGGAAGGTCATGATGTTTGTCCACTCTGCGTAGTAGTTGTCTTTCCACTCCTGCGGGATATCGCACTCTGTTCCTCCGATGAAGCTGTCTTTTGCCCAGATGTTGCCGACAGCCTTCTGGATATGTGGATCTCTTGACTTCTGCTGTCTGCCCGCGAAGTCTCCGATACAAGGCATATCCTGCCAGACCATGATTCCTATTACATCGCACCAATAGTACCATCTTGCAGGCTCTACCTTGATGTGCTTGCGGATCATGTTATAACCCATTTCCTTGGTCTTTATGATGTCGAATTTGAGTGCTTCATCGCAAGGTGCGGTGTAGAGTCCGTCAGGCCACCAGCCCTGGTCAAGCGGGCCATAGTGGAAGAGGTTCTCACCGTTCAGGGCCATCCTCTTGTATTTGTTAGGTGAACTGTCCTTCTTGGCTGCAATAGACCTCATGGCAGTGTAACCGTTGATCTGGTCAACTACTTTGCCATCGCGCTTTACCGTGATGCGAAGGCCATAAAGATAAGGACTGTCAGGAGACCATGTCTTCATATCCGGAACCTTAAGTACCACATCGCCTTTCCTTGTGAGTCTGCCTTCGGCAATAACTGTTTCAGACGGTTTTTCAGGGTTGTAGCCTTCTCCTCCTTCAAGAAGTTCTACTGTAACAATGTCCTGAATATTTGCGTTGGCAGTCTTTACGCTTACTGTAAGTTCTGACTTTTCAAGATTGCTTACCGGGTAGTACTCGGTGATGTGAGTCTTGTCTACAGGCTCCATCCATACTGTCTGCCAGATGCCGCTCACTGGAGTGTACCAGATGCTTGAGTTTATGATGCACTGCTTTCCGCGTGGCTGGAAACTGTTGTCAGTCGCGTCGAATACCTTTACAACAAGCGTCTGCTTTCCAGACTTTTTAAGATACTGAGTTATGTCATATGAAAATGGGTCGAAACCGCCTTTGTGTTCTCCCAGACGTACACCGTTTACGAACACCTCGGATTTCCAATCAACTCCGCCGAAATGAAGAATGACATTCTTACCCTTCCATGCCGATGGGACTGTGAACTCTCTTTCGTACCAGAGGGTGTTATCTTTTGTGATTCTTTGACCGACTCCCGAGAGTGATGATTCTACTGCAAATGGTACGAGAATCTGACCTTCAGCAGTAAACTTCTCTGCGTTTACATCTGTGATTGCATAGTTCCAGAGTCCGTTAAGGTTTGCCCAGGTCTGTCTGACCATCTGTGGACGAGGGTATTCCTGATGAACGTTTTCAGGTGTGACCTCTGCCGCCCATGGAGTCTTGATCTCGTCTCCCGCCGGTTCCCACTTTGCAGATGCGAGTGTGCAGATGCAGATAAATGCTAATGTAAATAGTGATTTTTTCATATAGTATGTGTTAAAATATCTCATAAGGCAAAGTTAACAAATAATATCTTCTTGAACTTGTAGAAAAACTCCTATGAATGGTGTATGAAATATATTTGCTCACTTTGCTTAATTTGTTTTATCTAACGGGAAAATTGTGTCATGACCCATTGTTATATATAGGTACTTTTGTAAAAGTTATTCAATACTGTAAAAATCATGGATAGAAGAAATTTCTTGAAGGCTTCAATGCTCGGAGTGGGAGCGACAATGGTTGGTGTGCCGGAAATTCTGGCAAAAGATCCGGTAAAGCGTGCGCCGCTCCGTCTGGAGGCGAATGGCTGGCTTAAACAGCCTGCAAGGGAAATACCGGTTGTAGCGGAAGCTGAGGTTGTTGTTCTTGGAGGAGGACCTGCCGGTGTGGCTGCAGCTGTCAGCGCAGCTAGGACAGGCGCTAAAGTTATTCTCCTGGAGCGTTATACTTTCCTCGGCGGACTTTGGACAGGAGGTCTTGTGCTTCCGATGCTTTCTACCCATGGACTATCTCCTGCCGGTGAATGGGAAAAGGTTATCTGGGGTTTCTCGAATGAGATCTATATGCGTCTGAAGAAGATGAAGATGGTCGTGAATGCAAAGGCTCCATGTGTGGATCCGGAGGCATGTAAGTATGTCCTTGAGCAGTATTGCGAGGAATCCGGAGTGCAGATCATATATCACAGCTGGGCGACTGATGCAGTCATGTCAGGAGACAGGATTAATGCCATTTTCCTTGAGACCAAGAGCGGTCCTATCGCTGTAAGAGGAAAATATTTCGTGGATGCCAGTGGAGACGGCGACCTGATGGCATGGTCGGGCGAGGATCATTATGAGCTTAAGTATCATGTGGGTGCCATGTTCCGCGTGGGCGGCGTTCCTGAGGATATGAAGGGCGCCGGCACTAAGACTCCGATTTCAGGAGTAAGAAACGGACATCTTCATGGATATGATGACCAGGACGGTCTGGATGTCCTCAACCTTTCGAAACTCCAGATGCAGCTCAGAAAGGATATGTGGAAGAAGACAGAGGCTCTTCGTGCCAAGGAGGGCGGCGAGGGAATCTACCTTCTGGAGACTCCTCCGCAGATCGGTGTGCGCGTGACCCGTGTCCTTAATCCGGTAAAGCCTGTGACTCTTGAAGAGTCGATGAATTATACTTCATACAAGGACTCTATCGGTATGAGTGGCGGTAGTGCTCCGATAATGTATCAGGGACGCAAGATCATGACTAAGGAAAGACCATACTGGCAGATTCCATACTCGTCAATCCTTCCAAAGACATGTCCTAACCTCCTCGTGGCAGGCCGTTGCTTCGGATATGACAAGGATCTTTCATACGACGCTCGTGAAATCGGCACATGTCTGGTAACCGGTCAGGCGGCAGGAACAGCGTCTGCGCTTGCTCTTCTTGGAAGAACAAGCGTACAGGATGTGGATATAACAAAACTCCGCTCGGCTCTTGTTGAGCAGAAGGCTAAGCTCGAGTAAGACATGAAACGAATACTTATAGCCATAATTCTGGCCGTGGCTGCAACATTTGCTGTTTCAGCCCAGCAGCTGAAACTTCCTACTGTCATCGGTAACGGAATGGTCTTGCAGCAGAGTGAAAATGTAAATATCTGGGGGTGGTCCAAACCATCAGCAAAGATAACTGTCAAGGCGCAATGGTTTGAGGAAGCTGTGAAGACAAAGGCTGACGAAGATGGCAAGTGGATAGTGTCGCTGCCTACCCCGGCCGGCAGTTATGAGAAATACTCTATGAGTGTGTCAGACGGAAAGTCGACAATAAATCTGGAGGATATAATGATCGGTGAGGTGTGGCTTTGCAGCGGTCAGTCCAATATGGCTTGGAAGACTGAACTTTGTCTGGATCTCAAGGATGAAATGGAGGATGCTGTCAATGTAGGTAAGCATGTCCGTCTCTTCACCACAGGACGAATTCGCTCAGATAAGCCAGAGGTTGATGTTCCTGAAGCCAAGTGGACAGGTTGTACCCCGGAGACTGTGGCGCCGTTTTCAGGTGTAGGATATGGATTCGGAATAGAGCTCCAGAAAGCTCTTGATGTACCGGTGGGATTGCTCCAGGCATCATATGGTGGAACTTTCATAGAAGGATGGGTCTCTCAGGACGCGATTCATAATGGTGAGAAGTCAGCAACTTTTACCAAGGGTGTAAATATTATCAACAAGGGAAAGACTATGTGGGCCGGCAAGGCGTCGCATCTGTACAATGCTAATATTCACCCGCTGCTGAATGTGCGTCTTGCAGGTGTAATCTGGTATCAGGGATGTACAAATGTGAGTACGAATCCTGTTTCTTATAGAGATAATCTTCAGGGCCTGATCCGTAGTTGGAGAAAGGAGTTTAATAATCCGGATATGCCGTTTTATATCGCTCAGATTGCTCCACATACATATGTCAATCAGCAAGGTGCCCTGCTGAGAGAATCTCAGGACTATGTTGCGGCGACTGAACCGGGATGTGAATTGGTAGTGACCAATGACGGACAGGAGATACCGGGCGATGTACATCCTCGCCTGAAAAAGAATGTATGCCATAGGTTTGCTCTTTGTGCCCTCGGACATCATTATAAGAAGGATGTAGGTCAGTGGAGAAGCCCAGCCTATGAGAAAATAGTGGTCAATGGTTCTGAAGTGATAGTGTCTTTCAAGAATCTGCCTACTGTACTTCAGGTAAGGGGAGAAAAGATAATCGGATTCCAGATAGGTGAGAAAAATGCTGATGGCACTGTCAGATATGTGCTTGCAGAAGCCAGATTGGACGAGTCTGGTAAAAATGTCATCTTGACATCGGACCAGATCAAGAATCCGTCAGATGTGAGATATTGCTTTGATGAGAGCGTTGGAAATGTGTTCTCGGCAGAAGGATTGCCGTTGGCTCCGTTCCGTACAGATACCAGAAATAAACCTCTTTCAAAATCTGCAAGAGCGTACATCGAGCCTGCTGTAAAGACTCCTATAGTATTTGAAGGCGAGGGTTATCAGAAGCTTACTTTTGAGGAGGGTGCAAAGTTCTGGACAGATTCAGAAATGACATTGTTCGAAGGCTCGTATCCGATGCAGTTTGAAGGATTTGAGATTCTCATTTCCAATGGTGTTGCAAAGGGAGAGCGTAGCAAAGGAGGAAAGATTATAGCTAAGGAAGATGGCCGCATCTATTTTATATCTGCTTTAGCAAAGGATCTGAAGAAAAATTGGTACAAGCCGGGTTGGAGGGTTATCATGCCTTCTGAAATACAACTTACCCGAGTAATCGGCAATAATTCTGATGGAAAGCCCAAATATAAGACCGTCGGTAGTATCTATATCAGCTATCTTGATGTTAAAGCCGGTCAGGAGGTAGAACTGCCAGTAACAGAAAACTGGTTGTCCGTGATTCCTTTGGCCTCTTCAATTGATTACGTAGAATAGCAATAAGCGGACATGTCAAGAACACTAAAAATAACTTTACTGTTGGCAATCTTGTTTTGCTCCTGTGAAAAACTTTCTCAGGGTGGTGGAACTTCGTCTGGTGGCAATTCTGCTGCAGATAATTCAGGCGATGTCAGAATCATCTGGGAAGCGCCACAGAAGGTAACCTCTGGAGGATACCCGCGTGTGCATAGACTCAATGACGGGAGACTGATGATGACTTTCTCTGATTCATTTGACGGATATGCGATCTTCAGTCAGGATAACGGCAAGACATGGAAAACCTCTGTGAGGAAGTGTCCGATGTCACAATTAAACGCAACAAATGGTTCAGCAAAGGCTTTGGTAAGCGTTGCGGTGCCGGATTTTGCTCAACTCTCGTCAACCAATCCGTATCATCCAAACAGAATAATTTTTGCCGGTAATTACAGACCGAGGTCTTCAGATGGTAAGACCACAGGCAAAACGACGGTACATCCATATACAATAGCCGTAAGTGTTTCTGATGATAACGGCGATACATGGTCAGAGACCAGGCATATCTATAAATCAGAGATATGGAATGACGATGTGACCATCGGCTGTTGGGAGCCATTCGTGCTTGAACTGCCGGATGGAACCGTGCAGATATATTTTGCGGACGAAACGCCATATTATAAAATCGGCAGCGACTGGCATAATATATCAGTTGTCGAGTCCAAGGACGGTGGCGATACCTGGGAAAAGGTAAGAGTCGTTTCACAGAACGGATCATGCAGGGATGGCATGCCGGTTGTGGCTATACATGACGATATGCTGTACCTTGCAATCGAGTCGACAGATTATAAAGGTGAACGCCTCCATCCTATCGTGATTTCAAATCCGATAAAGGACAACTGGAGCAAGACTGTAGGTAAAGGTTCTCCTGACAGGTTTGAACCATTTCAGGCTTCTCTCAAGAGCGAAGTTGTCTATTCGGGAGCACCATATATCATTACCACAGACAATTATATTGTATATTCATATCAGATCGCAGACTGGTGGACGCCTCCGACAGGCCTTTCGTCAAGCCAGCAGCTGGCTCAGGCAAAGCTGAATAATGATGCAAACCACGCTACGATGGAGGTCCAGGTGTGCCTCAAGAGTGAAGTGAACGCAGGAAATTTCAGCCGGAAGATGAGGTCCCCGTCGCGACCGTTCCCTTATGATAAGACGACCGGTAAGAATTCCGCAATATGGAACTCTTTGTGTGATCTCGGTAATGATGAGATTCTGGCGGTATCACAGTATAAGAATGCTGTGTATGTCGTGAAGGGTAAAATTGTCGGACCGGAAAATTAATGTACGCAAATGGTAAGGATATTTAAAATATTCTTTGCACTGCTTGTGTTGGTTTCGCATCTGGCAATTGACACACATGCAGCAGGCAAGGCTGCACCTAAGAAAGGAAAGCAGACTGTCAAGGTAGTATGGGATAATCCCGAAGAGATAACCAGAGGCGGCTATCCAAGGGTGCATAGGCTCAATGATGACCGTCTGATGATGTGCTACTCATTGTCGGCAAATACATATGTGCGCCTGAGTGATGATAACGGATACACATGGACTGAGGAGGCAAAGGTTGTAATGAGGCACTTTTCGGTCAATAATGAACTGGGTCAGGCAAAGGTGCATGCGGCAAATCCCGAGTTTGCGCAGCTGTCTGCTGACAATCCCTACAGACCGGGCAGAATTATTTTTGCCTGCAATTATCGTCCTATGAATCCGGATGCAAAAGCGGTCGGTGATGATAGATTCCGGTCATCAGTATTCCCTTATACAATTGCGATCAAGACTTCGGATGATGAGGGTAAGACCTGGTCTGCAATGAAACATGTCTATAAATCCGATACCTGGAAGAAGAATGTATTGAGCGGATGTTGGGAGCCGTTTGTCCTTGAACTTCCGGACGGAACGGTCCAGATATATTTTGCGGACGAGACTCCATATAAGAGGAAGGGCAGCAACTGGCAGAACATATCTGTCATCGAGTCTAAGGATGGCGGTGATACATGGAGCGCTCCAAGGATTGTTTCGCAGAATGGCAGCGGTCGCGATGGAATGCCTGTGGTGATGCTTCTGGATGGCATGATATATATGGCAGTCGAGACTTCAGAGCCGGGAACAAGGCTTCATCCTGTTGTTGTCTGCAGTACGCTTGAGGATAATTGGCGGTGCCCTGTCCTGACAGATTCTCCAAATCGATTCCATCCTTTCAGAAATTCTCTGAAGAGTGATGTGGTATACTCGGGGGCGCCTTATATCATTACGACAGACAATTACATTGTGTACTCATATCAGATAGCCGACATTTCGGATGATAAGAAGGAGAATGATTCCCGTCACGCGGCAATGGAGGTGCAGGTCTGCCCTAAGAATGAGATCAAGGACGGATGCTTCTATACAATGAGAGCGGCGACAAGGCCGATCGAACTGGATCAGTGGACAGAGACCGCTGTCTGGAACTCGCTGTGCGACCTGGGGAATGATGAGATACTGGCAGTGTCACAATATAACGGCAAGGTATATCTGGTGCGTGGAAAGATAATAATGAAATAACCAAAATAAAACTGTAAACATGAAGAAAAATCTATCGGGAGAGTGTAGGATCTACTCTTCTCCACTGGCGGAGATTCTAAAAGTCGAGCCGGAATCTGTACTTTGCACGAGTATAGGAACAGGTGAAATTACCGGCAGTTCAACCGGTGCTACATGGGGTGAGGGACCAGATGCAGAGTGGTAGTATTAATCATTAAATGAAGAAGAAAATGAAGACAAGAATTTTATTTTTTACAATGATTGCTGCCGCTCTTTCATTCTCATGTCAGAAGGAAAGCGAGCCGGCACAGAATGGTGCTGCGGAGAACACCGTAGTTGATTTCGTACCAGGTCCGGGCCGCATCCTTGCGGTGTCTCCTACTGGTGCAGATACGAAGGTTGCATTCGGAACAGCTAATGAAGACGGAAGTATTCCGGTAGTTTGGGTTGACCAGGATGCAATCAAGGTTTATAGCGAGAATAACCTGACAGGTGCTGAGTACACATTTGAGGGTACAAATACCTCATCAGCAGTATTTACAGGTGCGCCTGTTGAGGGAGAAACTCGCTATGCTGTATATCCTGCGACTCGAGCAAAGGAGATGAAAGATGGTAAGGTAGGTGTGAGCTTTGCTGACCTTCAGCAGAGGCAGCTATTCCATTCTACTCTGAAGAACAACAGCAACAACCTTAAGTACATGCCTATGTGGGCAAAGGAAACCTCAGAGGGTGTATTCACATTTGAGAACCTTTGCGGTGCTGTTGCGTTCCGCTTCAATGACTATCAGGAACTTCGTGGAATGAAGATTACCAATGTGACTCTTACCTCAAAGTCTATGAATATTTCAGGTTGGGGTTACGTAGATCCTGCAACAGGCGAGATCACTCTGTACGGTTCTGATGAGTCAGACAGATATATTTCTGTAAATAACGATAAGTCAACAGGACCGTTTGATATCGCAAACACTGAAAATAAGTCCATCAATGATGCAGGCAAAACAGGATTTATTATGGCGCTCCCTGCCGGTACGTACCCTGCAAATGACCTTACTGTGACGATTACAGACAACTTTGGACGTGTATTCGAGAGGGTTGTAACAAGTGAACTCGTCATCAGGCCTGGTGAACTCAGAACATTTCCGACACTTTCTTTCACGTTCTGCTATGGCGAGGCGAATTGTATAGTCATCAGTCCGGATACAGAAGTGACGTTTGACATTACTCCTCGTTATACATTTGAAAAGACGCTTGCAGTTGATTCAATGAAGCCTGTAAAGAATGTCAATGGCGAGAATTTCTGCGAGGGAGGCCTTAAATTGGAAAGACGTTGGGGAATCAAGACTGGATATGATAAATTGAACGCTGCTTCCGTATTGCCTGATACCAACATCTCACTTGACGGAAATACAGTGACTATAAAGGGCGGGACTTCTACTGGTAATGCGCTTCTTGTATTGAAGGACAGCACCGAAACTGTTTTGTGGTCATGGCATATATGGTCAGTTGATTGTCTCAAAGAACAGGAATATACATCTTGTGAAGGAACACCTACGTTCCATAACATCAATCTAGGCGCAACTCGTAATGTGATTAATAATCTGAATTCTGTGGGATTGTATTATCAGTATGGTAGAAAGGACCCGTTTGTTGTAAGCAAGGATTTTACTGTGGTTGCTTCCAAGCCTTACTTGTCACAGGTAGAGCTTACCAGTACAGTTGTCAGAAGTGATGAGAACAAGAATATGTCATGGACTATCAAGAATCCGGATACACGTATTATATCAAGCATTCCACATGAATTAAGTTCATCAGGAATACCGTCAATGTTTGTATTCAACGATTGGCTTGCAGGAGACTCGGCAGCAGACAACTGGGGAAATACTACGGCACCTGTTACGGATATGGCCTCTCTAAAGGCGGCCAAGGGTGGATACAAGACCATCTACGACCCATGTCCAAAAGGATATAGAGTTCCTGACATGTATTACTTCTCGGGTCTGTCTTCTGTGTCCGGAGGGAATGGAAAGTCAAAGACAGATAGAGGTATCATCTATGCTGTACAAAGTACTCAACTGCCGGATGATTTCCCTGCTGATGCAGCAACAGTAAGTGACGACTATGCCTTTTATCCTAATCCTGGATATTTGAACCAGGGAACAGTTCTTGTGGATGATAAACCGGTTGAAAATGGCGTCATTCTCTATAATAAGAGAGGTTATTACTGGACTACAACGAATTATCAAAGCGGAGCAGCTGTGTTTTCATTAGGTAACAGCGGAACTTGGGCATCAAATTATGCAAGCCACAAGATGTCATTAGGTTCTGCAAACAACATCCGCTGCATGAAGATTCAGTAGTCTTTTGTTCTTCGGCCGGGAGCGAGCGGAGCATATACCTATGCTCCTGCTCCGCGAGTCCCGGCCGAAGGACTTTGTCACATTAACACTAAAACCAACAGGCTGACTTTTATGATAAAGAAGGCTTTAATCATTATATTTCTGCTGATGTCCGGGGTCGCCACATGGCAACTCCGGGCTCAGCATAATTTATTCTCTCATTTCAACAAGGAGAACAGCGGTCTGTCGTATGACTCAGTAAGGGAGATTTTTCAGGATTCGCGTGGTTATATATGGATCGGAACATACAAGGGATTGAGCCGCTATGACGGAACGAGGTTCAAGAATTATGACAGAGATGATTTCGGGGTGACTTCTGACTTCATAAATGTCATAAGGGAGGATCTTGACGGCAATCTCTGGATCGGAACTGATAATGGTGTTGTTGTGTATGATTATACCGATGATATCTTTTTACGATTGGCCGATATGATACCTGGGCAGGATAATGTTCCGGATGACAGAATCTTTGCGATTGAGAGAAACTCTGCGGGTGTAATGTGGATATCTTCCCGCGACAAGGGACTGTACTCATATACGCCGCAGTCAAATCAACTGTGTCATCACCCGATGTCGGAGTCGGAGGCTGTGGACAATATCTACCGGCTTGCAATTGACAGAAATGACAACCTTTATCTTGCGGTATATTGTGATGACATCTATGTAGCTCCGTCTGATGCGTCTTCATGCAAGGTTCTCGACTTGAATGGGAACAGCGGCTTGTTCAAGGGAGACGATGTCGAGGGCGTTGTCATCAGCAATAAGTCAAACGATGTCCTCTATGTCGCGAGTAAGCGAAGCGGTCTGGTCGAGGTCGATCTCCGTTGTGGGAAATGCACCACACTTCATTCATTGCCGAAGGATGTACGTCCGACAAACCTTACTTATGATGCCAACAAATTTCTATGGCTGAGCACGACAAACGGTCTGGTAAGTTACAGTCTCGATACTGGCGAATCGCATCTGTATCTGTCTGAACCTCAGGATCAGTTCTCGCTTTCAGACAGTTATATTACCGAGGTCTATAAGGATAGCAAGGGATGTCTGTGGGTGGGTACCCAATATGGCGGTCTGGACTGCTCTTCTCCGTCACATACCAATTTTACAAAGTGCTATACTCTGTCGGACGGGACTTCGCTTGAAGGGGCTATCGTAAGAAGTTTTGCCGAGGACAGCAAAGGCAATCTTTGGGTTGCAACGGAGAGAAAGGGATTGCTGAAATACTCGGATGGCAAACTACGAAGGCACAAGGCAGATATTCCGCAGGCCGTTCTGGCATTGATGGATGATGGCGACTGTCTTTGGATAGGGTCACAGAAGGGCATTTCCAGGATGGATTACAGAACATCTGTGGTCAGGAAATATATCCCTTTCGATATCGAGAACAGGGATAACCGTGTCGTGACTATATATAAGTCACATGCAGGAGATATCTTTGTGGCGACAACTATAGGAGTCATGAAATATGACCGCATGAAGGACCGGTTCGAGATGCTTCCTCAGTTGACAGGCATCACTATAGAACATATGGCCGAGGATAGCAGAGGAATACTGTGGATGGCCTCATACTCGACGGGTGTATATTCGTATGATATTCTGCATAATCAGCTGAAATCTCATTACAGTCCGCAGAAAGGAAGCCCGGATATTCCGGATATGATTTCGTCTGTGTGCGTGGATGCTGCCGACAATACCTGGATTGTAGGCTTCAGTTCAGGTTTCTTCCATTATTCCAGAAAGGATGACAGTTTCAGGAACTATTCGACAAAGACCCTCCAACCGTTGCCGACAGATGTGTTTTTCAGGGCAATCTGCGACGATTTCGGGCATCTATGGTTATCTTCTGATGCCGGGCTGGTGGATTTTGAGCGAGTAAGGCAGGATGTGAGAGTGTATTCCAAGGCTGATGGACTGCTGGACAACGAGTTCACAAAGGCTGCAATCCAGTTGAGGGGCGGCCTGATTGCATTCGGTTCTGCCAATGGTTTCATAATTTTCAATCCTCGTAATATGCGCGGCGGAGACCAGCTCTCCCAGGTGACTATTACCGATATGTATCTGGATTATGAGCCTGTTGACAGCGGATCGAAGGGTGGAATATTTTCCGGAAACATTGATCTTCAGGATAAGGTTACCTTGAAATATACTGAAAACTCATTCGGATTTTCTTTCGCTGTACTTAATTCTGCCTATCCGGCATCTGACAGGATTCTCTGCATGCTGGAGGGACATGACCAGCAGTGGAGCGACGTTTCTGTGGTCAAGGCGATGCATTGGACGGATGTGCCGGCCGGAACATATAGTCTGCTTTTGAGCAACGGTGAGTTTTCCGGGAATTTCGTCGGCTCCCATAAGACGCTTACCATTGTGGTCAAGCCGAAATTCTGGGCTTCTCCACTGGGAGTGTTGATTATCGTATTGCTGGTTTCCGCATTATTGACAATTGTTGTATATGTCATCCTGAGGAGTCAGAAGATCCGTGAAAAAAGGAGGATAGAAGAATATCGTGTCAGGAAGGAGCAGGAGATGATGAAGGAGAAGATGACATTCTTTTCAAATATCATTCACGAGATCAAGACGCCGCTTACTCTGATCAGGACTCCGCTTCAGAAGATACTCTCCTCTGGTAATTGTGCTGAGGAACTGAGAGATGAGATAGAGGTAATCAGCAACTCTACTGATTACATGAATGATCTGGTCAGGGAACTTCTGGAGTATGTCCGTCTTGAGGAACATGGCTATGTTCTTGATCTGAAGAATGTCGATGTAGTCGAAAGAATAGGATTCCTTTGTTTCAATTTCTTTGAGACGGCCAAGAGCAAGAATATAAAGCTGCAGTTCACTCATGATGTCGATACCCTGGTGAGTGCAGTCGATACCATCGCTTTCAGAAAGATCATCAATAATCTTTTGGACAACGGAGTCAAATATGCCGACTCCTATATAAAGGTGGATCTTAAATGTGAGGATAGCAAATTCATTGTTTCATTCAGGAATGATGGCGCAGAGATTCCGGAATCAAGGCGTGAATCCATATTCCAGCCGTTTGTGCAGTTCTCATCTGACCAGACTCCATATTCACAGAGTTTCGGTATAGGACTGGCTTATGCAAGAAATCTGGCAGAGTTGCATGGCGGAACCTTGACTTTGGGCGAGTGCAGGAAATATACGGAATTTGTCTTGACAATGCCGATCAACGAAGCTGCGGCAGAGGTATACGAAGATGAGAATATCGAGGAGATTGCCAAGAAGTCAGATCTGCCGCTTGTACTTATTGTTGAGGATAATGCCGGTCTTCTGACATACCTCAAGAAGAATCTCAAGCGAGACTATAATGTCATGGGTGTGCAGTCTGCAGAGAAGGCATTGACGCTTCTGATGACATATAAGGCAGATATCATCATTACGGACATCGCCCTTCAGGGGATGAGCGGTATAGAACTTTGTCAGAGGGTGAATTCCGATGAGGATCTTGCTCATATCCCAGTTATCGTTGTTTCTGCTATTTCATCAGTCGAGACAAAGATGAAGTGCATGGAGAACGGTGCGATGAATTATATCGAGAAGCCGTATTCGATGGATTATCTGATGGCATGTATCAAGGGCGCTTTGGATAAGAAGGCGACCATGCGTGCTGCATACGGAGGGACTTCGTTAAGTGCTGAGGTCCTTTCGGGCAATCTCATAAGCAGGGATGAGGATTTCCTCCGTCGTCTGGAGAAGACCGTACTGGATAATCTTGCGAATCCGTCCTTCTCCAACAAGATGCTGGAGGAGATCCTGTATATGGGACACAGTACCTTGAACAGAAAGATGAAGGCTCTGCTGGATACCACGCCAAACGATTATATCAGGTCCAAGAGATTGGCCAAGGCTGCTGAAATGCTGGAGAAGGGCGGGCACAGAATCAATGAGGTATGCTATGCCGTAGGCTTCAATTCGCCATCATATTTCTCTAAATGTTTCAAGAAGGTGTATGGCGTGCTGCCGGCGGAATGGGGTAAGAAGAAGTCGGAAGACGATGCCGGTCAATAGAACAATTTTCCCAAATGATGTAGCATCATATCCAACATTTTTCTAGCGTGTTACGCGCGTAAGAGTTTTATATATTTTTGCCATAACTAATTTTTGAATCTTGACAGATGAATAAAGGATTACTATTCGCTACTGCATTTTCTTTGCTTTCTGTTTTAAGTTGTGTCAGAGAGTCTGCCCAGCCGACAGATCAGGAGGTAAAAGTAAAAGTATCTGTCAGTCTCGCTTCTGTGCAAACCAGGACATATCTTGGCGAGGAGACAGAAGGTAGACGTCAGGTCTGCTGGTCAGAGGGCGATGCAGTCAATGTGAACGGCTATGAGTCTCAGCCGCTTACTGCTGAGCATGCGGGAAGGGCCAGTGCGGAATTCATGCTTTATAACGGAACCGCACCTTTCAGCGTGATCTATCCGGCTTCGATTTATCAGGGAAAGTCTGCGGACGGCATGGTCTCTGTGAAAATCCCGGCAACCCAGGAGTATTCGGCAACGTCTTTCGGAAAGGGTGCCGCAGTACTTTATGGATATGGCGAGAGCGCTGATGCTCCTGTTTCGCTCAACAATCTGTGTGCGGCGGTGAAGGTGACCCTCAACAGCGCGGAAAATGCTATTTCTCAGGCGAGGATCATTTCCAATTCTAAGTCTGCCCCGATAGCAGGGGACTTCAGCATCAACCCAAAGACCGGAGAATATACGGTTTCATCTGGTGTGAGCGCAGTAAGCCTGAATATCACCGAAGTATCTCTGGAATCGGATGGCGGCCAGTCATTCTATTTCACCGTCCCTTACGGTACATATGCCGAAGGATTTACAGTGAAGTTCTATGATGCCCGGATGTATCCGATGGAGTGCGTATGGAAGCCTGCAGACGGCGCAGTAGGTGCAGGAAAGCTTTATGAGTTCAAGCCCGTAGACTTTGTCCTTGGCAAGAAGGAGATTCTTACGGGAGAAGACTGGACGTACATCGCTGAGCAGATCAACTCTTCCAAGAATGACTGGAAGACCGCTTATCTGTCTGCGGACAATGTTATAAAACTCGGAGCGGATATCGTTCTTCCTGAAGGGACACCGCAGATTACAAAGTCATTCCCATATACCCTTGACGGTAAGGGATACACCATTACAAATGACAATGCGACTGCTGCCTTGATCAAGACACTTTCAGCTGACGGTGCAATAAGAAACCTTACTATGGCGGGAAAAATGCAGTCATCCAGCGAAACAGTAGCTTTGTTTGAAACTTCTGCTTTTGTGCATACACTTTCTGGTGGAAAGATAGTGGATTGTACCAATGAAATGGTTTTTGATGTCAAGGCGAAAAAGGTGCTCTTCGGTGCATTTGCCAGAACATTCTCTGCTGGAGAGTTGACACGTTGTGTGAATAATGCCGATATGACAATTTCCATGGATGTCAGTTCATATGCCGATTCAGAGTCGACTGCTGATTTTAAGTCTTTTGGAGGCGGTCTTGTGGCAACTTGTTTTGAACCGACAACAGGATGCCCTGTGTTTGACGATTGTGTAAATAACGGTGATTTGAGTATCACTGTAAATACAGGAGGTCTAGGTCTTGCACGAGCAGGATTCGGAGGTGTGCTTGGTTATATAAGTTTAAAGGCAGATGCTCAATATAAGGACTGTTATCCGGTATTGAAGAATTGTACAAACAATGGTGATGTGACCTTCTCATATGCTGATAATAGCGCTAACAAAAAGATACAGTGTTCCGTGGGAGGTATTGTAGGACTTTCTGCTGCCCTTATTTCTACTGTGTCTACTTCGCCAGCATCAGACGTTAAGTATGGAGCTATCAGTTCATCGGTAGATCACTATCATGTACAGATTGAAAACTGTACGAATACCGGCAGGATAAATAATAACGCTACAAGTTCTGTTACAGCAGCGGAATTCAATTCAAAGATTTATGCCGGCGGTATAGCAGGTACGCTTCTGGGATCAAGTACCAATCATGCAAAAATCATAAATTGTAAAAATACAGGAGAGGTTGTTCCATATTCTGTCAAGGTCAATCCGTATTCAAGAGCATCTATTTGTGGAGTGAGCGGCGGATTTCTTGGTCTTGGCGGTTATGTTGATATTGAGGGAGGAGTCATGAGTGCAAGAGTGGGATCGGCAGAAACCCGTTCTTTTGCTACTGCCGGAGTGATAGGTCTGGCTGTTTACAAGTTCTCTATCAAGGACATGAAGGTGAATGCCAATGTCTCCATGATTCAGTCTGATGATAAATATACCAGAAACAACCATGCACTTGCAGTGACGAATAATACTGAGATTATCAAGTCTGACCTGACAGGATCTGAGATTTCAGGGTGTTCCTTTGCGGGATCATTCCTGATGTCATGTTCAGGTGTGTATAATTCGGCCCCTGTGATTCCGACAGAGGTTAAGTATGTTGTAGCTGATGACTTCCCGGCAGGAATCAATGTAGTTTCTCCGTCTTATACAAAAGGTGGCATAACCATGGAGAACAATACATATTGGTCAAACGTAAACGAGCAATAGGGAGGATAGGATATGAGATATAATTTAATTGCACTGTTATCTATAGTCTGTCTCCTTGCCTCTTGTTCGGCAGAAGGCGGAAAAGATATCTTCGATGTCGAGCGTAACGGATACACTCTCTTCGAGACTGATTTCGAAGCCGTGGATATGGATGGCCAGAAGTCGGATTTCGTATGGAATAAGGATCTCGCAATCGGAGTTTTCGGCTCAGAAGGCGGAGAAAATGAAAAATACACCTTGAAGAAGGCCTTTGACGGCAAGGCTGCCGGCGAGTTCTATGGACGTGTGGTTTATGGCGATGTCATGGCCTATTATCCGTACGAAGAGAGCTATAGCCTGTATGGCCAAGGTCTGACATATAGTCTGGCACCAGCGCAGAATTATACTGCGGAAAGCACATTGCTGGACCATTTCAACCGCTATGCCGGGTATGCATATGCTTTCAATGACAATGATAGCAGACTCAATTTCCGATATGCCTCTGGCCTGCTTTCAGTAGAGGTCGGATTTGCTGATCCGCTTACAGTCACATCGATAGAACTGCTGAGCACGGATTCTTCTTTGGCAGGAGTCGGCAGGATCGAGTCAGACATGTCGGTTGTATTGGGAGCAAGCGGATCAAAGAAGATTACCGTTGACTTCGGAGATGGTCTTCAGTCTGTTGCTGACGGAAAGTTTACAAAATATCCTGTTGTCATGCCTGCGGGCCAGTATGATGATGTCACTTTGGTGTTGAAGGTCAATGGACAGGATGATATCGTCTGCGTTCTGGATCCATTCAGGATCGAGCGTATCTCTGCCGGTGATTATAAGGTGACTGAAATTGTAGTCACCACAGGTGCCTTAGGGGATTTTGAGATTGAAGGCGGACTTGAGTTTGAACCGCAAAATTAGAAGTATGAGAAAGTTAATATATACATTGATTGCAGTTGTGGCAGCCGTTTCCTGCAGCAAGTCCGGTCTTGATATCAAGTCTGGCAATGTTGTGGGGGAAATTGAGGTCTCGGCTTCTGCCGGCAGTATAGCTGTCAGTGTCGAGACAGCTGGCCGTTGGATAGTTTACGAGGCTGATCAGGCTTCGTGGGTCAGTTTTGATGTCAAGGGCGGTGTAGGTAAAGGAGCCTTCACAGTTTCATATCAGGCCAATATGTCCAGCGTCGTGGATGTGAAGTCTTCAAGAAAGGCCAGGATCGTAGTGACATCCGAGGATCATGCAAAGTCGGATACGCTGAACATTGTCCAGCAGGGATTTTATTCGGATATACGTCCGTCAGAAGTGAGTGCATCTGCTGAGATCGTTCTTGAGTATGTCGAGAGTCCGGTCAAGGAACTGGAAATAGTGTATTGCAGCAATGAAGGTGTTTCTGATATGGAAGCACTTGCCGGTTGGGCGGCTCAGTTTGATGTCGTGGCGTGCGGAAATGGATTTATCAAGCCGGAGAGCCAGACAGCCGGAGCATATTCCATATGTACAGCAGACGATGTGAACTTCGTTTCGGCCGAACTTCCTGTGGAAGGCGGATATGAGCAGTTCAAGAGTATTGTGGACGCAACATACAATGCCTACAATTCTCCTTCGAAATGGGTGATCGGCGGTCAGCTGTATCACTATTCGATGATGCAGACAGGTTATCCTTCTACTCCTTCATGGTACCCTTCGGATATTGACGAGGCAGCTTTCGATGCCGACAGATATGCATGGAACAACAACCTCTATGACTGTCTCTGGATGTCACAGCGTGATTTCGTGACTACATGGACATCGGAGGAGAATAAATCCTATATGGCGGATTATGTATATGTTTCAAGGGATGTTCTGGCAACGATCTGCGAAGTATGTGTCCTTGACAAGGTGCATGGAATGACTCATAATCCTATTAAAATCACATTAAAGTACTGATCGGATGAAACTGTATAAAGTATTTCTGACAGTAATTCTGTCATTTTCAGTCAGCGTGGCTTTCGCTCAGAAGATCGATGTTACCGGTAAGGTGACCGATGAGAAAGGCGAGCCGATGCCGGGCGTAGGAGTGATTGACAAGAATAATCCGAAGGTGGGTACGGTTACCGACCTTGACGGTGTCTATAAGATCAAGGTTGCCAAGGAAGGATTCCTTGAGTTCTCTTTCATGAGTTATGAGAATGCCCTCGTGCCCGTTGAAGGCAGGAAGGTGGTGAACGTTCAGATGAAGCCGTCTATGGAGCAGCTTGAAAAGGTTGTCGTCATCGGATATGGTACTTCTAAGAAGAGCGATCTCACGGGTGCCGTTTCCGTTGTGGATGCAGATGACCTCACAAAATCTCCGATTACATCAGTGGCCCAGGCCCTTCAGGGCAGGGTGGCAGGTGCTGAATTTATGTCCACAACAGGAGAGCCGGGCGAAGGTGCAAATATCCTTGTGCGAGGATCAAGGTCTATTTCGGCAGGAAACCAGCCTTTGATTGTCGTGGATGGAGTTGTGGATGCCGTATCTGATCTCAGTGAGATAAATCCGTCGGATATCGTCTCAATCTCGGTGCTCAAGGACGTGTCGTCAACAGCCATCTATGGTTCCCGTGGTGCCAACGGAGTCATCCTCATAACTACTGTATCGGCAGACAAAGATGATGCGAAAGCCTTCAGTGTAGCTTTAAAGGCTTCAGCCGGTGTGTCTCAGATAGCTTCGAAACTGGATATCCTTAATGCTGAGGAGTACGCTCAGTGGAGAAACATGGTCTCAAAGCAGGATGCGATCAACGGAGGCAAGGACCTGGCTACATGGAATCCTCCATTCGCGGATCCTGCAGCTTACGGCAAGGGTACTGACTGGATAGACCATCTTTCGCAGACAGGTGTATATCAGGATTACCATATAAGTCTTAAAGGAGGTCATAAGGATACAAAGTATTCAGTATCGTTCGGATACCATGATAACAAGGGAGTTGTAAAGTCGTCGGGATATAAGAGATATTCTACTCTTGCATGGATTGACAGCAAGCTCACGAAGAAGCTCCGTTGGGGTATGCGTGTCACTTACACATTGCAGGATGTGGACAGAAGCCCTGCAGCCATCGGCGGTACAAATACTAATGCGGCGATCTTCCTCAGTCCGCTCCTTACCAAGGACGACGTCTGGAACAAGTATGGTGACAGCGCATCGTCAGGCGGTGTGATCTTCAACAACCCTCTCATGTCGGCAGAGGAAGTGACAAGTGTAGCAATGAAGAATGCTACATCCTTCTCGCCGTGGCTTCAGTATACAATCGGCAAAAATGTGGTGGCGAAGACCAAGTTCACATATACATACAAGAATGATTTTACAGGTTATTATTCTCCTTCATATCTGCCGGTAGCAGCTGCTAACATGTCAGGAGGTTCTGCATCGCGAGCTGACTGGAAACAGAGGAAATATCTGTCGGAAACGACTTTTACATATACAAAGAAGAAGAAAGGTCACAATCTCGAGACTTTGTTGGGCTTTACAGCAGAGAAGTCGGTTACAGAAAACTTCTCCGTAAACGGCAGCGGTTATGTGGATGATAATCTCAAATATCACAACATGGCAGCCCTCAAGAGCAAGGAGAACATAACCCTCAGTTCATACTATAATGTCAAGACCAGCATGTCAGTGCTTGGTAGGGTAAACTACTCATACAAGAGAAGATACTACGGTACTTTCACTCTTCGAGCGGACGGTGCCTCCAATTTTGCCGCAGGTAAGAAATGGGGTTTCTTCCCGGCTGCGGCATTCAGATGGTCGGTTTCAAACGAGTCTTGGCTCAAGAATGCTCATTGGCTAAATGACCTGTCTCTCAGATTGAGTGCCGGACGTTCAGGTAATGATGCAGTATCAAGTTATATGTCGCTTGCTACACTGACTGCCGCAAATACTGACTGGTTGTTCGGAGACAGCCGTGAACTTGTTTACCTGCCGTCGAAACTTGAAAATTCGAACCTCACTTGGGAGACGACAGATTCGTATAACCTCGGTCTGAACTTCGCGGTCCTCAACAGCAGGATTGTCCTTGAGGCGGATGCATATATCTCTGTCACCAAGGATCTTCTGCTGTCAATGAAGAACTCCCAGACAACAGGATACAGCACCTATTTCACCAATGCAGGAAAGACCAGGAATGCTGGTGTGGAAATTTCCCTTACAACACAGAATATAAGAAACCGAAATTTTGCATGGACCTCCATACTGACTATGTCCCACAACCGCCAGATGGTCGTTGACGTAGGAAACAACGGAGAGATAGTGCCTACATACAACAACCCTCGTAATTCCTCACAGTATATGTATGGATATAAGAACGGCTATCCTGTGAATGCCATCTGGGGTTACAAGTCAGCCGGTGTATGGAAGAGCGATGCGGAGATTGAGAGAAACAAGCTTACTCATACTTACGTGTCACATATCCAGGATGGTGCGAACGGTAGCAATGTGGGTAGAAGCAAGTTTGTGGATGTAAACAACGACGGTCTGCTTGACCTGAACGACATGGTATATCTTGGAACAGGAGATCCTGTCATCTACGGAGGATTCCAGAATGACTTTACCATCTATAGGAATCTCAATGTAAGTTTCTATTTCGCATACTCTCTCGGTGGCAAGATGTACAACCTTTCGGAGTTGTGGATGGGATCTACCACCTCGTCATACAACAAGTACAGATACATTCTGAATGCGTGGGATGAGCAGCTCAGACCGGATTCGAATATACCGAGAGCAGGATATAACGATGCGTTTGCAAGCGACCGTCAGGTGCATGACGCTTCATTCCTGAGGCTTAAGAATGTATCGGTCAGCTATAGGATCGACTTCAAGAGGATAAAGAAGTATGTCAAGTCGATGACAGTAGGAGTCAGCGGAGAGAATCTCATACTATGGAAATATTACAATGGTTTCGACCCGGATGTGAGCACTTCGCTTTATAGACTTGACAACGGCTCTTTCCCAAGACCAAGAACAGTAGTGTTAAACCTTTCAATGAATTTCTGATAGTATGAAGAAACTGATATATATATTCTGCGGTTTGTGCATTCTTTGGGGATGTTCATTGAAGGAGGAGGTTGTATCCAACTCGACAAGGAAGACCTATTATAAGAATGAAGTCCAGGTCAGGACCGGTCTGAACGGTTGTTATACGCAGATGCGCTCAATTTACAATAATACCGGTTTCTGGCACATGACAGAGTGTACGACGGACCTTATCTCATTGAGCAATTCGACACAGTATAATGCCAATTGTGATGTTTCTCCGTCACGTCCTGGCGTTGCATCTACAGTCTGGTCAAACGGCTATGCCGGTGTGATGAGGTGTAACGAGATGATTGATGTCATTACGGAGGCAGATTGTTTTACAGAGGAACAGAAACTTCCATGGCTGGCAGAGGCAATGGTGTTGAGGGCATTCTACTATTATGTGCTTACATCGACATTCGGGGATGTACCTTTCTATACTGAGGCAGTTACTGAAGCTAACAGAGCAAGCATAGCTCGTCTGCCTCGTATGTCCGCAAAGGATACGCGCGACTACCTTATTGACGAACTCATGGAATACCTCATGCCGGAGAGCATGGGTGGAAAACAGGCGTTGCCTTTACAACGTACCTACGTTAATCCTGACAAGGCCTATGTCGGCGCCGCGGTCGGCCTGATGGTAGCAGGTAAATTGTGTCTCTGGAATGAAAGATATGAAGATGCGATCAAGGTCTTCGGCCAGTTGGAGGAGATATATGGTAATTGCCGTGGAGATGCCAACAGAGGCAAGTTCGCCAGCGAGTATCCGCTCAGCGATGTCAAGTGGAGTAAGAAAGGAGTAAAGGAGTCTATTCTCGAACTCGGTAACCGCGTAGAGGAGTTTGGACTGATAATAAAAGGCGGTCTTGCTTCGTGGTGTATGCCGATGCGTACATCTGCGACATCCGATGATGAGGAAGCAAGTTCAAGCGACCAGTCGTCGATATACAACGGTATTGTAATCCCGGAGTTGGGAGGATATGCAAAAGTTTATGCAAGCGCACTCCCTACTTCATATTATTACAACAGACTTCTCAAATATAATTCCGACGACCTCAGAAACGGAGATTATTCAAATGGAAGAAGCGCGGCAGTCGGCAGCAGCGGAAATCTTGCCTGGCGTTGGCCTGGCAGCGGTTATGTCAAAAGCGGTGTGATTACAGAAAAACCGGGAGTCTATTGGTTCAACAAGCCGTCGTCAAACAGGCCGAACGAGAGTGTAAGCAAGCCTTACGGAAACAATCAGCCATACCTCGGCGACAAGTTCTGGTGCTTCGGAATGTATAACAATCAGGATTCCAACAACTATAAGATTTTCCGTTATGCAGGAGTGCTTCTCAACCTTGCAGAGGCGCATCTTATGGGAAGAGGTGACATGGAGGCGGCCTGCGAATATCTGAATGTTGTCCGTGGACGTGCCGGCTTGGCGCCTTTGACTCCGGAGTCTGTAAACAACAGTCAGGAGGCTTTGATGGAGGAGATCAGAATGGAGTGCGCAAGGGAGCTTATCGGAGAGTTCCAGCGCAAGTTCGATCTCGTACGTTGGGGTATCTGGTACGAGAGGGCAAGCATGTATAACGAAGGACTGTATATCAAGGGATATATGCTGCCATGTCACGAGTACTGGCCGATTCCTGCAGAACAGGTGACTTATTCGGGTAACGCATTGGATAATAACGCATATAAGGAGTAATGAGTGTTATGAAGAGATATATGATATTGGTGCTGCTCTCGCTTGCGGCACTGTCATGTCAAGATAAACTGGCACAGCTTGACGTGGTCGAGTTCGGTGCTGCACTCATGGATGAGGATTCTATGCCGCTTGGCTATAAGGCGGGAGAGTTTGACATAAGAGTGGTTTCTGACGGTGATTACACTGCGGAAATCACGGAAGGCGCCCAGTGGCTTCATTTTGAAGGTGATGCACTGACTTATTCGGGTGATAGTTCGGACAGCCGCGTGACTATCTGTTATGATGCGAACCGCACGATTCTTCGTTCGGGCAAGATTGTCTTGAAGAGGAAGCATCGCAAGGTGGAGATCGAGATCAGTCAGCTGGGAATTCTGAGCGAGGATTTCTCCATTGACCAGCAGAATCTCTGGGTAGGAGCAGAAGGCGGTTTCCTCAGTTCAAAGGTACTTACTCTCTCGGGAGCAGAGGACGTGGTCATAGAGACGGAGTATGTTGAGGAGGGCCATAGCCAGTGGGTCAGCCAGACAAGGATGGAGAACAACTACCTCAAGTTCAATGTAGCGGAAAATATGTCTTCCCAGGCACGCCATGCTGTGATTGTAGTTTCAAAGAAGGGCACATCCCTTTCCGGAAGAATCCAGGTGGGACAGGCTGCTGCCGGAGCAGAATATGATTATGTTACTCTGTCTGAACTGAAGGCGATGATTGACACTCCCGGCAGCATTGAAATCGAAGAGAATGTCGTTCTGAAGGATATCATAGTGCTTAATGACAACCTTGAAGGCAACGGTGCAGAAAATAAGAATATAACATCCATCGTTCAGGATCTTAAGGTGGCCGACAGGACTCTTTATGTGTCTGACGCTGCCGGAACATCAGGATTGCGACTTGATTTCAATGCCGGCTCGGAACTTCTCATCAAGAGATATGACAAGATCGGACTGGATCTCAGCGGCGCTACCCTCACATGGGTCGAGGATCCTGACAGATATGTAGTCTCGGGACTGAAGGCAGCTTCCGTGATGAGCAATGAAGTCGGCTCGGAAGGAGATGTGACTGTCCGTCAGAAGAAGATGTCGGAACTCGTGCCGTCTGATGTATACACTCTGGTAGAGCTTACAGATTGTGAAATTCCGATCCGAAAGGGCCCGTATGCAGGTATTGATGCGCGTCACTATAATCTGATGAACAAGTATCCTATGGTGATCCGTGATGCGGAAGGAAGCACCATGCACATGATGGTCAATACCACATGCTCATGGCATAGAGACGGAACAGCGATGCCTCAGGGTTCGGGTTCGATTACCGGAATCATCGTTCATGAGCACTGCGACAATTTCGAATGGGATCAGGAGAAGGCTGATGCGATGGTATCTGCCGGACTCGGCCTGGATTATGTCGCAGATCTTGGACATATCGGACAGTATCAGATAAGACCGGTCAGCAAGAATGATATCGCATTGGATCCTGATTTTGAGAACGGATTCTCAAAGCTTGTGTGCGAGTTCACATATTCATATTCTGATGTGGTCGAGCAGAAGCTCATCCCTAATTACGTGGACGGAGTGCTGTTCTCTACAGATGGAGAAGTTCGTTCACAGATGACCCTGCAGCTTAAATCTGGAGACAAGCGTGAGATACAGACCATTTCGACAAAACGTGACTGGTCGCTGCTGGGACCTTATAAGGATGGCGAGATCTCGGATCTGTCTACCGGCAACGGAGTATATTGCTATGGCGAGTCTGCAGTATGGTTCAATACTTCGTCACAGGAAAGTCTGGGACGTTCACAGGCACGAATCGACAAGATATGCGGATCTGCGTGGAATGCTACAGGATGGTCTGTGAATAAGTACTGGCAGGTAAATATATCTACCAAGGGTCTTACAGCAGCAGAAAATGCGCCTATGTCCATTCAGCTTGGTGCAGTCAACGGCTACGGCGACAGAGTAGGCGGGCCGCGTTACTGGAAGATGGTGTATTGTACATCAGAGTCGGATGCCGGAACAGTCATCGCCGAATATACCGTGCCTGATTTCCCTCAGAACGGAAACAGAAGACTATGGCATTGTCCGGGACATAAATACATGTCATTCAATGTGCCTGAGAATATCGACATCTGGGATAAGGATAATGTGATCATCCGCATGGTGCCGGTGAATACTAAGGCAGACAATGGGGATACATACGAGCGCGGTACCATTGATGCGAACGTGGATAACGCAATCAATTATTTTGCAGTAAGATGTAACAAATAACTAACATATGAAAAGAGCGATAATACTTTCTATGGCTGTGCTTTTCAGCCTTACCCTTTCTGCAAGGAAACCTGTCTGCACTCAGTGGACTCCCGAGCAGGCTCGTGCCTGGTGGGCAGAGACAGAGTGGCCTGTAGGTTGCTGCTATGTGCCTACATACGCAATCAATCAGTTCGAGATGTGGCAGGAGGATACATTCAATCCTGAAATCCTCGACAAGGAAATGGCGCTTTGTGAGTCTCTCGGCTTCAATATGGTGCGTATCTATCTTCATGAAATGCTCTGGTTTCAGGATAAGGAGGGCTTCAAGAAGAGAATTGACCATATGCTTGATATTGCGGCAAAGCATGGCGTGAGAGTTACGTTTACCTTCTGTACCAACGGCGGCGGTCCTGAGAAACTTGGAAAGCAGCCAGAGCCTAAGCCGTTTGTCCATGGCGGCGGTCATTGGTGCCAGAGCCCTCACAAGGACATATTCAACAACAAGGACAGATGGCCTGAGTTCAAGGCTTATCTTCAGGATATCCTCAAGACATTCAAAAACGACAAGAGAATTGTCTACTGGTGCCTTTACAATGAGCCTGAAAACCTTAAGGATGGCCGTAACTGCCTTGAGTTCATGACTGAAATGTACAAGTGGGCATGGGAAATCCGCCCAAGCCAGCCGCTCACTTCACCTGTATGGCACCGTCCTGGTTTCAGGGGCACCACTACTAAGCTGGACATGATATCGTTTGTTCTTACAAACTCTGATATCATCACTTTCCACTGCTATTATACTCCTGCAGAGCTTGAGACATTCATCAATATGCTCAGCCGTTTCAAGAGGCCTATGATATGCCAGGAATACCTTGCCCGTAACTTCGGCTCGGCTTTCGAGACATGTCTTCCTATCATGAAGAGAGAGAAGGTCGGTGCGCTGAACTGGGGACTTGCAGAGGGCAAGTGCGAGTATCGTTTCCCATGGGGACACAAGGAGTCAGACGGAGAGCCGGCAGTATGGTTCCACAGCATCTTCTGGCATGACTATACCCCATATAGCGAAGTCGAGGTGGATATATTGAAGAAGATCACCGCTGACAAGCACTTGGCTGGACAGAATCCGAAATATTCAATATATAAGTAAACATTCCTATTGTCATTCTAAACGAAGTGAAGAATCTATAAAACATTATAAAATATGAAGAAATTATTTTTAGCAACAGGCATTATGCTTTCCTCACTGGCCCTCTCCGCACAGAATGGACCGGTCAAGATGTGGCAGGGAGTTGAGAATCTTCCTACCTACCGTGTAAATGCTCCTGAAAAGGCCCCTCTTTTTGAAAGGGACTTTGCCTATCAGAGAGCAAAGCGCGGAGTCTATCCTTACGCGATGAACGACAACCCTACAATCGAGAAGGTTGACTCTGCTCACAGGGCACTTTACCTTGAGAACGATTATGTAAAGGTATGTGTGCTTCCTGACATCGGAGGTCGTCTTTTCTATGCGACCGACAAGACTAACGGTTATGAAATCTTCTACCGTCAGAGCGTTATCAAGCCGGCTAACGTAGGTATGCTCGGAGCATGGATCTCCGGCGGTGTAGAGTGGAACGTGTTCCATCACCATCGTGCAACCAGCCAGTATCCTATCGACTTCAAGCTTGTAGACAACGGCAACGGCTCAAAGACCATCTGGGTAGGCGAGGTTGAAAATCGCCACAGAATGAGCTGGGCGATTGGTCTCACTCTTCACCCTGACAAGAGTTATATTGAGGTTACCGGACGTTTCTTCAACAACTCTATTGACAGGAACTCTATGCTCCACTGGAACAATGTGGCTACACATGCTAACGAAAACTACCAGATCATCTTCCCTGAGAATACCGAGTTCGGTATGTTCCACCACAAGCTCAGCCATATTCACTGGCCAGTACCTCAGTCCCCTTATAAGGGAAATCCTGAGTTTATCGGCAAGAACATCAGCTGGTGGAAGAACCTTCCGTCACTTACCGGAGACTCTGTGTTTATCCATGATCTTCAGGATGACTTCGTAGGCGGTTATGACCATGGTGTAGACGCTGGTACAATGCTCGCAGGTAACCACAACATCAACAAGGGTGGTAAGTTCTGGACATGGGGACCTCATGCTTACGGCCATGCCTGGGACTGTGAGACTCTTACTGATTCAGATGGTCCATATGTGGAGCTCATGACTGCAGCATATTCTGACAACCAGCCTGACTACTGTTGGATCAACCCGCAGGAAACCAAAGAGTTCACCGCATATTGGTATGGTATCCGCAACCTCAATAATGTAAACCGCGGTAATGAGAAGGCTACTGTAAATATGGACATCAACCCTTCCGGTGACATCCATGTTGCAGCGAACGTGACTCAGATCCGTCGCAATGCCAAGGTTGTTGTTTCTCACAACGGAAAGGTTCTCTACAGCAAGGTGGCTACAATGTCTCCTGACAAGCCGTTCGCTGATGACTTCAAGGTTGATGCAGCTGAGGTTGCAGAGCCTACTGAGGTCCTTATGAGCCTTTATTCGGCAGAAGGCGAACTTCTTATCGACTACCACCCATACAAGCATGACCTCAGCAAGCCGCATCCGGAGGATCTTCTTCCTGTAAATCCGGATCCGAAGAGCATCGAGAACACAGAGGAGCTTTTCTATGTAGGTATGCGTAACCTCCAGTTCCACCAGGCCCATACAGACCCTATGGACTACTTCAACGAGGTTCTCCGTCGTGATCCGGGTGATGTAAGAACAAATACGCAGGTGGGTATCATCCTCCGCAAGGCAGGTAACTATGCAAAGGCTGCGGAGCACCTTCGCAAGGCTATCAGCCGCCAGAGTGCAAACTATACCAGAGTTTCAGATGGCGAGGCTATGTACAACCTCGGTCTCATCCTTAAGGCTGAGCAGAAGTGGGAAGCAGCTATCGATACTCTTTACAGGGCAGCATGGGATTATGAATACGCTTCGGCTTCATACTATCAGCTCGCTCAGATTTCAGCAACTCTTGGAAACTATAAGCAGGCTCTACAAGAGGCTGAAATGGCAGTAAACTATAACGGAATGAACGTTGATGCGAAGAATCTCAAGACAACTCTTCTCCGCAAGGCAGGCAAGAAGGCCGAGGCTCTCAAGCTCGCTCAGGAGGTTGTCAAGTTCGACCCGCTTAACTACTATGCCACTAACGAGCTCGTGCTTCTCGGAGCCAAGCCGGCAAGCGAACTTAAGGCGCTTCTGCGTGGTGTTCCTGAGTCACATCTCGAACTTGCTCTCTACTACTATAATAATGGTTTCACTAAGGAGATGAAGGATATTTTCATGGCTTCAGAGGCTGAAAAGGCATATCCGACCGTAGAGTACTGGCTCGGTTATCTCGCTGATGCCGCCGGAGATTCAGAAGCAGCTCTTGAGTGGTTCAAGAAGGCAGAGGCCGGAGACATTGACTATGTGTTCCCATTCCGTCTTGAGACTATCGCAGTCATGAACAAGGCTCTGGAGTATCTTCCAACAAGCTTCAACACTTGGTACTACCTTGGAAACATCTACTACCACAAACAGCCTGAGGCTGCTCTTGCATGCTGGGAGAAGGCAGTTGAGGCTAAGCCGGACTTCGCAATGGCTCTGCGTAACCTCGGATGGTACTGGAGATTCAAGAATGAGAACAAGGCCAAGGATGTGAAGGATTACGATAAGGCTATCGAGTACTACAAGCAGGCAATCGCTGCTGATACTGAAGGCAACGCTCTCTTCCTCGCTGAGTGTGACGAGATTATGGAGCTCATCAATGCTCCTGTCGCAGACCGCTATGACCTTTTCAACGGCAAGGAGGCTCTTTACGAGAAGAGATATGACTCTGAGACCAAGGCCCTCAAGCAGAGAATCCTCAAGGGAGAATATGCAGACGTTCTCGAGAAACTTCAGACCCGTTTCTACAGCCGTCGCGAGCACATTGAGGATCTTCATGACATCTATGTGGATGTATGTCTCCTTTCTGGCTTTGAAGCTTGGAAGAACGGAAATAACGATGAGGCACTCAAGTTCATGCTTCTTGCAAACGAGTATCCTGAAAATCATGGCTATGCTCACCTTGAGTACTATGCACGTGACGCACAGGTCTACTATAACATAGGTCTCGCATACGAAAAGGTTGGCGATGCCGAGAATGCTCAGAAGTACTATCAGATGGCATCTGAGGTAGAGGTCAAGGACAAGGACAGCAAGTACAACTACGAGAAGGGTCTTGCAATGAGGAAACTTGATCCTAAGGCTTCAGTGAAGGCTATGTACAAGAATATTATCAAGAACGGTAAGGCAAGTCTTACTACATACGTTCAGAGATTCTGGGAGAGCTTCGACAGAGGACCTTACGAGCAGGATATCAACTCGGAGGCTTATTACACTCAGGCCATAGGATATAAGGCTCTTGGCCGAAACTTCAAGGCAAGGAGAATGATGAAGAAAGCGCTCAAGCAGCGTAACGACCATCTTTGGGCTAACTACTATCTCGGTAATATTTGATGAGAAAAGTATTATATACGTGTTTTGTGGTTATCTTCGCACTGACTGATTGTCAGGCGAAGATAACTCCCGTTTATGACGCAGTTGAAATTCACACCGTAGAGGACTTTGCCGCCGTTCCGGAAGAAGTGAACTCTCACGCGGGAGATGAGGCCGGCAGCGTTCTTGAACCTATGTATGATTACATACAGGTGCTTGAGAATGATTTTCTGACAGCTTCCATTTCTGCCTCGGAACAGAAGTCTGCCGTGTATCCTCGAATCAAGAAGATGGCCAATGGACGCTATATCATGTTCTATCAGGGTGGAAAGGTCGCTTCAAGAATATTGTATTCGATAAGTGAGGATCTTAAAGAGTGGAGTACTCCTGCTTTTTTGTGGACGCCTTATTCTGTAACCACGACAGCCGGCAAGGATATCAGAAGATATACTACTGCCGATGCCGTCGTGCTTCCCGATGGTGACATCGTTGTCGTGTCATCATACAGGGCGAGCGACGGATATAAGAACGGCATTGATTGCGGCCTTATGCTCAAGCGTAGTGAAGATAACGGTGCAACCTGGAGTAAAGAACAAAAAATCTATGAGGGAACCAACTGGGAACCATACCTGCTGTGTCTTCCGGACGGAACCATTCATTGCTATTTCACAGATTGTATACCTTCAATCAAGGACTCCGGCACGTCGCTGATCGTATCTCGTGACGGTGGCCAGACCTGGGGAGAGTATAAGAAAGTATCGCGTCAGTTCAAGTATGTGTCTGACGGACATAAGATATTCACAGACCAGATGCCGTCGGTGCGTCTGCTTAATGACGGAAAGACTCTTTGCGGCTTTTTCGAAGCCCGCCTGGAGCCTGATTTCCCGGCGGACGATGCAAGTATCTTCAAGATGTCCCTTGTATATAACGATGGCTTCGAGTGGAAGGATCTGGGAAATGATTCAGAAGGTCCTCAGGACAGGCAGACAAACCTCTTCCAGGGTGCAGGCGGATATATTTCTGTCTTTCCGTCAGGTGAGACCTTGATTTCATGCAATATAAACAGCGTGTTCTCTTTGAAGTTAGGAGATGCTGATGCGCGGCGCTTCAACGGCAGGACGTGGGAGACAGATTGGCTTCAGCCTTTTGAAGATAACGGATATTGGGGTTCGACTGAAGTGATTTCTGCACATGAGGCAGTAGGATCTATCTATTCTCAATATGGTCTGAGCATAGGCAAATTCTATCTTAACCATGCTATGACGGCAATTGATGAAGCCATAAAGGTGGATGGCGATCCGTCGGAATGGAAGCAGCAGCATGTTTTCTATCTGGGCAGCGACTCCCAGTCACAGGCTGTTATCCGTGCTGCCTATGATGAGTACAATGTATATGTTCTGATAGAGAGGACGGGTGACTCGAGCGACAAGGTTTCGACAGAACTCTATTTCCATAATGCTTCTGTATCGGAACTCGCAGCCGGATCGTCTGTTTACGCCAAGGTATCACCGACAGGTCTGGATAAGTGTACAGTCCTGTCGAAGTCAGGAAAGGGCAAGACTTCAGCGGGTGTTGCCGTAGCTCAGGCAGGAAAGACATCAGATGGCCGCACCGGCACAGCAATAGAGCTGGCAATTCCTCTTTCATCTCTTGGTGTCAGGCAGGGTGATGACATTATGTTTAATGCTGTATTGTGTGGCGGCCTTCTGAAGGATGGCTTCACACGTGCTTCTGAAAATAAACCTTCCTCTTGGATGAGGATAAAACTCAGATAATTATGAAAAGACTTTGCGTTCTGCTGGCTCTGGCCATATCGTCGTTGAACTATTTTGCGAAATGTCAGGATTATGATATCTTTCTTCTGCTTGGCCAGTCCAATATGGCCGGTCGCGGAGAAATGATTGAAGGGGATACTGAGGTCATAGATGACAATGTGTTTCTGCTTGATAGCGCAGGCAAGGTAGAACTTGCAACAAATCCTCTGAACAGGTATTCGTCAATAAGGAAGAAGAACCTGACTCAGGGAATGGGACCCGGATATAGTTTTGCAAAGAAGATATCTCAATCTACAGGACGCAAGGTGCTGCTCGTAGTGAATGCCCGCGTAGGCAGTCTGATGAGCGAATGGGAAAAAGGCAATGAGGCCGGCTTCTTTGAGGAAGCGGTCAGACGTGCCCGTCAGGCAGAAGCTCATGGAGGCAGGGTCAAGGCTGTTCTGTGGCATCATGGTGAAGGCGACAGCAAGGATACGACATATCTGAGACGTCTTGCGGGAATGGTTCGGGACCTTCGAAGCGAGTTGGGTAATGATGAACTCCCGTTCATTGCCGGAGAGCATGCACATTGGCGCGGAGCTTCCAAGGAATTCAACAGGCGCCTTTCTCAGATAACAGATTACATCCCCAATTCAAGCTATATCACGGCACAGGACTGCCCGCAGCTTGAGAATACAACGGCACCTTACTTCGGAAGGGAGGGACAGATCAATCTTGGCGAGAGATATGCTGCCAAGGTGTTGAGGATGTGCTATCTGAATCCGGATTTCAGCATGCTGACTGCAGATAACCATCCTCGCATGTTCCTGAAGAATGAGGATTTCGAGACCCTCAGGAAAAAGAATGTGCCGGGCTCGACAGTCAATGCCCTCCACAATATTCTGATTGCGATCGCTGATACGGCGGTTGTTTCAGGAAAGACGTTGAAATATAAGCTTGACCCAAGCGGAAAACGAATTCTTCCGATTTCCAGGAATGCGCTTAAAAGGATTTCTGCATGTGCGTATGCATACAGGATGACTGGCGAGGCTAAGTATCTGGAGCGTGCGCAGAAAGATATGAACACAGTGTGCGCCTTCAAGGACTGGAATCATAGTCACTTCCTTGACGTCGGTGAGATGGCTATGGCGGTAGCGATAGGATACGACTGGCTGTATGATGAACTCAGCGAGGAGACTAAGCTTGATGCAAGGACAGCTCTGAAGATGCATGCATTCGACCGTACGACCGAGACTAAGTATTGCAGGTTCTATAAGGCCCGCAACAACTGGAACCAGGTCTGCAACGGAGGTCTTGTAGCTGCATGTCTTGCAACCTATGAGTCTAACCCGGAAATAGCCGAAAAGCTTATCATGGATGCCGTGGAGTCAAATATGGAGCCTCTCAAGGCCATGTATGGGCCGGACGGCAACTACATCGAGGGCTATTCATACTGGGACTACGGAACTCTCTACCAGTGCATGATGCTGACAGCCTTTGAAACGGCGATGGGTACTGATTTCGGTCTGTCTCAGTCCGAAGGATTTCTCAAGACTGGCGAATTCATGATGTTCATGGAGGGAATAAAGGAGAGTTTCAACTTCTATGACAGCTGGGGTGCCAAGTCACCTGCGATTGCAATGTGGTATTTCGCTGACAAGCTTGACCAGCCGCAGCTTCTGTACAATGAACTCAATGCACTGAAAGAGGGAAGGTATACTCCTAAGTTCTCAGGTTCGAGGCTTCTTGCTCCTATCATGGGATATGCTGCGCGTATCGATCTGGAAAATGTTCCTGCTCCTCAGAAGAAGATGTGGTATGGCCGCGGAGCCAATCCGGTGGCTATGATAAGGACGCGTTGGGATGGCAGCGACGAGGATGTATATGTCGGAATCAAGGGAGGTACGGCAGCCAATAACCACTCTCATATCGATGCGGGATCATTTGTGTTTGAATCTCAGGGAGTAAGGTGGGCATGTGATCTGGGTAACCAGAAATATGCACCTCTGGAAATCGCCATGAAGAAATTGAAGAAGAATCTTTGGGACAGAAGCCAGAAATCTGCAAGATGGACTGTGATGAGATATAATAATTATCACCATAATACCATTACTCTCAACGAAAATCTGCACAATGTCAATGGATTCGCCCCGTTTGTGGAGATTATAGAGAATGAGTCGGAGATGGGAGTGGTAATTGATATGACTGAAGTGTTGAGTCAGGATGCTGCAAGTGCCACAAGAACTGTAAAGCTCGTCAATGAAAAGGAACTCGTCGTAGCTGACAGAGTGGTCGCTTCAGATGAAAATAGCGTCGGGTACTCGTGGAGAATGGTTACCAATGGCGTGCCTGTTGTCAAGAAGAATATGATTGTTCTTACCGCAGAGGGCAAGACTATGTATTTGAAGGCAAACAGTAACATAAAGTTCAAGTATGCGACATGGAGTACGGAACCAAAGGCGGATTATGACGATCCGAATGATGGCAAATACATTGTCGGCATAACTGCTCTGGTCCCTGTCGGAACAATGGCGGATTTCAAGGTTGTCCTGACTCCGAATAAATAAAGGGTATCCATGAGAAACGGGATCATATCGGTATTTGTATTGCTGCTCCTTGTGGGCTGTGGCATGGACTGTCCGGTTGAGAGTGTGCCTGGTGGAAACACCCCGCCGGAGGAAACCCCGTCAGCTTCGCCTTTTGACTATTCCATGATGGGAGAGCATCCTCGTCTGTTGCTTAAAGAGGGCGATTTTACTGCAATGCAGGCTGCGATAGCATCAGATATGCGACTTTCCAAGGTTCATGATATAATCATCGCAGGAGCGGAGGAATACCTTGCAAAGCCATCCTTGACCTATAAGAAGACGGGCCGTCGCCTTTTGAGTGTATCCAGATCTGCTATAGAACGTATCCTGTATCTGTCCTATTCTTACAGGATGACAGGTGACGTCAGGTATCTCAAAAAGGCGGAGGCTACAATATGCGAGGTCTCTGCTTTTGCTGACTGGAATCAGAGCGAGCATTACCTTGATGTCGGCGAGATGGCTTTCGGAGTCGCAATAGGACTGGACTGGCTGTATTATGACCTTAAGCCAGAGACTAGGGCAAAGGCTGTTTCTGCCCTGAAGGCATTCGCATTCGATACATATCTGACAGATGACGGAGATATATTCCGAGGGAGCGTATCCAATTGGAATCAGGTGTGTGCGGGAGGACTGATTGCTGCCGCCATAGCATGTTATGAGACAGATCCGGCAGCGATGTCCAAGGTTATAGATACCTTGGTGGAGAACAACAGGACCCATGGCATGACTATCTATAATACAGACGGCAACTATTCGGAAGGATATACATATTGGGCTTACGGAACCACATATCAGGTGATCGCTCTGGCCGCTCTGGAGAATGTCTTCGGTCACGACGGCGGCTTGAAGGCCTCATCTGCCGGGTTCTCAAAGACGGGGCAGTGGATTATTTTCATGGAAGGGCCTTCCGGCCAATGCTTTAATTTTTCTGATTCAAATGCTCCGGTTTATCCAAGGTTGCCGCTGTGGTATCTGTCATCCTATTACAGGAATGCAGATCTGCTGTATAAGGAGGTCAAGAAGATCGATGACGGCAGCTATGGTGAGCCGTTTGATGAGGACCGTTTCCTGCCGCTCGTCCAGGTGTTTGCAGATGCATCTCTGCTGAAACGCAACATGTACCCTCCAATCCAGAAGGTATGGGTAGGGGGAGAGACAGTGGAAACCCATCCGAACGTTCTTGTTCATACTGACATGGAGCATCCGGAAAACGATTATTTCCTTGCAATCAAAGGAGGACGAGCTTCCACAAGTCATGCCCATATGGACGGAGGAAGTTTTGTGTTCGACGCATTCGGCATGAGATGGGCGATGGATCTGGGCCTGCAGAAATATAACGGACTGGAAACCTATGGCATCGACCTTTGGAATTTCGGCAAGAATTCTACAAGATGGAATGTGTTCAGGCTTAATAATTTCAGTCACAATGTGATTTCTGTCAACGGTAATATATACCACAATGAAGGTGGAGCCTTTCTGGACAAGAATTTCAATAAGGGAAGGCCGGGCGCGTTGGGAGGAAAATTTACATGCTATGCTCTGAACAGATATGTCCAACCGGATAATGATCTGGTCAATCCTTTGACCAGGATTGCTGAACTCGTACCAAATGGTTCGGCTTATGACCTTGTGATTACAGACGATTTCAAGGCAGCCCCAGGCAAGACTCCTGAAATCAGCTGGTCTATGGCGACCCCTGCCGCTGCTCAAATCCTTTCAGATAACTGTATCGGCCTTACTCAGAACGGCAGGACAATGTATCTGACATGTACGGAAGCATCAGGTGCGGCATTGAAGGCATTTGTCAAAGATGCAAATACAGGACAGGAATGGGATGAGCAGAATGATGGAGTTACTTTGGTGGGCTTTGAGGGTAAGATGAATGAAGGTCAGGCATGGAAGCTGACAACCATAATATCTACAGTTGCCTCCAAAGTATAAGCCGGGTGCTTTTATGCAGTCAGCGTATCCTATCTGAGCAGCATTGCTGCAACAAATGCTACCGCAAGCAGTATCGAGAACAGATGCAGAAGATTTGCCGTGCGGGCTCCAAGGTCTTTTGTCAGATGAACCGCACCTTCTGTTGAGTTGATTATCGTCTTCGAACAACCGATAGCGATAGGAATGGTAAGGAATACCAGGATTGTGGTCATCGGGAAGATGCCAAAGAAGGACAGCAGTGCCACATACAGGTATGTAACCATTATTTCGGAGGCATACAAGTAAGCGGCGCCCTTGCCGAGTCCGTGGGTGATTCCTGAGCAGATCAGTCCCACAGGCAGGATTGCCAGAAGGATATCCCAATGAATTGTCATCGTCGCTATATATGATGTCGCAATCGCCACGAGTGCAGTCCATATCAGATGTACAAGGGCGTTTGTGAAGCCGTTGCGTCTGAAGGTAGGGAACAGCAGTTTGTATAGAATCCCAGTCACGGCAAAGCAAAGCAAAGGGAGACCTACAAGAACGTAAAGCCATTTGATCTCAACCCCATTATAGACAAGGAATGTCAGTGATACGATTATTGCCATAGATGTAGCGCTGAGCGGCCATGTCTTTCCTGTCGATGTCCATTCGTTGATTTTCTTTCTTCTGATCTTTGCCATGATGTCCTATTATTATTAATCCGCGCAAATATACGGAAAATAATAATGCAATTCTCCTTCCATCGGTTACAATAGGTGTTAGTTCACGTCTGCGGGTCATTCACGCGGCACGCTCTAAAGCTGCTTTAGTCCGGGCAACGACCACGAATCCCAGACGACTTGGCTAACCAAAAAATTAGGGAACGATATACATGTTAACGCTAAATAATCATTCCCCCTCATACTGCAAACCTGCGACAGTCCATTATGCCTTCTCACTATAGTGCTTGTCTGCCATCTATTATTTACCGCTTGTGCGACTTTTGGCCATTTCAGGCCCAAGCAGTCATTCAGTTTATTGTGTAAAATAGTATATCGTTCCCAAATAATTTGCTGACATGGTTACAAGATATTGTAACCTTTTGTATATTTGCAGTATGAAACGGCGGATTATAACATTTGGCAGATATTTTGGCGAATTTATGGAGAGGTTGACTGACAAAGAACGGGAAAAGGTGGATTATGGATTGGTGCTGCTTAAGACTCAGGATAGGTTACCCGCAAAGTTTGTCAAGCATATTCGCGACGGACTATATGAACTGAGGACGGAGTATAATGGCAACATATATCGGGTGTTCTTTATTTTTGACGAAGGAAAGATTGTAGTGTTGTTTAATGGATTTCAGAAGAAGACACAGAAAACACCAACTGGTGAAATAACAAAGGCATTAAAGATCAAGTAGGAATACTATGAATACAAGCGGACCAATGATTCAGGACTATGATGCGGTACTTGATGCGCGATATGGAAAGGAAGGGACTCCCGAGCGCGTCAAGTTTGAAGAAGACGCATGCGCATATTACACAGGATTGATCCTCCGCGATGCAAGAAAGGATGCGAAGGTGTCGCAGGCAGAACTGGCACGTCGCACTCAGACGACCAAGTCATATATATCGCGGATTGAAAACGGAGTGATAATACCCAGCGTCGCTGTTTTCTATCGGATGATTGCAGCTCTTGGTATGACAGTGGAAATTGTAAGACCGACAGTCTGCGGGTATGAATTTAGACCGCAGACAAAATACCTCAGCGAGCCGGAGCAGGCCCCGTATGGCAAGTAGAAATAGAACCAACTGTTGCAAAATCTGCAATAGTTGGAATTTGGATAAGATTTTGCAGATTAGCAAAAAATGCATACTTTTGCAGAGTCAAAGGGGAATTCGTAGAAGGGATGACAACCCTTATCGCTCAAGCGGTTTCGAGCCCCAAGTCTAGCCACTGCAGCAATGCAGTGGTTTTTTATTTGCTGAAGGACGTTGAACCTAGTGCAGTTAGGCAATACTGCACTTTCTCCTGAGTGCTTTTTTGAACTCCTACCGTGAGTTTTATGTCATCATGCAACATAATCAGAAGCTTGGAGTATGGTTTCTGATTCTTGTCATCAGGCTTTGTCTTTTTCTCTTCTTTGAGAATTGCCTTCTCCATCACTTCAGTCAATCGAAATACGGCAAGAGTAGATTCATACCTTCTTGCGGCCTTATTATATGTCTCGTTGATAGATTGGTATTTGACACAGATGTAGTCTTGAAGATTTTCATTCCAAATCTTCTTTTCTGGATGTTCACTGATCCACTTCGCATAAAAGTCCTTGATAATTTTCTCTCGGGCTTTGATGTCCTCCTTCCTCGTTCCGGCAGGAATCGTAATTCCAATATTTTCCATACGGCAAATATAATGTTTTGTCCAATGGAACACGCCCACCTGCAGAAAAATATTCTGCAAAGATAGCGGCCTTCGATTCACATCGAAGGCCGCCGTGCAATTCTAACCTAAAACTTAACCTATGAAAAAACTATTCGGTTAAGAGATATTGCGAATACCGTGCCAAAAGATTTCTTTATTGGGTGCCAGACAGGATTTGTAGATTTCTCGACAAGCTCGAAATGACGAAAGCAGGCTCGAAATGATAAACGCAGGTTCGAAAGGATGGATGCGTGTGTTATTAGCAGAATTTGTCTATTTTTGCATAGGAGATTATTATATGGTCAGCCGGGATAATGATAGATCTTGGTGATATGGCAATCAATCGTGGCGAAATGGCAATTAACAGAGAAATACTGAAACTGGCGCTGCCGAGCATTCTGGCGAATATTACCGTTCCCCTTGTGGGCATGGTGGATATTGCCGTTGCCGGCCATCTGGACAGTGATGCCGCGACTCTTATCGGTGGCATAGCCATAGGTTCGATGTTGTTTGACCTGCTGTATTGGAACTTCGGATTTCTGCGTATCGGCACTGGTGGACTGGCCGCTCAGGCCTATGGGGCTGGCGACCGCAGGGAATGCGCCAGAATTCTGACGCGTGCTTTGGCAATATCTCTGGCAAGCGCTGTCCTTCTGATTGCAATCCAATGGGCCTTCGTCAAAGTTGCCTTCATGTTTGTTGACTGCACTCCTGACGTTCAGGCCCTTGCGTCAAGATATTTCTTCATCCGAATATGGGCTGCCCCTGCCACTTTGTGTCTGATGGCTCTGAAGGGCTGGTTCATAGGTATGCAGGACAGTGTAAGCGCCATGGTGGCCGATATGACGGTTAATGGAATGAATATCCTTCTGAGCATTGTGCTGGCGCTCGGCCTGACAGTCGGCGATACGACTTTGATGTCGGGAATCGGCTTTGACGGAGTGGCGGCAGGAACTCTTGCAGCTCAGTGGATAGGTCTGGCTACGGTTGCGTGCATCCTTGCCTTCAAATATAGGAAGACCACACTTAGATTGCTCAGGAAGGATGACTTCCGGGAAATGTTCAAAGGGGCGGAAACTAGGAAGTTCTTTACCATGAACGCGGACTTGTTCATCCGTTCTGTCTGTATGATAGCCGTTTACATAGGCTTTACTGCCATCTCAGCCCGATATGGAGATCTACTTCTGGCGGTAAGTTCCATCATCATGAAACTTCTGATGCTGTTCTCGTATTTCACGGACGGATTCGCATATGCAGGCGAGGCTCTGACAGGGCGTTTCATTGGGGCGAAAAATCCTCTTATGGTGCGTCAGACAATCAGATGGACTTTCGTCTGGAGTATGGGTATCGCATTGATATTCATGCTGATATATCATTTTGCCGGAGTGTCGTTGGTCAAGGTCCTGACCTCTGACAATATAGTAATAGCAGCCTCGCAAGACTATCTCCCATGGCTGCTGCTGATGCCACTTGTCGGTTGCGCCGCCTTTACATGGGATGGAATATTCATCGGTGCGACATTGTCAAAACAGATGCGTAATTCCACAATATGGGCAGTCGCCGCGTTTGGGGGCGTATGGTGCGCCGGCATGTTGCTGCTGAATGTATATGTGCCTCATGACACTGTGCGTTATGGAGCGCTCGCCATGCATGTCCTCATGGCCGCTTATTTTGCCCATCTTCTGGCGAGGACGGTCTATCTTACTATAAAGTGGAGAAATCTATAATGCGGATATAGATCTCTCCACTCCAGTTTGTCAGAAGGATGAACGCTTGAGCAGTCCCTTCTTATTTTATGCCGTACTTCTTCAGAATCTTAAGAAGCGGCTTTTCAATGGATTTTGCCCAAAGGGTGTATCCGTAGTCTCCCGGATGAGTGCCGTCCACAGATGTCTCCTGAAGTGCATCTGCGGCATCTGTACAATCTATGAAATAGACATTCTTATATTTCTTGCATGCCTCTTTCATCAGTTTTGCCGCCATGTCCTGCTTTGCCTGCTCTCGAGCATTACGGGTGGTGTCAAAGTTACGGCTCTCACGACGGATTGTCTGCTGGAATATGATCGGAATGTCAGGATGTGACTTCTGAAGCTGCTCGATGAACGGGAATAGTCTTTCTTCAATCATCTGTGCGCTTGGGTTTGAGAATGCATCGAACACGAGTGCGTCAACATCAGCATCGCAGAGCACTTCTCCGAAATAAGGCTGCATCTTGCAGTTTCCGCTGCATCCGAGGCTGAGGAACTGGATACCGGTCCATCTCATCAGCTGCATAGGGTAACTCATTCCCGGGCGGCTGGTGCTGATGCCATGGGTGAAACTTGAACCGAAGATGCCCACTCTATAACGGAAAGGCGACTCAAGGGATTCTATGCTTGCCCCTTTATCCACACCGATCTTGAGAGAGTAAAGTTCGCTATATATCGGAAGATACAGCATGCACTCCTTTTCACCTTCTGCCATGTCGCTGATCAGGACCACCTCGTTGTTCTTTTTCTGGTCTCTTCCTGAAGCTTTGGAGGCTGCATAGAGCCATTTGCCGTCTTTTTTAATGTAGAGGTCGTATCCTCTCATGGATATTGCCATGGTGGAGTTGGCGTCTCCGAGATAACCGTATTCCGGTTTTACTGTGATTGTCTTGGAGTCAGTCTTGAATAATACTGCAAGTCCTGCACTGCAACGCACCTGGATGTTCTCGCCTTTGGTGAAACCCTTGTATTTCATAGTATCCACCCTGTGGTAGGGGTTCGGAGTGTCGATGATCTTTCCGATAAGGTTCAGGTCGGAAGCTTCTGTATAGACATATTTGTTTTCCTGTGCGGTAACGGACGTGGCGATAGCAGCCAGAATGATGAATGTGATGATCTTTTTCATGATGTTTTGATTTGGTAATTCGCAAATATACAAATTTCAGTTGCTCTATTAACCGATATTGTGCTCAACTTTTGTAAATTTGCAGTCCAGAAGACGAATAAGGATGAGTTTATATACATATTTCAGAATAAGCAAGCCATCAGCCGACAAGGTTCCGCAGCAGGACCGGGACAGAGTGTATAAATCTCTGCGGTCCAGGACATTCTGGGGAGTGACGACCGCATACTGCATGTATTATTTTACCCGCATGGGAATGAGTGTGGTCAAGCAGCCGCTGATTGATGACGGCATTCTTTCTCCCGGCGAACTGGGGCTGGTAGGGTCGGCCTTCCTTTTTGTGTATGCGGTGGGGAAGTGTGTGAACGGTTTCATTGCGGATTACTGCAATATCCGCCGTTTCATGGCCGTAGGTCTGGCCGTTTCTGCCGTAATCAATTTCCTGATGGCAGCCATGGGGTATTATTATGAATCTTTTCAGGAGACTTCATATGCCCGTTATATGGTGTACGGCTCGTTTTTTCTGCTTTGGGGGCTGAACGGATGGGCTCAGTCCATGGGCTCTCCGCCTGGTGTCATCAGTCTTTCGAGGTGGTTTCCTAAGTCTAAGCGCGGAACTTTTTACAGTCTGTTCAGTTCGTCTCCCTATCTTGGCAAGTTTCTTTCCTTGTTTCTGATGGGTATGGTCGTGGAGGCCCTGACATGGGAAAGCGGTTTCCTGATGGCTTCATTTGCAGGTCTGGTCGGAACGGTGATAATCTTGACCATGGTTTTTGATACTCCGGAAAGCAAAGGTCTGCCAAGTGTGCAGGAACTCTCGGGAGAGCCTGTGACACAGGTAGACAAGACTCCTACCAAGGATTTGCAGAAATGGGTGCTCAAACATCCCGGAATATGGATCATAGCCCTTGCAAGTGCCTTTATTTATATTTCAGAGTATGCGGTTTCCGGTTGGGGTGTGCTGTTTCTGCAGAAGGCCCGGGGTTTCTCTCTTGAAGACGCTACTCAGATTATAGCATATGCCATTTCTTTCGGTGCCGTAGGAACTGTTCTGGCAGGATGGCTGTCCGATTCCATTTTCAAGGGCAACAGGGTGAAGCCGACTGTCATTTCGGGAATAATCTGTGCGGTGTCTCTTGCGCTCTTCCTGTTTACCCGGGCCGGCTACTTCATGAATATCGTTTATGTCTCTGTGTTCAGTATGTCCATGGGTGCGCTTTATTGCATTGTGGCAGGTCTTATGGCATTGGATATCGTGCCGAGAAAAGCCACAGGTGCGGCTTTGGGAGTGGTAGGAATCGTGAGTTATGTGGCTGCCGGCCTTCAGGAAGTGACCAGCGGCTATCTTATCGAATTCAATACAGAGGTTGTCGGCGATGAAAAAATCTACGATTTCGGACCGGTGTCATGGTTCTGGCTCGTGGCCGTCGTCCTGTCGTTTGTCCTTCCTGTCCTGAACTGGAAACGCCTGCAACGCTAGTCTCTGAAGCGTAAGGCTTCCTCTCGGCATGCCATCGCGTACGCCAATCGTTATTCTGGGGCTTCTGTGGCACATCGTTGTTCGCAACGGCCTGTAACTGCATGCCATCGCGTACGCCAATCGTTATTCCGTGGCTTCTGTGGCACATCGTTGTTCGCAACGGCCTATAAGTGCATGCCATCGCGGACATCAATCGTTATTCTGTGGCTTCTGTGGCACATCGCTGTTCGCAACGGCCTGTAACTGCATGCCATCGCGTACGCCAATCGTTATTCCGTGGCTTCTGTGGCACATCGCTGTTCGCAACGGCCTGTAAGTGCATCCCATCGCGGACATCAATCGTTATTCTGTGGATTCTGTGGCACATCGTTGTTCGCAACGGCCTGTAAGTGCATCCCGTCGCGGACATAAAATATATTGATCAGCTGAAAAAGGAGGCTTGGATTATCTGAATATCCGTGACACGGAACAATTTTAGGGCATGGCATACTTGTCTGCATTTATGATTGTGCATCCTCCAACTCTGGAGTCGCTCTTGCCTGTCTGTATTCGGTGTACGGGGTAGCAATGAATGACACCTGTGTACCGAAATTTTATCACCGAGCTGTACGGGTGCCCGAAAATTAATTTCGTTTTTGCCTTTATTGATTCAGCAGGCAGGAAAATTCTTTATCTTTGAAGGTTCAAAGAATAATCAAAACTATGACCCGCCTGAAACTTCTCGCTATATCCTTCCTGATGCTGATCGGCCTTGGTGCCCATGCCCAGACAATGGCAGTGGAGTCGTTTGAACTTGCGCAGCTCGACCTTACGGCAAACATTCAAGGTACGATGGTTTACGACCAGAACGGTGAGGTGTGTGCACTCATAAAGATGGAAAGCACACTTGATGGATTTACCTTTGATGTCGGTTGGTTGGGAGTAACAGCCGTCAAGAGGGTCGGAGGCGAGATATGGATATATGTTCCCTTTGGTGTCAAACGCATTTCCATCAGTCATCCCCAATTGGGAATAATAAGGGACTATCCGTTCCCCTGTCCTTTAGACAAGGGCCGCACCTACATCATGAAACTTACCGCAGGCAATGTCAGGACCATCGTCGAGCATGCGGTGACGCGTCAGTTCCTCTGCGTGGAACTTAGCCCGTCCGATGCCATCCTGGAGGTAAACGGAACTATGAAGGTTACAGAAAACGGTGCTTGGCAGGAACTCCTTCCTTTCGGAAAATATAGTTACAGGGCCTCGAGGCAGGATTATCATGATGCTGTCGGTGAGGTTACGGTGTCCAATCCCACTGACCCGCACATCATATCCATCCGTTTGAAGCCGGCGTTCGGACATGTCTCCGTGCTGGGAGACAGCGAGTCGAACGGAGCTGTTGTATATATCGACAACAGGCAGGTGGGAAAGGTTCCAGTCAATGACATCCAGCTTTCCAGCGGCACCCACACTCTGCGTATCATGAAGGAACTATACAAGGTGTATGACGAGACTTTTGTGATTGCCGATGAGGAAAGAAAGCAGATTCATCCTCATCTTGTCCCCGATTTTGCCGAAGTCACACTGAAGACTTCCGAAGGCGCATCCATCTATGTTAACGGAACTTTCAAAGGAAAGCATACATGGACAGGTATACTACCTTCAGGTTCATATGTGTTCAAGATACATAAGGATGGTCATATTCCGTATGAGATGGACTATGACATAACTCGCGCTGATCACGCCAAGACTATCCAGGTTCCGGGTCCCACCCCGATTTACGGCACTCTGATAGTTTCGTCCAACCCAATGCGCGCGAAGATATATATGAACGGAAAGTATATAGGTGACGCTCCGAAACAACTTCCGAACTGCATTATCGGAAACTACAAGATAGAGGCGCGGATGGACGGCTACAAGCCGCAGACCAAGACCGTGACTGTCTCTGAAGGACAGGAGGCGTCTTTGGCTTTTACGCTTGAGAAAATTACCTCACCGACTACCACGGCTAACTATTCATCGTATGGTTCTTATGCATCACCTCAAAAGGCTGCTGTAAAGTCTGATACAGATAAATTAAACGCCTCAAAATACAAGAACAATGGTCTGGTTCATTCCCTGGAACTCTCATATGGATATCAGTTCGGCAAAGGAGATGTTGTCTATGCTAATTACGGTTATAGAGAATATGGCAGTTTTCATCCTGTCTCTCTTACGTATGCCTGTGGCTACAGGTTTAATAATTATGTGTCGGTGGCACTGGGAACAGGTCTGATGTATAATCTTGTAAACCTCCGTTTATATCATGGTGATTACTTTGCCACATATAATGAAGAAGGATTTACTGCTTTCAACATTCCGCTTTTCTGTAATGTCAAGACTTATCTGACTAAGAGCAAATGTCAGCCGATGCTTTCATTTTCGGGAGGAGTTTTTTTGCCTCATTGCGAACTCCTTGTAGATGCTGGTCTGGGTTGTTGCTTTAAAGTCGGCAGGAAAGGGAATATTTATTTGTTGACAACAATAAGCACAACTCCAAGAGGAGAGTTTGTGGAGACGGATGAATGCTTTTATTACAAGAAGGGATTCCAATGGACTCCATCCATCAAATTAGGTTTCTGTTTCTTCAAGTGATTGATTTGATATGAAAAAGGTTGTAGAGATAATTTTCTTTTTGACTGTACTTGTTTCTTCGTGTGCCAGATTTCCTGATATTGGATTCTTGACTCGAGGAATGTGGGCAATAGTGGATGAAGATGGATGGACTTCCAGGTACCTTTTGTTTGAAAATGGACAAGTACATGTATACTCTTCAGGGGACAAGAAATATCGGATTCAAGGTCAATATTGCAATGGTGCTTCAGAAAGTGATTTTGTTCTGGTGGAATCGCATAGATATAGTATAGTAGACGGGATACTTTATAGTGCAGATAATGCTATTAACATTTCTGTTGATCCGTGGGGATATATGATCTTGGGGAACAAGGAACTTTATAATTTTTATTCTTTCGACTTCAACCCACCTTGTATATATTTAACGGAAGTTTCGTTCCCAATTGCTGCGACAGGAGGTTCGGGATATATTGATTATGTCATAGCAAATCCGCTATACGGTTCGGGAATCAGTGTGTCGGCTCCCGAATGGATTGAGATTGTCAACATAACAGATAATAGAATCACATTCAACATTCTCCCGTATTACGGATATGTCAGTAGAGAGGATCTGATAGTCCTGTCTTATCCTGTTACATTTGATGGTGAGTCATATGATATAGAGGAAACGGTATGGATAAACCAGACCCCCGGTAATAGCTCGTATTTATCGCTTTCATCTTCTGGTACGGCCAATAGTTATATTGTGTCCGGACAAGGAGCCTATATGTTCGAAACAGTAAAAGGGAATTCTAGAACATCCGTAGGTAATGTCATCTCTGCCGAAGTTCTTTGGGAGTCGTTCGGTACTGATATTCAGCCGCAAGTGGGTGATCTTATCAGGTATGTGTCGTACAATGATGGTTATATTGCCTTCCATACATCAGATGTTTTCAAGGAGGGCAATGCTGTAATTGCCGCTAAGGATGCTTCCGGCACGATCCTTTGGTCATGGCATATCTGGCTGACCGACGAGCCCCAAGGTCAGGTTTATTACAACAATGCAGGCACGATGATGGACCGCAATCTTGGTGCAACAAGCGCAACCCCTGGTGATGTCGGTGCTCTCGGTCTTTTGTATCAGTGGGGTAGGAAGGATCCGTTCCTGGGTTCATCAAGTATCAGCAGCAGTACAGTGGCTAAATCAACCATCACTTGGCCTTCACCGGTGTTAACCAGTTCATCTTGTGGTAAGGTGTCGTATGTGACAGCAAATCCGACCACATTCGTGTATGATGCATCATCAAATGATAATGACTGGCATTATTCATCTCGCGACAATACTTTATGGACAACTTCTGACAAGACAAAGTCGATCTACGACCCATGTCCTGCAGGTTGGCGTGTTCCCGACGGAGGTGACAATGGTGTTTGGTCAAAGGCGTTAGGTTCGTCATCATCTTTTTATTACTTATACAGCAGTACCACTGCAGGCATGTACTTCTCCGGCAAGTTCGGCAGTGCTTCCAGCATCTGGTATCCTGATTCGGGTTGTCGCGACTACCGCGATGGCAGTCTCAACAATGTCGGAAGCGACGGCTACTATTGGTCTGCTTCTACTTACAATGACGACGCGTGCTGCCTGCACTTCAACGATCGTGGCTACGTCGTTCCGTGGTGGAGCGGCTTTCGCGCGGACGGTCGGTCTGTTCGTTGTCTCCAAGAATAAATTTTAGCTAGCGTGACCGGGAACCCTGCGTAGCAGGTTCCGACGGTCATGCGTTTGCGGCATTCCGTGGACAGCCTGTCGGAAATTTCGTTCCCGTGGTAAGTGTGTGGTGGCTTTTGGGGCACAGGATTTGGTGAGATTGCCATCCGTGCACGAACCCGAGGAGATGCTTCGTCGATGAAAACTTACAGTTCGTCATAAAAAGTGCCGTTTCCGGTACGATATTCCAAATGCTTTCATAAATTTGCCGATAGACATCAAGATGTCTCGACACCCGTTGAGCCATTCGATTGCGCTCGGGACTCATGGCTCGACAAGGCATAGTGAAGCGTCGCTTGGCATGACATCATGCGACGTCGAAAAAAGAAACGAATGAGCAGTAGGAAGTTGAATGAAAAATATAAAAAAGAATACAATGAAACTAAATGTAAATATCGAATACCACACATCATGGGGTGAGTCTCTCGACCTGTGCATAGGCGGCAAGCGCTATCCGCTTTCGTATGCTGGAGAAGGCATCTGGGAGGCGGAGATTGCAAGGCTGACATATAAGAAGGGCATGGAGTACTCTTATGAGGTGGTTCGTGACGGTCACACAATTCGTACAGAGTGGAGGAAACACGCTCTGGTGCTTCCGGAAGGTCCGGCTCCGAAGACAGTGTCGGTAAACGACATGTGGCTTGACCGTCCGGCAGATGCTCCGTTCTATTCATCAGCATTCACAAAGGCTATCTTCGGCCGCCAGTCAGCCGCCGAGCGAGCGAAGCATAACCCTTCGCTCCTGCGAAGCGAGCCGACGGCTGTCTGCTGCGGAGAGGGCGCCAATCTGATGTTCCATGTAAGTGCTGCCAATATCCGTCCGGGAGAAGTCCTTGCCCTTGCTGCAAGTTCGGAAGAACTGGGCGGGTGGAATACCGTGATTCCGTTCTGCGACGCTGCTTATCCTCTCTGGACCCTCTCTCTCAATGTGACAGGCTCATTCTCTTATAAGCTCCTCATCGCCGACAAGAATACCCTTGCACCGATAGCATGGGAGGACGGCGAGAACAGATGGTTCGGAGGAATGCCTGAAAAGGACGAACTCATAGTAGAGGCAGATATGAAGCCGTCATTCTCCGGCAGGGCATGGAAGGGTGCAGGTACAGCGATACCGGTATTTTCGCTTCGTACTGAAGATGACTTCGGAGTGGGCGAGTTCTATGACCTCAAGAAGATGGTGGACTGGGCTGCTGCAACCGGCCAGGGCATCCTTCAGCTGCTTCCTATCAATGATACCACGATGTTCGGCACATGGGAGGATTCATATCCGTACAACCCAAATTCCACATTCGCCCTTCATCCGCAGTACCTCAATCTTCCTGCTGCCGGAGTTAAGGAGGATGAGGAATATAAGGCCCTTCAGGCTGAACTCAATGCCCTCGACAAGATTGATTACGAGAAGGTGAACAATGCAAAGATTGCTCTTCTTCGCAAGGCGTTCGCCCGTACATATAAGAAACTTTCAGCTACAGCTGCATACAAGGCCTTCATAGAGAAGAATGCTTCATGGCTTCTTCCGTATGCAGCCTTCTGTGTGCTCCGTGACATGAACGGAACCCCTGATTTTACCAAGTGGAAGGGTTTTACGAAATATACAAAGAAGAAGATTGCTGACTTCTGTGCCGCTAACCAGTCAGATATTGATTTCTGGTGCTTCGTTCAGTACCACCTTGACAAGCAGTTGTCTGAGGTGTGCGCATATGCTCATGCAAAGGGTGTCGTATTCAAGGGCGACCTTCCTATCGGTATCAGCCGAACAAGCGTAGATGCATGGGTGTATCCTGAACTTTTCAATATGGATTCACAGGCAGGTGCACCGCCTGATGCCTTCTCTGCCGACGGTCAGAACTGGGGCTTCCCTACATACAACTGGGAGAAGATGGCTCAGGATGGATACGCATGGTGGAAGGCCCGCCTGGCGAAGATGTCGGAGTACTTCGACGCGTTCCGTATCGACCATATCCTCGGATTCTTCCGCATCTGGGAGATCCCTCTGAGGTATAAGAGCGGTCTGGAAGGCTATTTCAATCCGGCTCTGCCTTTCCCTGCACATGAACTTGAAGGTCAGGGGTTTGATGTGCGTGACGGCGGCCTCTTTATTGAGGATCCTCGTAAGACAGGATACTATCATCCAAAGATCGGAGCACGAAGCAGCGAGTCTTATCAGTGGCTTGACGCATACAGAAAGGCGGCCTTCGACAGGCTGTATGATGATTTCTTCTATCGTCGCAACAATGAGTTCTGGAAGGATATGGCGATGCAGAAACTTCCTGCATTGCTCGATTCTACCGGAATGCTTGCATGCGGAGAGGATCTTGGAATGATTCCGGCGACAGTACCTGCTGTAATGTCAGACCTCCGTATCCTCTCTCTCGAAATCCAGCGTATGCCGAAAGACCCTACACAGGAGTTCGCTAATCCGGCATGGTACCCGTACCTTTCAGTCTGCACGACATCGACTCACGATATGAATCCTATCCGCGCATGGTGGGAGGAGGACCGTCAGGTGACAGAGCATTTCTATCATAATATGCTTGGCGGACAGGGCGAGGCTCCGCTCTTCTGCGAGCCGTGGATCTGCCGTCAGATTCTTGAACAGCATCTCTGGTCGCCTGCAATGCTTACCGTGCTTCCGCTCCAGGACTGGCTCTCGATGGACGGCAATCTCCGTTACAACGGCAATCCGGCAGACGAACGCATAAACGTTCCTGCAAACCCTCGTCACTACTGGCGCTACCGTATGCATCTTACAGTAGAGCAGCTACAGGCCGCAGACGAGTTCAATGCTACCCTGAGCGGAATGATCGCAGCTTGCGGCCGTAAATAAGGATACATCATTTAAGACCGTCAGTCAACAAAACGAATAAAATGTTGACTGACGGTCTTGTTTTTCGTTGTTTTTTGGTGATTTTGGGCACCATCAGTCAGAAAATACGGCAAAAGCCTGACTGACGGTTATACCCCGCTTACTCACCTACTCTTCTGAATGAGGCTTGTGGATACAAGCGAACCTATCTCTCCAGCCACTTCAGAAAGTCGTCGACGCGCGAGCGGCTGACTGTCATGTCGAAGGATGGAGCAGGGTGGACAACGAGGCGCAGGCGGCCTCCCATCTGCTTGATGATTGTGTCGATGGCTTTCATTGATACGATGCAGCCACGGGAGATGCGGAAGAAGTATTCCGGGTCGAGTTCTTCTGCAATCACATCAAGCGAAGAGTCTATTATGTATTTCTGCCCGTCGAAGGTGACCAGATAGTTGTTCTTGTCTTCGGAAAAGATGTAGGCGATGGTTGAGGTCATGAGTGGAATGATGCGGTCGTTGAAGCGTACGATATAGCGTTCCTTATATGACTTTTGTGGCGCAGTTCCTTCAAGGGCGCGGACCAGGGCATCCACATTGATCTTGCTCCCGCTCATGCGGCATCTTGCAACGGCTCTTTTGAGCTGGTCGGCGTCAATAGGCTTCAATAGATAATCAACACTGCCGGCCTCAAAGGCCTTCAATGCATAATGGTCGTATGCCGTGGTCATGATGACCTTCGCCTGCACGTCCACCTGACGGAAAATTTCGAAACAGATGCCGTCGGCAAGTTCCACGTCCATGAAGATGATGTCGGGGCGGTTGGACGGTTCTTTCAGCCATGCCACAGCTCCCTTTACGGATGTTGCGGTGCCGATTACTTCGATATCGGGGAAGTTTTGTGCAAGTGCTCTTGTCAGGCTCTTCTGAGCCATGATTTCGTCTTCAATGATGAATGCCTTCATTATGTGGTGGTTTAGATTGCCACGCTTCGCTCGCAATGACGTAATAGCTACTCTCTAATGACGTAATAGCTTCGCTCGCAATGACGGGCTAAAGCAGCGGCAAAGTTACTGTATATTCTTCTTCTGTCTTTTCAATCCGGATCTCCTTGCCGGAGATATCCAGATACTGCTGGCGGATATATTTGTGACCAAGTCCTGTGGATTGGGAGCGGGTTACTTTCGGTACGATGTTGTTTGATACGCGCACCTGCCTGCCATCGGACTTGATGCTGATGACCAGCGGCTTCTCGCCTCCTACCGCATTATGTTTGGTCGCGTTCTCTATCAGCAACTGGATCGAGCAAGGTAGCACAAACCTTGCCTGATCTTTTTCGGGAATATCTACGGTTACATCAATTCCTTCCGGAAACCGCACTTTGAGCAGGTCCACATACATTTCCACGAAGGTCAGCTCGTCACGCAGCTGTACCAGTTCGTCATCTTCGCTGCGGATCATATATCTGTAGATGCCTGCAAGCTTATGGATGTAGGTGCTGGCCTGTTCTTTCGAGGCTTCCCACACGAGGCAGTCGAGGACATTGAGCGAATTGAACAGAAAATGGGGGTCCACCTGCCTTTTGAGCTTCTGGTAGCGGTATTGTGCTATGTGCTTCTTCTCCTTTTCTGCCTGCACCTTGTTGCCTGCTGAAATGGTGTAGTTTACCATGAAGACAATGCAGTAGATGGTCACTTGGATAATGATCGATATTATAACTGTCTGGACAAACCCGACCCATGTGGTGACGGTAAGTTCAAACGAGATACCTATACAACTCAACCCGGCTCCGACGACGGAAGTGAAGATGGTGAATGCCACAAAGATGGGAAACTTCCATGAAGACGGTACTTTCGACTCATATTTCCCCGCATACCTGATGTACAGGATGTTGAGGCAGAGCATGGTGACCAGTGCAGACGAACTGGATACGATCCTGATGGCTGCCGAGAGCAGGGTTGTCGAGTTGAACATTGAACTGGATATCAGCAGTATCATGGCTACTCGCAGCGAGAATGCTGCTCCCATCACAAGCATTATCCATTTGAGGTATCTGTGGGATTCATCATGATTGCTTTCCAAGTGGAGCATTGTGGCAAAGGCCATTATACTCCATCCGAGAATCTCAGTGGTTATGGCCGTCGATAGGGCATTGATGAAGATGTCCTGGCCTATTATCCGGGAGAAGACTGCTGCACCGGCATTACCGAGCAGATAACCGATGATATTGACAAGTATGATGCTTGATGCGCTGAATTCTGCGCTGAAACCACGACGGAAGCAAATGATCAGGGCCATGGCCATTGTCAGTATTGTGAGCAACAACTCATCTTCCACTCCGGCCAACCGGCATATCATTGCGACTGCCGCATGTAGAAAAGCAAAAATGTGTATTATCCAGTCAACTCGGGACTTTTTCATAGGATTTCAAATCAAAACGATTGCCGAAGTTAACAATTATTAGTGATTCCGCAAAAGTGACTTAAAGATTTTAAGCAGCGCGCAAATGTTCGTCGGGGAATTCTTGCAGTTCGTCTGCTTCTATCGCCAGTTCGTCGCCAGTGCGGCATAATTCTTAATGGTTATGCTTACTTTCGTACACCTTGATTGTTTGTAAAAGGATTATTGTAATGATAAAGAAACCTCAACTTACATTCTGGCAGCTGTGGAACCTCAGCTTCGGTTTTTTTGGAGTGCAGATCGCTTACTCGCTCCAGAGTGCCAACATCAGCCGCATCTTCGCGACTCTCGGTGCTGACCCGCACAGTCTCAGTTTCTTCTGGATACTCCCTCCTCTGATGGGAATGATCGTTCAGCCGCTCGTTGGAAAATACAGCGACAGGACATGGACCCGTTTCGGCCGCAGAATCCCTTATCTTTTCCTCGGATCGCTCATCGCCATCGCAGTGATGTGCCTGCTTCCAAATGCTGGTAACTTCAATTTCACCTTCGCCGGTGCGATGTCATTCGGACTCATAGCGCTGATGCTGCTCGATACTTCCATCAACATGGCCATGCAGCCGTTCAAGATGCTTGTCGGAGACATGGTGGGCGAGGAGCAGAAGAGCAAAGCATATTCAATCCAGAGTTTCCTTGTGAATGCCGGCGGTCTTGTGGGCTTCCTGTTCCCGTTCCTCTTCGCATGGGCAGGTATCGCCAATATCGCTCCTGACGGACAAGTGCCTGATACAGTTAAATATTCATTCTACATCGGAGCAGCCATCCTTATCCTCTGCGTTATCTATACAACTCTCAAGGTCAAGGAAATGCCACCGAAGGAATACGCAGAGTTTCATGGTATAGATACTGAAAAGAAGGATGAGAAGGCTCCAGGCATGCTTACCCTTCTGAAAAACGCTCCGAGCACATTCTGGACAGTAGGTCTGGTGCAGTTCTTCTGCTGGGCAGCCTTCCTTTATATGTGGACATATACTAACGGAGCGATTGCTGATACCGTCTGGGGCACAACTGATGTAAAGTCTGAAGGTTATCAGACAGCAGGTAACTGGGTCGGCATTCTGTTCGGTGTTCAGTCTGTAGGCTCTGTCCTTTGGGCACTCGTAATCCCTAAATTCAAGAATATCAAGGTTGCATATGTTGTCAGCCTCCTTGTCGGAGCGGCAGGTTTTGCATCTGTATTCTTCATCCATGACCAGTACCTGCTCTTCATTTCATTCCTTATGATCGGAGTGGCATGGGCGGCAATGCTTGCAGTACCATTTACCCTTCTTACCAACTCCCTTTCTGGTGAGCATATCGGTACTTACCTTGGCCTCTTCAATGGAACCATCTGTCTTCCACAGATCGTTGCAGCAGCATGTGGCGGTCTCCTTCTCAAGGCAGTAGGCGGCGCTCAGGTGAATATGTTCATCGTAGCGGGCGTGCTTCTGGTTTTGGGAGCGGTGTCGGTTTCTTTGGTGAAAACAAGAAAATAAATTTATCCAACTAATACTAACCAATCAAAATTCTTATGAATAGAATAATGACTCTTATTGCTGCATTCCTCATTTCCGTGGTGGGGGGGGCAGCAGACGTATTTGCTCAGGGCGGATATGAAGTAAAGGGTGTCGTGGTTGATGCTATGGGTCCGGTAATCGGAGCTACAGTGTTGGAAACAGGTACGACAACAGGAACTTCTACCGGTCTTGATGGAGACTATGTCCTTAAGGTCTCTTCAGCAGATGCGATGGTCGAGGTCAGCTGTATCGGATATGCCTCTCAGACCTTTAAGGCCTCAGAACTTCCAGCAACCGTTACACTTTCAGAGGACGCAATGTTCCTTGACGACGTGGTCGTAATCGGCTATGGTTCACAGAAGAAGAAGGAAGTGACAGGTTCGGTGGCATCTGTAAAATCTGAAGATTTCAATGCCGGCATCAAGAATAGCCCTATGGGACTTCTTCAGGGTAAGGTGGCTGGTCTTAACATCATCAGGACAACGTCAGACCCTACAGATACAGGTTACAAGATCCAGATTCGTGGATTTTCTACCCTTGACAAGGGTGCAGGTACATCTCCTCTGTATATCGTGGATGGAGTTCCTGTAAGTAATATCGACAATATTGCACCGGATGAAATTGCGTCTATGGACGTGCTCAAGGACGGATCTGCTGCGGCCATCTACGGAACACGCGGTACAAATGGTGTGATCATCATCACAACAAAGCGCGGTGACAATTTCTCGGATGTAGCAAACACAAGAGTAGAATACTCGGGCTACGCTTCAGTTTCTGTAAAGAACAGCGATAGCGGAATGGCTACTCCTGAGGAGTTCGTGAACATCAACTCTCTTTCTGGTGGCAAGATGTCTTCGGTAATCCGCAGAGATGCCGAAGGTAACCATGTGCTTACAGACTGGATGAAGGAAATGACACGTCCTGCTGCCGTGACACACAATCACAATGTGGCCATCGTAGGATCTGCATCAAAGTTCAATTACCGTGCATCAGTCAACTATAAGAACGCTGAAGGTATTGCCAAGAACAACAACCGTGAGGAAATCATGGCAAAGATCGCAGCTTCGCAGAAGGCTCTCGACGGATGGTTGGAACTTCAGTATGACCTCTCATATATGCACTACCGCAATGATTATAACTGTGCGGACTGGAAGATGGCTGCCGTTCTCAACCCGACATACCCTATCTATGATAGTGCAAATGCTAACGGATATTACAAGCCTGAGGGAACAGGTGAGGGTAACCCTGTCGAGCAGATGAATCAGAAGGAAAGTTACCAGGATGGAAATTATTTCCGTGGTTCGGTCAAGGCAACTGTAAACATCAAGCCAGTAAAGGGACTTCGTGTAAGCGGATTTGCAGCTATCGAGGAGGGTGACAATCATAATTACTGGGCTAACAAAACCATCAATACTGATGCAGCAGGTTCAGGAATGGCAGGCCGTAGCATGAGTACAAACCTCAACAAACTTTTTGAGGTTACTGCAGATTATACCCGTTCGTTTGGAAAGCACAATGTGGCAGCTGTTGCTGGTTTCTCTTATCAGAACTTCTATAATGACGGTGAGAGCATTGAGAACAAAGGTTTCCCTACTGAAAGCATGAAATATTACCAGATTGGTAACGGAGATGCTTCTAAAGATTATCTTAAGGCATCTTCTTACAGAAACTCGAATACTCTTGCAGCATACTTCCTCCGTGGTAACTATAACTATGCTGAGAAGTATCTCGTTTCTGCATCAGTCCGTCGTGAAGGTTCTTCAAGATTCGGTGCTAACAACAAGTGGGGATGGTTCCCGGCTGTCAGCCTCGGTTGGAGAATCACAGGAGAGGATTTTATGTCTGACAAGGAGTGGTGCAACGACCTTAAACTTCGTGCCGGTTTCGGTGTGACAGGTAACAACCTTGCATCAGATCTCCGCTCAGTAGCCATGCTTTCAAACGGTGGTACGTTCTGGGATGGTGAACTCGGAAAGTATGTATATTCTTACGCAGTGTCGCAGAACGTGAACGCAGACCTTAGATGGGAGAAGAAGTTTGAGTACAACCTCGGTCTCGACTATGCTTTCCTTGACAACCGTCTCTACGGTAGCTTGGATGTATATTATCGTCAGACACGTGACCTTCTTTGGGATTATGAGGTGCCTACACCTCCATATCAGTTCCCTACACTGCTTGCAAATGCGGGACAGATGGATAGTTTCGGAGTCGAGCTAGTACTTAGCGCAGTCGCTGTACAGTCAAAGGATTGGACTTGGGTGACTACTCCTACTATTTCATTTAACCGTAACTATGTCACTAAACTCTCTGATCCGTCAAAGGGCTTCAACTATGATGTTACAGAGTCTGGAGAGGTAAATGACAACGGTGTGATGAATGTCAAGACTCAGATTCTTAAGGAAGGCTATCCTGTAGGTTCATTCTATGGATATAAATTTGAAGGTTTTAAGAGCGACGGAACATGGATGTATAGGACTCCAGTTGGAGGATATGTGTCTTCGGACAATGCAGTTGAGTCATATAAGCAGGTCATCGGAAACGCACAGCCTTGGTTTACATTCGGATGGAATAATACCATACGTTGGAAGGATCTTGACATCTCTGTGTTCTTCCGTGGTGTTGTAGGTAACAAGATTTTGAATGTATCAAGATGGATTTATGGTCCTCAGAGCCAGACTTCGATGAACTTCTTTGCAAAGGATTGCATTGGTGACAATGTAATATATGCAAACAAGGCTAACTTCTCTGATTATTATCTTGAAAATGGTTCATATCTCAAGCTGGATAACCTTACTGTCGGATATACTTTCAGATTTAAGGAGAATAAGTACATTGACAACCTCCGTCTGTATCTGACCGGTCAGAACCTGTTCACTATCACTTCATACAGCGGACAGGATCCGGAAATCGATACAACGAGCGTGTGGAGTTCAGGAATTGACTATCCAAGCTTCTACCCAAGAGTTGCAACTATTCTTCTTGGACTTAATCTCAGCCTTTTCTAATCGGACATAGAATATGAAAAAGATATTATACATTTTGACAATTGCTCTTGTCCTTCCGCTTTTCTCTTCTTGCGACGGTATGCTTGAGGAGAAGAACTATGGTAACCCAACCGTCGACGAGATGATGAGCAATCCGAACAATGTCGGTCTTCTTGTAGGACAGATTTATGCGGACCTTAAGTGGGTTCATGACCACTGGGGATATTGGGGAGTTTCATCTCTCACATCTGACGAGGGTGCATGCCCAGTGCGTTATCCTGGCGAGGACTGGCTCGACGGTGGATATTGGAAGAACCTCAATTCCCACAACTGGAATGAGAGAGGTGAGGCGTTCGAGAATATCTGGAACACAACAATTTCTGCAGCCATCCTCTGTAACAAGCTTATCGGTATGCTTGAGGAAAATGAGACAGTGATGGATGCCACCACCTATGGACGATATATCGGTGAGCTCGAGACAATGCGCTCATACTACTATTATCTCCTTTTCGACTGCTTCGGAAGAATACCATATCTCGAGGAGTTTACAGAGGCTGATAATCAGCCGCTCAGCGAATCTTATGAGGTGTGGTCTAAGCTTGTGATGTGTCTGGAGAAGAATGCTCCTAACATGGCTGTGGTAAAGAGCGATGCGGATAGGAAGGCAAACTACGGTCGTGTGACCCAGGGATTCGCATATGCGCTTCTTGCACGTCTGTACCTCAATGCTGAGTCTTTTGGATGTACTCCTGAGAATATCACTATCAGTGATGAGTTCTATGCAGCAAATCCATCAGTAACAAGGATTGCTGGAGTCAATGACTTTTATACAAACGTCGTTCGTTGCTGCGAAAATGTTATTGGAACGGGATATGGCATTGAGTCTGACTTCTTCGCCAACTTCAAGATTAATAATGAGAACAGCAAGGAGAATATCTTTGTGATCGTCGAGAACGGTCTTGAGGGAGAGGACGAGAGATCGAACGGTAAGATGTCCAACAAGCTCCGTATCGTTGCCCTTACAATGCACTATGCTCATCAGACTCCTTGGAAGCTGATGGAGAAGCCATGGAATGGTTTCTGTGCTCGTCCAAAGTTCATGGAGCTTTACAAAGGTGACGCTACCAATGGCTACGATGTGCGTGGCGCTGGTCCTGCTCTTCCAGAAGGAATGCCTGTTCCACCATATGTAATGGAAAAGGATGACCTTGAGAAGGAGAAAGGCAGAAAGTATTCAGATGCTGAATACAGGGATTATAGACTGGGACTTCTTAAGGAGTATCATGAGGCCCTTAATACTGGAGATAACTGTTATGCTGTAAGAGCCAAGGATTTCGGAACAAACAGCAAGCAGCAGTGGGGATGGTTCATTGGACCAGTATTTGACGGTTCCGGCAACAAGATTGTAGTTGACGATAAGGATTTTGGTGCAATTATCACGACATCACTCAACTTCAATGCGACAAAGAAGGATAACAATCGTTGCGATGGTGCCCGTATGTTCAAATATGAGGTTGACAAGGTAGGAGCGGTGAAGTGGGCTGAAAACGATTTTGTACTCATGAGATATGCCGATGTGCTTTGGATGAAGGAGGAGGCTATCAAGAGAGGTGGCGCCGGTACTTCTGGAATGAATACTGCAGAGTTCCAGACAATGCTCAGAAGATCATTTGCTTATAGCAGCAACCCAGAGGCCGCTTTCCAGGCTGCTTATGGAGACGTGAACTCTTGGACAGTAGATGATATCCTCGACGAGAGAGGACGTGAGTTTGCGTGGGAGCTCGTTCGTCGCCGCGACCTTATCCGTTTCAACAAATATCATGATGTGGAATTTGTTACTGCTAAGGATGACTACCGTAACTGGTTCCCTATCCCTTATGCTGTGCTTCAGAAGTCGTTCCGAGATGAGAACGGCAACCCTATCTGGACACAGAATAAAGGATACGTAGGTTCAAGTGGACTTTAACATTTTAACACCTTTTAATTAATACTAAAATTTATGAAAAAGATTGCATTATTTATGAGTGCTTTGGCACTTATGGTTTTCGCATCATGCGACAACAATGATGGACCTAATCTCGACGATGTAGTTGAGGACGGTTTCTTCGTGGCAGGCCCTGCAACAGGATCAGATGTTCTTGCTGCTCAGTACATGATGACAGCAGGTATCAACGAGGTTGACAAGGATCCTCGTGACGGTATGTACGAGAAGTACATCGTTCTCGAGGCTGGAAAGGATTTCTACCTTACTCTTAACGAGGCAGGTGAGTCACTTCGTTACAGCGCAGAACTTCAGGATATCAACCTTGCTGACCGTACAGGTGAGGCTGCTTATGCAGACAACCCTGCTATCGTGATCAGAAAGGGTCAGCTCGTTGACGGACCAGAGGCTCCTGCAATGCAGGTTAAGGAGACTGGTCTTTATCACATCGTTCTCGATCTTAACAGGGCTGGTGACCTTGAGTTCCCACAGATTATCCTCGTTCCATGCCAGTGGGGTGTAAGAGGTATCAACGGCGACTGGGGCTTCAAAGCAATGGAGCTTACTTCAACTGAAGGTGGTAAGTATGTATATTCTATCAACTTCCAGAATATGGCAGCTTCAACTTTCAAGTTCGCTTACTGCGATGGTTGGAAGATTACCCTCGATGTTGATGGAAAGGTAAAGGCTGAGACTTCTCTTGGTACCGGTCTCAAAGCTGGTGGAGATAATATTGAGATTAAGCCAGGTGCAGATGTTACCATCAACTTCACTTTTGCCCTCGCTGCAGGCGACCACTCAAAGAGCTACACATGGAACGCAGTTGGTGTAAACGAGAACTACTCGCCAGCTGACTTCACAATCGGTGTATCAGGTGCTCTTCACTCATCTGTTGGCGAGTGGACTGCTCCAGAAGACGCTACAAAGGCTGTTTACAATGCAGAGCTTTCTGACCCTTCTGCAGGTACTTATGTATATGTAATGGAGGCATGTCCATTCAAGGAGAATGCACAGTTCAAGTTCAGAAAGGACGGCGACTGGATTGCTGGTAACGCTGCTTTCGTGACGATGGTCGGCGCAACAGCTTCAGGCGCAGACAACCTTACATTCGGTTCAGCTGCCGGTACTTATAAGGTAGTGTTTACTCTTACTTGTGAGGGTCTTACTGTCAAGGAGTACAAGGCTGAGTTTACTAAGGTTGGTGACCTTCCTGCAGACGTTACTCCAGAGCAGCCAGTTGATCCAGTTGAGACTATTAAGTTCATTGTTAAGGTCAACAAGGCTATTGACTGGTATGACAAGTACTTCTATGCTTGGGCAGATGGCGTTTCTTTCCCAGGTTGGCCAGGCGTGAAGATGGATTTCCAGGGCGAAGAGGGTAACTACTATGTATACTACACCATGATTCCTAAGTCAGTGGATGGAAAGACTCTTAACTACATCATCAACAATAATGGTAGTGCGCAGACTAAAGACCTTTCTATCGCGATCAACGGTGAGACTACTGCAACTGTAGAAGCAGCTGATAAGAAGTAATTATTAGCATAGTTGAAATTGGCGGATCCTCTTTGAGGGTCCGCTTTTTTGTCGTAGAATATCAACATTTCGTCATTGAAATTCAACAATTCGTAAAATCTCACACGCGCGCACGAGATATTGTATTATTTTAGCCGACACATTGAATTTAATTGTGATAACTATATGATTCGTAAGGTTTTTTATTCATTTTCGATTTTGGTCCTTTCGCTTGGTCTGGCTGTATCTTGTGTCGAGCAGGAGAAGCTCGATGAGGGAAACATCTATGATGCTGCGGAAAATGAGAGTTTTGTGGAAAACTCCCTGATGGATGACTCTGCCACAAGACTTTGGACTACCCCCGTTGCTCCTAATGCAGACGAGCCATTGACCATCTCTTTCAAGGCCGGAAAGAAATCTGCCCTGAAGGGGTATACAGGCGATGTCTATGCTCATATCGGCGTTCTTGAGTATGGCGTATGGAGATATGTGCAGGCAGAGTGGACCGAGAACAAGCCGCATTGTAAGTTTACAAAAGACCCTTCTGCACCAGACACATGGCATCTTGAACTTACTCCATCTATACGAGAGTATTTCCAGAGCGGAACGACTGCTGTAAACCAGATAGGTATCGTTATCCGTAGTGCTGACGGAGCACTCAAGGGTATTGCCGAGGACCGTTTCATCGATGTGAAGGATGACAAATATTTGCCTTTTCAGGCAACTGTTTCACCGGTTGCATCTGCTCCGGCCGGCTGCAACTATGGTATCAATGTCGTAGATAACAGCACCATCACATTCATGCTGCACGATAAGAATACACTTGGACAGCATTATGATTACGGATATATAATCGGAGACTTCAACAACTGGACTCTTGCAAATGACCAGACGAGCCAGATGTCTTATGACGCTGCGATGGGATGTTGGTGGACCACAGTTACCGGTCTCGATGCTGACAAGGAGTACCGATTCCAGTATCACCTTGGCAATAAGGCTGACAAGGAAGGGGAGGCGGATGTCATCGTGCGTCTGTCTGATCCGTTCTGCGAGAAGATTATCAACAGTTATGACAACTGGATTAACGAGAAATTCGACATATATCCGAAGGATCAGATGCAGTATCCTGACGGTGGAGTCGGTGCCGTATCATGTGTTACAATCAACAGAGATAATTATGCGTGGTCTGAGTTCTCAATGAAGAACGCTGATTGCCCAGTTATCTATGAGATGCTTTTAGGAGACTGGACAGAAAGAGGTGACCTTGCCGGTGCAATGGAGCATCTTGACTACCTTAAGACCCTTGGTGTAAATGCCGTGGAACTCATGCCTATCCAGGAGTTTGACGGAGAAAAGAGCTGGGGATATAATCCTAACCATTATTTCGCTCTTGATAAGGCTTACGGAACACGCAAGCAGTACAAGGATTTCATTGAGGCATGCCATCAGAGAGGTATTGCGGTGATTGTAGATGTTGTATATAACCATAGTACAGGAGACTCTCCTCTTGCCAAGATATATTGGAACTCTTCAAACAGCAAGACATTACCTACCAATCCATACTTCTTCGAGAATGCAAGGCATGACTTCAATGTCTTCCACGATATAAACCATGGAAACACCTTTATGCAGGATCTTATCAAGAGGAGCCTTGTCTATCTGGTGCAGGAGTATAATGTGGACGGATTCCGCTTTGACCTTTCGAAAGGATTTACAGACAGCAGTTCAGGATGGAATAATAAGGATCAGGTCCGTATAGACCGTATCAAGGCTTATGCAAAGGCCATCAGGTCGGCCGATCCGGACAGCTATATCATTCTCGAGCACTGGGGCGAGTTTGAGGAGAATGTCTATGTCGAGGACGGAATGCACCCATGGAAGAAATTTAATTACGATTTTTGTGAGACAGCTATGGGATATCCTGCAAACATCAGCGGTGCTCATGCCTGGTACAACAGTACTCTCGGAGCAAGCGGCTGGGTGACATTCATGGAAAGCCATGACGAGGAAAGAATGGCTTACAAACAGGAAAAATACGGACATACTTCGATTAAGGGCAACGAGAAGAACAGTATGGAGAACCTTGCCATGAATGCTGTATGTTTCCTTGGAATGCCTGGCCCGAAGATGATCTGGCAGATGGGTGAGCTCGGATATAACTACAACAAGTGGTGCAACTCTGAAGGAGTTGACGGAACAGCAGACGGAAAGTATGAGACAGACCGTAAGCCTGTAAGGTGGAATTATCTTCAGAATCCTAACCGCAAGGCTCTTTATGATGTTTATTGCAAGATGAATGCTCTGCGTAACAACAATCCGGAACTCTTTGGTAAGAATGCATATTATACGGGAACAATGTCCTCTTGGCCACTCAAGACATTTGAACTCAGCAACGGCAGCAAGAAGGTCTATGGATATGCAAACTTCCATGGCAATAATGCTGCTTCCCAGACCTTGACTATTCCGTCAGGAACCTACACGGATATCCTTACAGGTAAGACGGTTCAGGGAGGAAACTATGTGTTGAATTCAGGTCAGGCTCTTGTGCTTGTCAATTCGTCGGTTGTCAAATAATAAACTATGATGATTATGAAAAAATATATATTGCTTCTTGGAGTGTTCTGTCTCGGTCTTGTGTCGTGTATCAAAGAGGATATGCCTCAGCAGGATGGAATGGTGACATTCAGTGCTGTCTATAATGATGTTCCTGCTACAAGGACGGTTCTCGAGGGTATGAAGCCATATTGGACTCCATCTGATAAGATCAGTGTCTATGACGGAAAGAATAATGAATTTGTAAATACAGGTTCAGCAAACTCAGCCTCTACGAAGTTTAAGGGGACCCTTACCGGACAAGGACGCAACTACTATCTTGCCGCCTATCCATACAATGCGGACCTTACGTTCTCATTCCTGAGCAAGACGGTCTATGGACTCGTTATTCCGACAGAGCAGACAGCTGTTGCTGGTTCTTATGACCCCGCTGCCGCTCCTGCAATAGCTTATACGGTGGATTTCAATCTGTCTTTCAAGAATATGTGTTCACTTGTTAAGTTCAAGGTCATCTCTGACGGAGTGACTTCGGTGACAATCAAGGCGAATGCCGGTGAAAACCTTGCAGGTAAGTTCAATGCTACATGGGCTGATTCTCCAAGAACTACAGTGACTGCCGGAGAAAAGACGGTAACTCTCAAGGGTGATTTCAAGAAGGGTGAGACATACTACATTTCTACACTCCCTATGGTTCTTACTGAGGGAATGGAGGTTGTTCTGAATGGTAATGTCGTTACAATGAAGGAGACTTATCAGATCGACCTTGCCCGCAGCGGTATGGTAAATCTCGGAGATCTGTCTATCAATCCTTCAGAGTCTCAGAAGCCATCTAATCCGGATGAGGGAGAGGATGATGCTGTGCCAAGCGACTGGGGACTTCTTGGAGTTCACAATGGATGGGATTTAGGCGCTCCTACTCCTATGTATGAGTTAGGAAGCAATTTCGTGGCATTTGATGTGCCGGCAGCTGCAGCAGCGGGCTTCAAGTTCAAGAACGGTGACACATGGATTGGTACAGGTTCGACCGACCAGGTTGCTCTTGATACATGGGTGACGTCTCAGGGTGAGGGCGGCCAGAATATCATGTTTGCAGCATCTGCTGATGCTTTATATGATATCTATTTCGCTAACAATACAAAGGCATTTTATATAACTCTTGCAGGCTCTCCGGCTCCAGGTGCTATGCCTAAACCGTTTTCCGGAATGGCTGTTGCAGGAACCTTCAACGGCTGGTCCACTTCTGCCAATCCAGCAATTTCTGAAGGAGACTACTATGTTCTTAAGGGAGTCAAGGCTTCGATAATAAACAGTGCTGATGCTACCGGTGGAGACAAGGGCTTCAAGTTTGTGTATACTGAGGAAGATGGTACTCAGACTTGGTATGGCGCTCCGTCAGCATCTGTTATTGCATCGAAATGGTATAATGTGAACTCAGACGGAGCTGCAGCAAATATATTTGTTGCTGGAGATTCTGCAGCGGACTATGATGTGTACATGACCAAGGATAGAAAGTCCTTCTGCGTTGTGGCTTCCGGTGCTCAGGTTCCTTCTTTTGACCAAGGTGGCTCAGAGGGTGGTTCCCAAGGTGGTGAAGAACCTGGCGACCAGGGCGGTTCTGATGATGTTGTGCCTGACTCAGTGATTTATCTTGATCCATGGCAGTGGACATCTGACAGTGCCGTAATCGCTGCATATTTCTTTGGTGGCCCTCAAGGCGATATATGGGTCACTATGAAGAAGGAAGGCAATTTGTACTCATGTACAGTTCCGGAAGGATACACTTCTCTGCTTTTTGTCCGTTTGAATCCAGCAGGAGTTCCAAACGATTGGAGCAGCAAATGGAATCAGACTGAGGATCTTACAATCCCTTCCGGCAAGAATCTCTTCACCATCAACTCATGGGATGGAGGAGCTGAAGGCAAGAGCAAGGGTGTATGGTCAACAAAATAAATCCAGGTAGAGGATTGTAATCAAACAGCTGGTCCGCTAATTGTATTTTGAGAAATTCAAATTTACAATTAGCGGACTTATGAATAGATATGTTAAAATATGTGCTCTCCTGGCAGTGTTGCTGTCGGCGGGCACTTTAGTTTACGCCCAAGGCGGTTATACCGTGAGCGGCACCGTTGAGGATGCACAGGGTCCTGTAGTCGGAGCTGCGGTTGTTGAAATCGCCACCTCGAACGGCACATCCACCGGGCCTGACGGAGGCTTTTCTCTGACAGTGGCCTCGCCGGATGCTCCCGTGGAAATCAGCTGCATAGGGTATGTGTCACAGACTTATGATGCCTCGATGGTCCCTTCGACAGTCACTCTCAAGGAGGATTCTCAGTATCTTGACGAGGTGGTTGTAATAGGATACGGCACCGTGAAGAAGGATGACCTTACCGGTTCGATTTCTGCCATAAAGGCGGAGGATCTGAACAGAGGAGCAGTGGTCAATACCCAGGACCTTCTCAAGGGAAAGGTCGCCGGACTTCTTGTGACTCCGGGTGACGGCGGGCCTGGGTCAGGATCGCGCATCCGTATACGTGGCTCGGCATCACTGAATGCTTCCAATGACCCTCTGATTGTCATTGACGGGGTGCCGGTGGCAAGTGGTGCGGCGGGAGGAATGTCCAATCCACTGGACCTGCTCAATCCAAATGATATTGAGAGTTTCTCTGTGTTGAAGGACGCCTCAGCCGCAGCCATTTACGGCTCGCGTGCATCCAACGGTGTCATACTCATTACGACTAAGAAAGGTGTGGGCAGCAGGCCTCAGGTTGCATACAGCGGCAGTTTCAGCGTCCAGCAGAATACAAAGACGGTCCCTGTCATGTCCGCTGCGGAACTCTCCCGTTTCTATACTGAACTTTATCCGGCCGATACATCGACAGGGGCGACGGTGGCCGGACTGCTCAAAGGCAGCAGCACAGACTGGCAGAGCCTGATTTTCCGTACGGCATTCGCAACGGAGCATAATGTCAGCCTATATGGCAATTACATCACTCGCATGCCTTACAGGGCTTCGGTTTCATATACGGGGCAGCAGGGCACTCTTAAACGCTCCGACTATAACAGGGGCACCGTAGATGTAAGCCTCTCGCCGAATTTCTTCGACAAGCATCTTACGATAGACCTGAACGCAAAAGGCGTGTATTCTTACTCGAACTACACAAACAACGCTGTCATAGGCTCGGCAGCATTCTTCAATCCGACCCAGGATCCGTATTGGCGCAATCCGGACGGTTCCGTAGACTATACCACCACCAACGGCTACTGGAACTATGGAAACGGTCGCGGAAAGGATTTCAGTCCGAATATGCTCGTAGGCCCGAGCCCGCTGTCAAGGCTGTATGACGAAATAAGCCATTCGGAAAGTATGCGTTTGATCGGTCGTATTGCTCTAGATTACAAGGTCCATTCACTGGAAGCCTTGAAATTCAACGTGAGTGCGGGTCTTGACATTACGCGGACGGATTCATTCGACGGAGAACGTCCGGGCTCTTTCCAGGCTTATGGAGACACTTCCAACCTGGGTGTGGGAACCTACAACAAGTCATTCAATCTGAGCCGCAGCCAGGTCTTCGAGGCCTTTGCGGACTATAACGAAACATGGGGCATCCATAACCTTGATGTGATGGCCGGATATTCATGGCAGAACAACTACTGGGCAAACAGGGAGATCGGCTATCTCAACGTAACGAATGAAGTCCAGCTCAACCCTGGAGAAACCGTAGATTCGCGATATCTGTGGTACAGGAATGAGAATTTCCTGGTATCGTTCTATGGCAGAATCAACTACTCTCTTGACTCGCGCTATGTCTTTACATTTACAGCCCGCGGCGATGGCTCGTCAAAGTTCGCCAAAGGTAATAAATGGGGCTTCTTCCCGTCAGGTGCATTTGCATGGAACATAAAGAATGAATCCTTCCTGAAAGATGTTTCCTATGTTTCTGAACTGAAATTCAGGGTGTCGGTCGGCCAGACCGGTCAGCAGGACGGTATCGGGGACTATGTGCATTTCGCCAGATATAACCGCACGAATGACCCGTTCCACCAGTATAACATGGGAATAGGTTATCATGATATGCTCACCCCGCAGGCATACGATCCTTCCATCAGATGGGAAACTACGACAACATATAATCTCGGTGTTGATTTCGGCTTTTTCTCAGAGAGGCTGAAAGGTAGCGTCGATGTATATCTGCGTGATACAAAGGACCTTCTGAATTCAGTGCAGATCCCGATGGGCTCGAATTTCGGTAATAAACTTATGACCAATATCGGCTCGATCCGCAACAAGGGTCTGGAGTTCGCCTTGAGTGGAATACCGGTGCAGACCAATGACTGGAGCGTGCAGGTGGGCTTTAACGGAACATTTCAGGATACGAAGTTCACTAAGCTCAATGCTACAGATGATCCCGGATATTATATCGAAACCGGCGGCATTTCGCGAGGTACTGGAAATTTCCTCTGCCGTCAGATGGTCGGCTATGCTCCATATACTTACTATGCATACCAGCAGAAATATGACTCGGAAGGCAAGCCTCTCCAGAATGAGTTTGTCGATAGAAATGACGACGGGGAGATAACCGAAGCGGACCGTTATATGACAGGAAAAAGTATCGCTCCAAAGTTCTATTATGGAGTGAATGTGAAGGTTACATTCCGTGGCTGGGATTTTGGACTTAACGGACATGGCTCGGCAGGTACATGGGCCTTCAATGACTTCATGTCCGCTAATTCAACGGCGAGTCTTGATCTGAATGCGGGTAATCTTCCAAATCAGGCACTTCTGGTAAAGAAGACCGGTTTTACGGCTCCTAACAGCGCTCAGCAATGGTATTCCGACTACTTTATCGAGAATGCATCCTTCTTCCGACTGGATGATATTAATCTCGGATATACCTTCCGCGCAATCGGCAAATGGGAAACCGACATCCGCCTTGCCTTCGGTGTACAGAATGTGTTCGTTCTGACAGGATACAGCGGTATGGACCCGGAAGTGATTTCCGAAAACGGTATAGACAACACCATCTGGCCTCGTCCCCGCAATTACTCACTTCGTCTGAATGTCAATTTTTAGCATTACATAGAGGGTCGTCCACCAAAATGCCCGTTTCCGTGGACGACAAGCAGAAAAACAACGCCCCGTCCACAAAAGTGCCGGTTTTCGTGGACGACAGGCAGAAAAACAACGTCCCGTCCATAAAAGTGCCGGTTTTCGTGGACGACAGGCAGAAAAAGAACACTCCGTCCACCAAATGGCCGGTTTTCGTGGACGGACAACAGAAAATCATATTATGAAAAAGTATATATACATATTGGTCGCCGCCCTGACGCTAAGTGCATGCGTTCGCGATTTAGACACTCTCCCTCTGAATGCCACTGACCCCATAGCGGAATATGTCTATGGCAACTCCGAGGAGGCATATCTCCAAGGCCTTACACGCCTGTATTTCCAGTTTGCCACAAACGATCTGACGGACCTGCAGAGTATGGACGGCGGTGCATCGGAACTGGTGCGCGCATTCTGGTCAGTGCAGGAAACATCTACCGACGAGGCCAAGTGCTCATGGGGCAATGACGCATGGGTCCGTGCCCTCAATACCAACACCTGGTCCGGAGCACAGAATGATGCCGTTTATGCTGTCTATGTCAGGACTTTACAAGGAATATCATATGTCAATGAATACCTGCGTCAGACTACTCCGGAGAAACTTTCCGAAAGGGGTGTAGATGCGACCCTCGTAGCAAAAATAGATGAATTCAGGGCAGAGGCGAGATTCCTTCGGGCATATATGTATTGGATGGCTCTCGACACCTTTGGAAGCGTACCGTTCATTACTGAAAACTCGCCGATTTCGGGTGCATATTACCCGCAGCAGGCATCCCGTTCTGACATCTTCAATTACTGTGTCAGCGAACTGGAAGACCTGATCTCGGAAGACTCTCCTCTGCATGCTCCCGGCCATCTTTATCCTCGTGCCGACAAAGGGGCCGCTGCCGGGCTTCTTGCCCGTATGTATCTGAATGCCGAAGTCTATACGGGTGCTCCGATGTGGCTGCAGGCAAAGCAGGTGTGTGAGCAGATCTTCGGGATGGGATATTCTCTCTGCCCAGATTATGCCTGGCTTTTCAGGGGTGACAACGGGCAGAATCTAGCTGCCAGAGACGAGTTCCTGTGGGCAATCGATTACAGCAATGCAGGAACTCAGTCTTATGGCGGAACATTCTATCTTATGGCTGCTGCCCTTGCCTCAACAGATATCACAGATTTCTCCCGTCCTAACGGCCAGAGACATGGCTGGGCAGGGCTCAGAGTCCCATATGAGTTTGTCGGGAAGCACTTCGCAGTGACTGGTCAAAACTACGAGACAGGCGAATATCAGATAGCAGACACCCGCGGAAAGATGTTCTACATAAAGGGTCGTCACCAGTCGATGGAAGATAACCTTTATGACTATATGTACGGTTGGTCATGTCTTAAATTCAACAACATCCCCCACGACCAGACCAATGAGTCCTTTCTTTCGACTTCTGCTATAAAGGACTTCTCCGATGCAGACTTTCCGATGATACGCCTTGCGGAGATATATCTTATTTATGCTGAGGCTTGTATGAGGCTCACAGATGCTTCTGTGGCAATGCCTTATATGGCAGAACTTGCCTCCCGCGCGGGGGTTGCACCGCCGTCTGAAATTACAGAGGAATTTCTGGTTGCCGAGCGAGGCCGTGAGCTTATGTGGGAGGGTCACAGGCGTACCGATCTGATCCGTTTCGGACTGTTTCATACAGACGAATATCTATGGCCTTACAAAGGTGGTGACGACTTTGCAGGTCAGGCCTTCCCGGAGTATAAATGCATCTTCGCCCTGCCTCAGACCGAACTCGCTGCCAATCCATATCTGGTTCAGAATCCTGGGTATTAGAATACGTCCTGTCGCTGAAATCTGCCCGTTCGTCGTGGTATTTAGACATGTTGCGCCAATATATGTAATATATTGGGCCCAAAATGTTTACATTTGTAAGATTTGCAAAACGAAATAACGATTATGGCAATATTTCACAAAATACTATTGACAATGGTTTCAGCAGCGGCGGCATTGATATCATGTGCCCCAAAGACCGGCGTGGCAGTGCCAGATGCACCCCTTGAGGAGTGCGTTTACAGCAGCGACAGGACTGAATTTTCGGTATGGTCTCCAAAAGCGGAGGCTGTTCAGCTTAAACTCTATCACTCTGCTCAGGACACAGCAGCGTTCATGACCTGCGATATGAAAAAGTCCAAAGGAGGACTCTGGCAGGTGGTGGTGAAGGAAGATCTCAAAGGCTCCTTCTACACATTCCAGGTCAAGATGGACGGAAAGTGGCTTGAAGAAACTGCCGGTATCGCGGCAAAGGCAGTTGGTGTGAACGGATGGCGTGGAGCTGTGATCGACTGGAATGAAACCAACCCTGAAGGATGGGCAGAGGACAAGAGTCCTGAAATCAAGCCTTCAGACATCATTGTGTACGAGATGCACCACAGGGATTTCTCTATTCACCAGACATCAGGCGTGGCCAATAAAGGAAAATATCTTGCTCTCACAGAGGAGGGTACGAAGAATCCTGACGGTCTTTCAACGGGTATTGACCATCTCAAGGAAATCGGAGTGACATATGTACAGCTTCTTCCTTCGACCGACTACATCACAGTCGATGAGTCTCGTCTCCAGGAACCTCAGTACAACTGGGGATATGATCCGTTCAACTACAATGCTGTCGAGGGATCATATTCGACTGACCCGTTCAATCCTGTGACCCGTATCAATGAGTTCAAGCAGATGGTGCAGGCCCTTCACAAGGCCGGCTTCCGCGTGATTCTCGATGTCGTATATAACCATACCACCGATGCATCGAAGACAGGCTTCGAGCGTACGATGCCTGGATATTTCTATCGCATGCGTCCGGATGGAACATTCTTCAACGGTTCGGGCTGTGGCAATGAGACCGCTTCGGAGCAGGAGATGTTCCGCAAATATATGATCGAGTCTCTCGAGTGGTGGATGAAGGAGTACCATATCGACGGGTTCCGCTTTGACCTGATGGCGATTCATGATATCGAGACTATGAACCTTATCAGCGAGCGCCTTCATGCGATCGACCCTTCTGTGGTCATATACGGAGAAGGGTGGGCTGCAATGGACCCTGCATATCCGGCAGACAGTATCGCTCTCAAGGTCAATACACATATGCTCGACAAGGTGGGAGCGTTCAGTGATAACATTCGTGATGCCATTCGTGGCCCTCTGGGGTGTGAGAATGCTGGTTTCATGGACGGAGTTGAGGGAAAGAAGAACGATCTGATGTTCGGTATCGCAGGTGGCATCGAGCATCCGCAGGTGAGCGTTACTGCATGGACAAACAATCCGCTCCAGCATGTAAGCTATGTGAGTTGTCACGATGACCATTGTCTTCGCGACCGTCTCGAAGTTGCAACTGATGCTTCTGAGGCTGACAGACTGAAAATGGTCAAGTTGGCTCAGACCGCTGTTTACACTTCGCAAGGAATTCCGTTCATCTTCAACGGAGAGGAACTCTATCGTCACAAGCAGGGAGTCAAGAACAGTTACAATCAGCCGGATTCGATAAACGCAATCGACTGGACATATAAGACAAAATACAAGGACCTTGTGGACTATTACGCTGCTCTTGCGGCTATCCGTCATGCTCATCCGGGCTTCTGCCTTGGTGATGCAGATCTTGTCCGAGAGAAACTGGAGTTCATCGATGTCGATGATCCATGCGTGGTGGCATTCCGTGTAAGCGGACTTGAAGGTATCGATCAGGCAAAGTCTCTGACCGTACTGCTCAATGGATCGAAGAAGGCTGTCAAGGTAGAAATACCGCAGGGCAACTATGTGGTACTCGCACAGGACGGACAAGCGGACGTAGAAGGCCTCGGAGCATATTCCGGTGCATACATCTCTGCACCAGCGACCTCCGCGACAATATTGGCGGAGGACCTGTAGCGAAAACGCCGTGAAAGTGCAACAGGTACCCACGAAACTAAGAGGACCTGTAGCGAAAACGCCGCGAAAGTGCAACAGATATAAAGCAAACAAAAATATATGAAGAAGATACTTTTAGCATTAACCATCATTCTGGCTGCGGCATGTACGCAGAAGCCAGTCCAGCAGCCACTGGAAAACTCTGTGGTGTACGAAATGAATGTACGTCAGTACACTCCAGAAGGCACATTCGCTGCAGCCCAGAAGCAACTTCCGCGTCTGAAGGAACTTGGCGTGGATATCGTATGGCTCATGCCGATTTATCCTATCGGCATTGAAGGCCGCAAGGGTACCCTCGGTTCGTACTATGCAATCAAGGACTATTGCGACATCAATCCGGAATTCGGTACATTGGCCGACTTCGATTCATTCCTTGCCGAGGCCCACAGACTTGGCCTTCGCGTAGTGATCGACTGGGTCGCAAACCATACATCGCCTGATGCAAAGTGGGTGACAGAAGCCCCGTTGTACTGGTATGAGCGTGACGCAGAGGGCAACCTGACATACACAGCAGACTGGTCGGATACGGCAAATCTGAACTATAACAATCCGGACATGTGTACTGAGATGATAAGATCAATGCGTTTCTGGATGGAGCGCGGCATTGACGGTTTCCGCTGCGATATGGCATGCGAGGTTCCGCTCGAGTTCTGGGAAAAGGCAATCTCGGAACTTCGTGCAGACTATCCGGGCATGTATATGCTTGCTGAAGGTGAGGAACCGCTTCTTCATTCACAGTGTGATTTCGATGCCTCATACTCATGGGAACTGCACCACATGATGAACGCGATTGCACGCGGCGAGAAGAATATTCCGGAGCTTCTGGAATATCTGGCAAAAGATGCTGAAAGGCAGCCGGCAGATGCCTTCCGTCTTATGTTCACATCTAACCACGATGAGAACTCATGGGCAGGAACTGAGTTCGAGAGAATGGGCGATGCTGCAAAGGTGATGGCTGTGCTTGCTTTCACTCTTCCAGGTGGTCAGCCTCTGATCTACACCGGTCAGGAAATGGGATGGAACCACCGCTTCCAGTTCTTCGAGAAGGATCCGATTCCGGCATGGGAGGAGAATGAATATACAGACTTCTACAAGTGGCTCATCAAGACCCGTCACGATAATCCGGCCCTTGCGGCAGGCGACAAGGGTGGCAAGTTCGAGGTTGTTTCGACAGATGACAACACTCTCGTCTTCACTCGCACGTTTCCTGGCAACAAGGTTACAGTCAAGGCTGAACTCAAAGCTCCATGGTCATACGAAATTATAGCAGAATAACTTGTAACACATTACGTCATTGCGAGCGAAACCATTACGTCATTGCGAGCGAAACCATTACGTCATTGCGCGTGAAACCATTACGTCATTGCGCGTGAAACCATTACGTCATTGCGAGCGAAACCATTACGTCATTGCGAGCGAAACCATTACGTCATTGCGAGCGAAGCGTGGCAATCTAATACAAATATGAACAGAATACTTTCAATATTTTCATCAATCATCATCCTGGCTTCATGTGCAGGAACATCATTTGACCCATCATCAGTTGCTGATGCATCATCTCAGCAGGTAAGCCGTGTAGAGCCACTTTCATGGTGGGTGGGTATGAAGACCCCTCTTCAACTGCTTGTACAGGGTGAGAATATTTCAGAATACGCAGTATCCATCGAGGGTGGCCGCGGCGTATCGGTAACAGGCACCCATAAGGCCGACAGCCCTAACTACCTTTTTGTGGATGTGAAGATTGCACCAGACGCAACTCCTGGCACATACTACATCGTATTCAGCAAGGATGGTCAGTCGTTCAAGTATCCATACGAGATTGCTGCCCGCGAGGAAGGCTCGGCTGAGCGTCAGAGCTTTACATCTGCAGACATGATTTACTTGATCATGCCTGACCGCTTTGCAAACGGCGATCCGTCAAATGATACTACAGATAATACATTGGAGCCTGCAGCTCGTGATGAGTATTTCGGACGTCATGGAGGCGATATCCAGGGTGTGATTGACCACCTTGACTACATCGCAGACCTCGGTGCGACAGTCATCTGGAGTACACCTATGCTTGAGGACAATGTGCCACAGGAGTCATACCACGGATATGCATGTACAGACTACTATCACATCGACCCACGCATGGGAACCAATGAACTTTACAAGGAGTTTGTGCAGAAGGCACATGAGAAGGGCATCAAGGTTATAATGGATGTGGTTACGAACCACTGCGGCACCTCTCACTGGTGGATGAATGACCTTCCTTTCAATGACTGGATCCATCAGTTCCCTGAATACACAGGCACCAACATATGCTTCTCTACCAATATGGATACGAACGCTTCAAAGGCGGACCTGAATATCCAGGAAAGCGGCTGGTTCGTGCCATCTATGCCTGATATGAACCTTAATAATCCGTTCATGCTCAACTACTTCAAGCAGTGGGCTGCATGGTGGATCGAGTATGCCGGTCTGGACGGTTTCCGTGTGGATACATATCCTTACAATGAGAAGGAGCCTATGAGCGAGTGGTGTGCATCTGTTCGCGAGGAGTATCCGAACATCAACATTGTTGGTGAGTGCTGGACTTCATCAATTCCTCAGCTTGCATACTGGCAGGATGACAATATGAACAAGGATGGTTTTGACTCAAACCTCCCTGCTATCATGGACTTCCCGCTTCATGACGCCATCCGTGCTTCTCTGCCTGAGAATAATCCGGGCTGGGGACAGGGCATGACACGTGTATATGATATCCTCTCACACGATTTCGTATATGAGAATCTTGACAATATGATGATTTTCGTTGGAAATCATGATGTGGGACGAATCGGTGATGTGCTCGGCAGGAATCCGGAGCGCCTCAAGATTGCGATGGCTATGATGGCGACCATGCGTGGTATACCTCAGGTGTTCGCAGGTGACGAACTCATGTTCATGTCTGCAAATGTGAACGATCCATGGAGCCATGGTGGTCTCCGTGCGGATTTCCCTGGCGGATGGCCTGGCGACAAGCAGGACTTCTTCTCAGCAGAGGGTCGCGCGTCAGCGAAGGTTCATACGGACGGAAAGCCTGTAGAGAAGGGCCTTATTGCTGAACTTTATGACTACGCGAGCCATCTCTTCCAGTGGAGAAAGACCAAGGATGTGATCCATAACGGTAAGACTCTTCATTTCATGAGACGAGACAACACATACGGATATTTCCGTTACGACGATGACGATGTGGTATTCGTATATGTGAATAATTCAAATGAGCCGAAGAATATTCCATGGTCATACTACTCGGAGATTTCAGAGGGGCTGACCGGCGGAGTGAATGTCGTAACCGGCGAGCCTTGCGAGGTTTCGGATGCAACCATCGCGCAGCCACAGAGTATCCTGATAGTAGAATACAAACGATAGAGCGAAAAGCCATGTCGCTCGTTCCGCAGGGAATTTGGGGTTATGCTCCTCTCGCTGACATGGCTTTTCGTCTAAACAACACAACATATGAACAAAGTAACTTCAATTCTTGCTGCATTAGCAATTTTTGCAGGATGTACCACAACCGGTCCTGTGACTGATGTGCACACAATGACATCACCATCAGGCACCTTGGAGATGACCTTCCACCTTAATTCAGATGGCACCCCGCAGTATGCCCTCAACTATGGCGACCAGAAGGTAATCCTTCCTTCTGACCTCGGATTCGAGTTCCGTGGCGTACTCAAAGCCCAGAAGCTTGTCTACAACGCCGATGGCACCATCTCGAAGGTCGACCGCGAGCCGGCCGTAAACTTCTATGAAGGCTTCGAGGTGGAGAGCGTGGATACTGCATCATTCGACCAGACCTGGGAACCGGTATGGGGCGAGGAGGCACAGATCCGCAACCACTACAACGAACTTCTCGTAAACCTCGTGCAGAAGTCATCAGACAAGAAGATGTCCATCCGTTTCCGCCTCTACGACGACGGACTCGGTTTCCGCTACGAGTTCCCATATCAGAAGAACCTGAGCTATTTCGTGATCAAGGAGGAACTTACTCAGTTCGCTCTTGCAGGTGACCATACTGCATGGTGGCTTCCGGGCGATTACGACACTCAGGAGTATAACTTTACTGAGAGCCGCCTTTCTGAAATTGCCCATAAGATGCCTCAGGCTATCTGTGGTAACGACTCTCAGACACCATATTCAGTAAACGGCGTCCAGACATCCCTGCAGATGCGCACAGATAATGGACTTTATATCAATATCCACGAGGCAGGTCTTCTTGACTATCCTTGCATGCACCTTGAACTCGACCCGAAGACAATGACCTTCACATCCCATCTGACTCCTGATGCCCAGGGTTGGAAGGGGCGCATGCAGACTCCTTGCAACAGTCCATGGAGAACAGTCCAGGTCGCTCCGAGCGCAACAGCCCAACTCGCCTCACGTCTGATCCTCAACCTCAATGAACCTTGTGCTCTCGAGTCAACTGACTGGATCAAGCCGGTCAAGTACATCGGCGTTTGGTGGGAGATGATTTCAGGTAAAGGTTCATGGGCATATACAGATGACTTTGCATCAGTCCAGCTCGGCAAGACCGATTACAGCAAGGCGACTCCAAACGGCCGCCACTCGGCGAACAACGAGAAGGTGCGCCGCTATATCGATTTCGCTGCAGAACACGGCTTTGACCAGGTACTCGTAGAAGGCTGGAATGAAGGTTGGGAAGATTGGGCTAACTGCAACAAGGACTATGTGTTCGACTTTGTGACTCCATATCCTGATTTCGACATCAAGGCACTCAACAAGTATGCTCATTCAAAGGGTGTGAAACTGATGATGCACCATGAGACCTCATCATCGGTGCGCAACTACGAACGTCACCTCGACCAGGCCCTCGACCTTATGGACAAATACGGTTACAACTCCATCAAGAGCGGATATGTCGGCGACATCCTCCCTCTCGGAGAGCACCATTACAGCCAGTCTCTGATCAACCACTACATGTATGTGGTCAAGAAGGCCGCAGAGCATAAGATCATGCTCAACGGTCATGAGATGGTGCGTCCGACCGGTCTTTGCCGCACATACCCTAACCTCATCGGCAGCGAGTCTGCACGTGGCACAGAGTATCAGGCATTCGGCGGAACAATGCCGCACCATGTGACTATCCTTCCGTTCACCCGTCTGAACGGTGGCCCGATGGACTATACTCCGGGTATTTTTGTGATGGACCTCGCGTCAGTTACAGACGGCAGAAACAACTCATGGGTGAATGCGACCATCGCAAACCAGCTCGCCCTCTATGTGACCATGTCATCGCCTCTGCAGATGGCAGCCGATCTTCCTGAACACTATGAGCAGTTCATGGACGCATTCCAGTTCATCAAGGATGTGGACATCGACTGGATTCAGTCTAAGTACCTCCTCGCAGAACCAGGTGAATATGTCGTGGTGGCACGCCAGGGCAAGAAGAACGGACAATGGTTCGTCGGCGGCGTAACGGATGACAACAGGCGTACTCTTGAAGTGCCTTTCAACTTCCTTGAACCGGGCAAGACATATGAGGCTACAATCTACCGTGATGCGGAAGATGCCGACTATAAGGATAATCCTCAGGCATACGTCATCGAGAAGAAGACCGTGACATCAGATACAGTCCTTCCGATCACTATGGCACGTGGTGGTGGATTTGCAATTTCTTTAACTGAAATGCGCTAGTATTGAAATATTTACGTGTCTTTGCGCACTTTTTCACCAGAGGGTCTTGCAATCATCATAAGGCATACTCCCAAAAGGGTGGAGCAAAGCATATTGATTAAGAAAATAACAGATAACTAAACATAACAGATGAACAAAAAATTAACAACAGCTGACCGTTTCTCACTAGTGGGAGGCAGCTATGTATCTCCGGCTGTAGCAGTATCGGAGATTTCTAACGAGGGCGTGCTCTGCATGAGCAGCCCGAACAGTGAAGGATGGGGTGAAACTACTCCAGATTGGTAACAGTTGTTTAACTATTAAAACGAAGAAAGAAAATGAAAAAGAATTTGTTTATGGTTGCTGCTGTTGCCCTTATGGCACTTGTTTCATGCAGCAAGGAAGATTTTAACGATGGTGTTCAGGGTGGTGCTTCTGACATCGTGTTCTCGGCTGAACTTGAGCAGCCGGCAGGTCTGCCAGCAGCAGAGCAGGCTGAAATCCAGAGCAAGACTTCGCTCGGAGAAGCAGTTAATAACGTTAGACCTGTATCATGGGTTGCCGGCGACCAGATCAAGGTCAACGGTGTAACATTCTCAGCGGTGTCAACTGGCGCGAAAACTAACTTCACTACAGCAAGTTCGTTTGCATCAGCATCGGCCTATTTTGCAGTGTACCCTGCTTCTGCAACATCAAAGTCAGACCATTCTGCAATAGTGATTCCTGCTTCACAGGACGGCTCATTCGCAAAGGCTGCAATTTCAGTGGCAAAGTCAACTACCACATCACTCAGCTTCAAGAATGTAGCCTCTATCATCAAGTTCCAGGTTCCTGCAGATGCAAAGGAAGTAACCATCACTTCTAACAACAATATTGCAGGTACAGTAAGCGTTACATTCGGTACAGACGGCAATCCAGTTATCGGTTCTTCTGTGACAAACGGCTCTAAGACTATCACTCTTACCGGATCATTCAAGGCTAGTACAGACTACTATGTAGCGGTACTTCCTGGAGCCCACACATTCACCATGCGTATTGATGGTTATCTCTCTAAGAAGTCAACCAAGGCCGTTACAATGAGCCGTGCCGGAATCGCTAACCTCAAGACATTCCCTAAGCCGGAAGCGTCGAACTACAAGATTATGGGTGTTGGTGGTGATTGGACTACAGGAAAGGTATTCTATAAGGATGTCGATTGCTACGTTATTAAGAACGTTTCTTTGACAGCAACAACAGAGTTTAAGTTCTGTCAGGAAATCAGTTCGACAAATAAGGTATGGGGACGTCCTATTACCTTAGCAGTAGGTAAGTGGGCTTTCACATACGATGTAACTAATAACCTTAAGACAACAGCTGGCTCATATGATATTTATGTGAGCGCAGCGAATGATGCGGTATGTGTCGTAAAAGCAGGTTCCGCTATGCCTGAATATAAAAATGAGAATAAACTAATCCATGTTCTATACGAGGGGAAAGAAAATTGTGGTCTGTATATTCAGAGTCCTAGTACGACCGAAAATGGTTATAATAATTCTGGCGCTTGGGGTAATTTTACCCATGTTTATATGAAGAAGACATCAACTGCAAGTCAGGATTATTGTGCATTCCCTCTGCCGTCTAACGCTGTCGGTGTATCATGTAAGTTTACTATTAGAGTATGGGGAGATAAGAATAAAACTTACACGCTGACCCTCACTGATGACACTCCTTTTTGGGGGAATAGCGATAACGGAGGGTCGTATTCGTTGTCAAGCAAGATTAATATTCAGTAATCATTGTCAATTCAATTATACAATAAAGCAGCACCTTAACGGGTGCTGCTTTATTGTATAACCAGACGCCCGGAACATCAAAAAAAGCAAAAACACAAAAAAGAGAAATTAATTTACGTTGTTTTTCAGAAACACCTTGTCATGAGCCTTTAAAATATTGACCTTCGAATAGCAGTCCGGGACATCTCGGTGGCGCGTAAGCACCTGTGTGTCAACGGTATACTAAAAGGGCCTGCCCCGAAAACGGGGAACCGCCTTTCTGTAATATGCTGATGTTGAGCGATTTAGGTGAAACTCAATAATATAAGAAGGATATTATATATGAAAAACGGTAACAGAAAATTCTCAAAAGGAGAGGTTATGCATGTTTATCAACGTGCAAGACATGGATTTAATATATTCTATACACTGAATGACTATCTCGTGTTTTTTACAATATTCTCCGTGTTTGCGCGTAGATTTGATATATGTGTCTTGTCTTTGTGCCTGATGGTGGATCATTTCCATGCTTTGCTTGTCAGCAACTGCAAGGCTAGTCTCAGTAATTTTATCGGATCGGTGACGTCGCTATATGCACGCCTGTTTAATGAGACAGTTGGAAAGAGGGGGCAACTTTTTGATAAAAGTTATGGTAGTGCCCCAAAACTTACAGAAAAGCAGGTCAGAACATCAATACCGTACGTGTTCAATAATCCTGTGGAAAAAATGTTGTGTTCTGATCCTAATGATTATAGATGGAATTTCTTGGCTTATCTGTCATCTGATTTTCCGTTTTCAGAACGGATATATATAAAGAAGGCATCCCGAGCTCTTCGTTCTGCCGTTAAAGAGGTGAGGCAATGTTTTGAAAATGGATTATGGTTGAATTATATACAATTAAACAGATTGTACGGATCTTTGACTTCATTAGAACAAAATCAATTGACTGATTATATAATACAAACATATAATCCTTTCAATAAAACGAAACTCGTGTCGTATTACAAATCTCTTGATTTAATGAATCTTGCGATTCGTTCAACGACAGGAAGTGAGTATGATATAAAGGAAGATTTTCACAAATCGTCAGATAGCTTATATTCAGAAATAGAACGCTGTATCTACGAGCATCTGCATAAGTGTCCGAAATCTCTGTTGGCCTTGCCAGTTGATGAAAAAATAGAAATAGCAAGACAGATAGCGGCTAACACAAGAGCAACTAATAGGCAGATTGCAAAATATCTACATCTACCGTTGCAAAGAGGTGGCGCGTAAGTTGCGGAGTATCAACAGGTTGTTGAAAGGCAGTGCCCCTGAAGCGGGGAACTGCCTTTGCGTAATGTGTTGAAGGATAGTGCTTTGTGTGCCACCGAGATGCCCCGGCAACATACTCGTACTTCAGAATTGTTTCCACCCCATCGGTCAGATTCCACTTAACCTATCGCAAACTCATTCTCAATCTCGTCGAGCCAGACCCATCGCTTCTCGTCGCCGACCTGCTTGACCATGTTGAGGCTTATCCAACGGATGTCGTGGATGCCGATCTGGTTGAAGGTCCCCTTGATCAGCGAGCCCTCAATGGAGTTTCCGAAAGCGTCCTTGTATACATCGGCAGGTGTGTTCATGGTCGTGATGAGTGTAACCTGTTTCAGGTTGGAAAGGATTGATACCAGCCTGCTCCCGTCCATTTTATAGACCATTCCCGGAAATATGACCTTGTCGATAAATCCTTTTATCATGGCCGGGGCTGTCATCCACCAGATAGGGAATATCATGACAATGTGCTCGGCCCAGCGCATCTTCTTCATATAACGAAGCGCCAGAGCATCGATCCCGTCAAGTCCATGCGTTCCGAATCTGCCTGCATGTACGAAGGCAGCAAGGTCCTTCTCGTGCATTACCGGATCGAATCCGTCTTTTTCCAGATCAATTGTTTTGCATTCGTGTCCACCGCGATGCAGGCCGCTTTCCACTGCATCTCTGATGGCGCTGCAGAAACTTCCCTCGTGAGGATGGTAGTAAATGATAAGAGTCTTCATAACAATTCTTTTTGCAAAGCTGCTATGCAAGACTCTTACCAAATCAAAGCGTCTGACCTGCGATGAACTCCCTCAGGATTGAAGTCGGTGGGATTGCGGCTATTTCTGCAGGCGACAGGGCCACGATGTAATCCAGGAACTTGAGCATCCGGGAAGCCTCGCAGAAGGCCGGGGATGTCGGCGGGATACGCCTCAAGAGCGGTTCAGCGTAATATTTCAGTACAGGCAGCTCAAAGATATGGGCAGAATTGAACACTGCGTCAGCGTATTCCTGATATGGGAAGATGTTGCGGTTTTCTCCGCGGCGCACACTCTGCCACCTCATGATGGTCTCTTCCGGAACCACGCCTCTTGTGCGGTTGTCGCGAATCATCCTGCGCAGCATGCGGTTGTCTGATGTCGAAATGTTGTTGTTTTCATCAATCGAAAGGGAAGTGAGGGCAGATGCATAGACTCTGAACACCTTTGTACCGTCAACTCCGGGAATCATTGCCGGATTGAGGGCATGAATGCCTTCCATTATAAGGATGTCCTTGTCATGGAGCTGCATCATGTCGCCGGCAAAATATCTTGAACCGGTCTTGAAATCAAATCGTGGAATCTCGACACTCCTGCCGTCGAGCAGGTCGTTGAGCTGCTGCCCCAGGAATGCAAGGTCCATCGCCTCCAATGCTTCGAAGTCGTATTCTCCGTTTGCATCGCGTGGCGTATGTTCCCTGTCCACGAAATAGTTGTCGAGTTCTATCACTTTCGGGTTGAGCCCCAGGATGCGGCATTGCAGGGCAAGTCTCTTGGATGTCGAGGTCTTGCCGCTGCTGGACGGACCCGCAATGAAGACAATCTTGACGGAACCCCGTCTTTCGTATATCTGGTTGGCGATTTCCGCGTATTTCCTTTCGTGCAGAGCCTCTGACAGATTGATAAGGTCCACGATATGACCCGAACTCACAAGAGCGTTCAGAGTGCCTACTCCGTGTACGCCCATGACTGAACACCAGTCCGAGTACTCGTAAAGCGTCTTGGCGATCTTTGACTGTCTCTTCATCGGCAGTACTTTGCCAGGCTGTCCATCCATAGGGTATTGCAGGCAGAAACCGTCGTTGAATCCCATCAGGCTGAATGTGTCAAGCAGGCCCGTTGAAGGAACCAGCGGACCATAGAATGTGTCGGCCTGTCCGTCAAGGAAATATACATTGTAGTTGAAGCGTCCGATGCTTTTCAGCAGATTGACCTTCTCCTTCTGTCCGTTGCGGGCGAACAGTGTGCAGCATTCTTCAAGCGGGAGCATGGTCTTGCTGAAAGGCAGGTCTGCAGCCACTATTTCGCGCATGCTGACTTCAATGGCTGCTATCTGCTCATCGGTCAGGAACAGACGCAGCGGCCTTCCGTCTTCGGCCGTGCGTGGTTCGCGGATATCGCAATACAGGCCACTTGGCAGGGCATAGTCTATGGCGAGAATCTTGTCAGGGAACATCTCCCGTATCACATTCTGCAGTACGAAGCACAGCGACCTGATGTAGGTTCTGCGTCCATCCGGATGGTCATATCCGATCAGGCGGATGTTGTGTGGGTTGATGATCTTGTAATCAAGCGACTTGAGTTTGTTGTCGACAAGCGCAGCAAGTACGGGCAGGCCGCTTTCCAGTCTGGAGTCCGGATATGTTTGAGATGCAAACTTGTTCAAGGTGCAGCCCATCTCCACCTTTACATAGTTCTGCGTGTTTTCGCAATAGATTCTGATATCTTCCATATATGGGGTGTTGTTAGGTTAAATGACATCTGTCATTTAACCAAAATTTCTTTCAAGAATGGCCCCGTAACCGAATCCGGATCGGCAGCCAACTGCTCCGGCGTGCCCTCGGCAATAATCATTCCTCCTGCCTTTCCGCCCTCCGGACCCATGTCGAACAGGTAGTCGACCGATTTCAATACGTCCAGATTGTGTTCTATCACAATCACGGTGTTGCCCTGCTCAACGAGTTTCTGCAATACTCCCAGCAGCACCTTGATGTCGTCGAAATGCAGGCCCGTAGTCGGCTCGTCCAATATATATAAGGTGTTCCCGGTGCTCTTCTTTGCCAGTTCAGTGGCCAGTTTCATCCGCTGGCTTTCTCCACCGGAAAGCGTCACTGCTGACTGTCCAAGACGCACATAACCCAGTCCTACGTCAACCAGTGCCTTAAGCTTTGGCGCGATGGTAGGGATGTTCTCGAAGAATTCATACGCCTCGCTTATAGGCATTTCCAGCACGTCGTTGATGTTCTTGCCCTTGTATCTCACTGCCAGAGTGTCTTCTTTGTAGCGTCTTCCACGGCATTCGCTGCATACTACATTCACAGATGGAAGGAAGTTCATCTCGATGACCTTGATGCCGGCTCCCTTGCATTCTTCACATCGACCCCCCGGTACGTTGAACGAGAATCTTCCAGCCTTGAATCCGCGGACCTTTGCGTCCGGAGTCGCCTCAAACAATGTCCTTATGTCATTGAATACGCCTGTGAAAGTCGCAGGATTGCTTCGCGGGGTGCGCCCGATAGGACTTTGGTCTATCTCGATCAGCTTGTCTATATTCTCTACTCCGACGATTTCATCGTAAGGAAGAGGCTGCATCTTGGCATTGTAGAATCTGTTCTTCAGAACAGGCATCAGAGTCTCGTTTATCAGTGAAGACTTTCCGCTGCCACTGACTCCGCTGATACCTATAAGCATACCCAGAGGAAAATCCACGTTGACATTCTTCAGATTGTTTCCCCTGGCTCCGCGGATGCCCAATGTCAGGCCGTTTCCGATACGCCTTACTGCCGGGACTTCGATTTTCTTGACTCCGTTAAGGTAGTCAAGTGTCGCAGACGAATGCCCCGTAACTTCGCTCACAGGACCATTGAAGCAGATTTCTCCTCCTTCTTCTCCTGCGCCCGGTCCTACATCCACAAGCCAGTCCGCCTCCATCATTGTCTCTGCATCGTGTTCCACTACCATGACGGAGTTACCCTCGTCGCGCAGCTTCTTCAACGATGCGATAAGTTTCCTGTTGTCCCTCTGGTGCAGACCGATGGACGGCTCGTCAAGAATGTAAAGCACATTCACCAGCTTGGAGCCGATCTGTGTGGCCAGTCTGATGCGCTGGCTCTCTCCTCCGGAAAGCGAAGCCGTGGTCCTGTCGAGCGACAGATAGTCCAGGCCCACATCCAGCAGGAATCCTACCCTGTCCTTGAGCTCTTTCAGTATGTCGCGTGCAATCAGATTCTCTCTTGCCCCGAATACCCCCTCAAGAGAATGGAACCATTCGCTCAATGCGCTGATTTCCATGGCGGAGACCTCCGAGATGGTCTTTCCGTCTATCTTGAAATATGTCGTTTCCTTATTGAGTCTTGTACCTCCGCACACGGGACAGGTGATCTTTTCGTTTATGTCCGAGACCACTCCCGAATATGAAACCATCTCGGACGATGATCCTTCTCCGACCCTGAATAGTTCGTCGGAGCCGTAGACTACGAGGTCTATGATGTCCTCGGACAACTCGTCGATGGGGTCGTATAATGAAAATGAGTATTTTCTTGATATCGACCTTATGACATCGAATTTCTTTGTTTCACGGATCTTTCCGAGCGGCACGATTCCACCGTCTGCAATGGATACTGACCTGTCGGGAATCACTGCTGACATGTCGATGTTCACGACCTTTCCAAGTCCCTTGCAGTGTGGGCAGTAGCCCTGTGGGGAGTTGAATGAGAACGAGTGTGGGGCCGGCTCGGCAAGAGATATTCCCGTGTCAGGACAGACCAGATGTTTCGAGTAGTGACTCACTGTTCCGGTTTCCATATCCATTACGGCAAGGGAACCCTTTCCGTAGTTGAGCGCAGATGCTACCGAAGCCTTGATCCGCTTTTCATCCTTTTCGGATGGCTTCAGCCGGTCTATGACCAGCTCTATGAAATGTGGCTTGTATCTGTCCAGGGCGCTGGTCTGGGCCAGTTCGCAGATCTCTCCGTCAATTCTCACCTCTGTATACCCTCTCTTGCGCATCTGCTCAAGCAGTTCCTTGTAATGTCCCTTTCGACCTTTTACAAGCGGAGCGAGGAGGTAGCATTTGCGGCCGGAGTAATTCTCCATTATCAGGGATATGATCTGCTCGTCACTGTATCTTACCATCGGCTTGCCGGTTTCCGGCGAATATGCTGTCGATGCACGTGCATACAATAGCCTCAGGAAATCATAAATCTCCGTAATGGTGCCGACAGTGGAGCGGGGGTTGTTGCCTGTTGTCTTCTGCTCGATGGCGATGATCGGACTCAGTCCTGTAATGGATTCGACCTCAGGCTTTTCCAATATGCCCATGAAGTGCTTGGCATAAGTGGACAGCGTGTCCATATACCTTCTCTGGCCCTCGGCGTATATGGTATCGAATGCGAGCGAGGATTTTCCGCTGCCGCTCAGGCCCGTGAGCACGACAAACTTCCCGCGCGGAATGGACAGCGAGGCTCCTTTGAGGTTGTGTACTTTTGCGCCGGTTATTTCTATGAATTCGCTATTCTTCATCGTCATATGGAGTGTTGAATGGAAGCAGGAACGGGTTGGTCATGCGTTCTCTTGCAACATCGGTGGCCGGGCCGTGTCCCGGGTAAATGGCGGTCTGGCCGTCAAGGCACATGATCTTTTCCCAGATGCTCTTCATCATGAGGTCATAATCTCCGCCAGGATGATCTGTACGGCCGATTGCTCCTGCAAAAATCGTGTCGCCTGAAAATAGGACGCCCTCGTTCCTTTCAAGATAGCAGACCCCTCCGACAGAGTGTCCGGGCGTTTCAAGGACTTCAAAGCGGAGGCTGCCGACCTGTATGGTGTCGCCGTCGTGTATGTCTATGAAGGAGATGGCCACGTCGCTTCGCTCCTCGCCATGACGTAAAATTTCGCTTCGCTCCTCGCCATGACGTAGAATTTCTCTTTGCTCCTCGCCATGATGTGGAATTTCTCTTTGCTCATCGCCATGACGTAGAATTTCGCCATGGCCGCTGTAGGACAGGTCCGGCAGAGCAAGACCGTAAAGCCCACAGACATACGGATTTGTCTTTTCAAGAGTGAAAGACTCCTTTTCGCTCATATATACCGGCACATTGTATGTCCGTGCGAAATCCGCCGCTCCATAGATATGGTCGAAATGGGCGTGTGTCAGCAAAATGCAGACTGGTTTAAGATTTTTTCTTTCAATCAGTGCAACGATATCGTTTCTTTCTGCATCTATGTAGCCTGGATCTACGACGGCACAGTGACCGTCGTCATCCCACACAAGGGAGCAGTTTTCCTGAAAGGGATTGAATATGAATTGTTCTATGTGTATCATCTTCGTGTGCTTTAACATGACAAAAATACAAAAGAAGTTATTAACTTTGCCAAGTTATAGTAACGAAATGTATTAAAACTTAAACAATATGCATATAGCGATTGCTGGAAATATCGGCAGCGGAAAGACGACTCTGACCAAGATGCTCGCTGCCCATTACGGATGGACTCCAAAGTTCGAGTCTGTCGATTATAATCCATATCTTGCTGATTTCTATGAAGATATGGAAAGATGGTCGTTTAACCTACAGGTGTATTTCCTTAACAAGCGTTTCAAGGATGTGGTAGATATCTCGAAACTTGACGAGGTTATCATCCAGGACCGCACCATTTATGAGGATGCCCGCATATTTGCACCGAATCTTCATGGAATGGGACTTATGAGCACAAGGGATTTCGAAAATTATTCGGACCTTTTCGACCTGATGATGTCGCTTGTGAATCCGCCTGACCTTCTGATCTACCTAAAAAGTTCGATTCCGAACCTCGTGAGCCAGATTCAGAAGAGAGGCCGTGAGTATGAGAAGAGCATCCGCATCGACTATATCACCGGACTTAATGAACGTTATGACAACTGGATCAAGGACTACAAGCATAATCTGCTCGTGCTTGATGTTGACCGCATCAAGTTCGAGAACCGTCCTGAAGACTTCCAGGAAATCGTTGACAAGATAGATGCCCAGCTCTTCGGCCTTTTCAAGGAAGAGTAAATAAACCTAAAAACAATACCGTTATGGCGGAAAGACTGACAATCATTGATTTTGTTGAGAAATATGTAGGGAAATATGCACAGAATCCTTTCATATGGGAGAAGAATCTCGATACAAATCAGTGGGAACCTACTACTTATGAGGAAACATTGAAGATTGCCAAGCGTGTGGCTGCAGGTCTGGTTGCGCTTGGAGTGCAGAAGGGTGAGAAGATCGCCTATCTGTGCGAAGGACGCGACATGTGGGTGATCGGAGAACTCGGAGTGCTTTACGCCGGAGCTGTCAATGTTCCGCTTTCAATCAAACTTGAGGAATCTAATGACCTTGTGTTCCGAGTTAAACATTCGGACTCGAAATATGTGATCACATCTAAGTTCCAGCTGCATAAGGTCAGGAAGATCCTTCCGGAATGTCCGATGGTGGAGAAGGTCATCGTTTTCGATCAGATAGATGACATGCAGGAGAATGAAATCTATATCGGCGATGTGATGGCGATGGGAGATGAGTTCCTTGCAAATAATCAGGAGCAGTTTGTTCAGAGATACAAGTCTGTGGGACCGGATGATTATGCAAACATCAGTTATACTTCCGGAACGACTGCGGATCCGAAGGGAATCCTTCTGACTCATAGAAACTATACTGCCAATGTTGAGCAGGCTCACTCTGTGATCGGAGTTGAGGAAACGGACAAGATGCTCATCATTCTTCCGCTTGACCACTGCTTTGCTCATGTGGCCGGCTTCTATACTATGATGTCTTATGGTGCATCCATCGGTACAGTTCCTTCGGGCAAGTCCGGAAAGGAGGCTCTCCGTAATATTCCGACCAGCATCAAGGAGTTCAAGCCGAATGTGATGTTGTCGGTGCCTACTCTTGCAAAGAACTTCAAGAAGAGCATCGAGACTACCATAAAGAAGAGCGGAAAGACCGTTGAGAAGCTCTACAATTTCGCCCTGAAGAACGCTATTGCGTACAATAAGGAAGGCTACAACAAGGGTACGCAGTTCGTGGATATTTTCCGCAAGCCTCTGATGCTTCTCTTTGACAAGATAATTTTCAAGAAGGTCCGCCAGGGTCTTGGCGGAGAAATGAAGTTCTTTGTCGGTGGAGGAGCTCTTCTGGATATCGACCTGCAGAGATATTACTATGCTATCGGCATCCCTATGTACCAGGGCTACGGACTTTCTGAGGCTACTCCTATCATTTCAGCAAACTCTCCGGCAAAGCATATCTTCGGCTCGTCAGGAAAGATTGTGTCTCCTATGGAGATAAAGATTCTCGACGCCGATGGTGTGGAACAGCCATACGGAGTGAAGGGAGAGATCTGCATCAAGGGTGAGAACGTGATGGCAGGTTATTGGAAGAACCCTAAGTCAACTGCCGATACTGTCGTTGACGGATGGCTCCATACCGGTGACATGGGATATATGAGGGATGCGGAAATGCTATATGTCGTAGGCCGTTTCAAGTCTCTTCTCATTGCCGCCGACGGAGAGAAATATTCACCGGAAGGTATCGAGGAAAACCTTGTGGAGAACTCGAAGTTCATCGACGGTGCTCTGCTGCATAACAGCCAGGACCCATATACCATCGCTCTTATAACTCCTAACAAGGAGGCACTCAAGGCTTATGTAAAGGAACTTGGACTTGATCCTGCAACTCAGCAGGCAAAAGAAAAGATGCTTGAGAAGATTCAGGAGGAGGTGAATGCTTACCGGACCGGTGGCAGACACGGAGGGGCATTCCCTGACAGATGGCTCCCTGCTGCAATCTGCGTGCTTCCTGAGCCTTGGACAGAGCAGAATCACTTCCTGAACAGTTCGATGAAGGTTGTCCGTGGCCGTGTCGAGGAAGCTTACAAGGACCATATGGCGTATGCTTATACTCCTGAAGGCAAGGAGGTAATCAATAAGATGAATCTGGCATCGCTTTAACTGAAACATCGGTCTGGCGCCCTTATGTGGTGCCAGATTTTTGTTATATGATTGTTGGGTGCATTAATGTGCTCATATTTCGGAAAAAATGATTACATTTGTCAAATTTTACTGAAATGCAGACATTTACTAACTCTCCGATTATTGAAGGTCTTACCTTCGACGACGTTTTGCTGATTCCTGCACATTCTGAGGTTCTTCCAAGAAGTGTGGATGTATCTACAAAGTTCACAAGAGACATAGTTCTCCAGACTCCTATCGTTTCTGCTGCAATGGATACAGTTACGGAGGCTGAGCTCGCTATCGCAATGGCTCGTGCCGGCGGTATCGGTGTGATTCATAAGAATATGACCATTGAGGAGCAGATGAACCAGGTTCGTCGCGTGAAGAGAGCTGAGAACGGAATGATCTATGACCCTGTGACCATTCATCCGGATGCAACTGTAGGTCAGGTGTTGGGAATGATGGCGCAGCATCATATCGGCGGTATTCCTGTTGTCGATGACAACGGTTTCCTCGTGGGCATCGTGACAAATCGTGACTTGCGCTTCCAGAGGGATCCGAAGATGCCCGTGTCTGAAATCATGACCAAGGAGAACCTTGTAACAGCACAGAAAGGTATCAGCCTTCCGGATGCTACGGACATTCTTCGTCAGTACAAGATCGAGAAGCTTCCTGTAGTTGACGCGGACGGCAAGCTTGTGGGCCTTATTACCTACAAGGACCTCATGAAGATAAAGGACAATCCTATCGCATCAAAGGACAGCAAGGGCCGCCTTCTCGTGGCTGCTGCTGTAGGTGTGAACTCGGAGACTATCCAGCGCATCGAGATGCTTGTAAGCGCCGGTGCTGACGCTGTCGTAGTCGATACTGCTCACGGACACTCTCAGGGCGTTCTTAATGTAATCAAGGCTGCATGTGAGGCGCTTCCTGATGTACAGATCGTAGCAGGAAACGTTGCAACTGCAGAGGGTGCGAAGGCACTCGCCGATGCAGGTGTAAGTGCAGTTAAGGTCGGTATCGGACCAGGATCCATCTGTACTACCCGTGTCATCGCAGGTGTGGGTATGCCGCAGCTTTCTGCAGTAATGATGGCTTCCGAGGCCCTCAAGGGTACAGGTGTTCCTGTAATTGCAGACGGTGGTATCCGATACTCCGGAGACGTTGTGAAGGCTCTTGCTGCCGGTGCAAGCACAATCATGGCCGGATCGCTCTTTGCAGGAGTAGAGGAGTCGCCGGGAGAAACCATCATCCTCAACGGACGTAAGTATAAGTCATATAGAGGCATGGGCTCGCTCGAGGCTATGCAGCAGGGTTCAAAGGACCGTTACTTCCAGGATATGGAGGCGGACATCAAGAAGCTCGTACCGGAAGGAATTGTGGCTCAGGTGCCTTATAAGGGTACTCTCAACGAGGTTGTATATCAGCTCGTAGGTGGTCTCCGCGCAGGTATGGGCTATTGCGGAGCAGGCAATATCGAGAAGCTCCGCGAGGCAAAGTTCGTCCGCATTACCAATGCAGGTTATCTTGAGGGACATCCGCACGATGTGACCATCACCCGTGAGGCTCCGAACTATTCAAGATAATGATCCGCAAGATTTATATATTGGCAATAATTATAATCGTCCTGCCGGCACTCAACTCGTGCAGGGCGATTTCGTCCTTATTAGGAAAGGGTGAAGTTGTTGCTCAAGTCGGTTCCGACAAACTTTTCAGAAGCGACATAGATAAGCTTATTCCCAAAGGACTTTCACCGGAAGACAGTACCATACTGGTCAACCGGTATATTAACTCATGGGCAACAGACAGGGTTTATCTGAAAATTGCCGAGCAGCAGCTGTCAAAGTCGGAAAAGGATGTTACCAAGGAGCTGGAAGACTATAGAAAATCCCTCTTGAAGTACCGTTACGAGCAGCTGTATGTGAATGAACGCCTGGATACTGCTGTCAGCATCGAGCACATACAGGAGTATTATAATGCCCATCCGGACAAGTTTGTCCTTGAGAGGCCGGTGGTCAAGGCGAGATTCCTCAATATCGCACAGGATTCTCCCGCCCTGAAGCAGATACGCAAGAGGATGTCTTCGTCTGATGCCAATGAACTTGTGGAGGCTGACAGCCTTGCATTTTCGTCTGCGGTCAGGTTCACGACATGGGAGGATCAATGGATAGACATAGCGGTCGTAGCCAAGGAGTACTCGCTGGATTATTCAGATGTGCTTTCAAAGATGAACAAGGGCTGGATAGAGAGTGTCGATACGACCGGATATATGAGGCTTGCATATATTTCTCAGATGATACAGAAGGGAAAGGCGGCCCCTCTTGAATATTGTCAGGAAGATATCAGGAATGTGATTATAAGTTCGCGCAGACAGAATATTCTTATGAATCTGGAACAGGATTTGCTCAAGGATGCGCGCGAGAACGGAGAATTTGTAATTTATTGATATACATGAAGATCAACCATAAGATTATACTTGTGGCCATCGTGGCATTTGTCATGACGGCAGGTGTTGCTTCTGCACAGAAATATAGGGATGGAGTAATCGACAAGACCGTTGCAGTGGTCGGAAATGAGATGGTGACCATTTCCCAGCTTGAGGAAGAAGTGCAGATGATGAGGGCATACGGCATGCTTTCGGATAAAAGCGGAAGATGTGAGATTCTTGAACAGATGATGTCCTCAAAACTCTTTCTGATGCAGGCGAGGGTGGACTCCATCAATGTTAATAACGATATGGTTGAGAGCGAACTCCGCAGCAGGATTGACAATGTCAGGACACAGCTCGGTGGTGATGATGGCGTTGAGGAGTATTTCAAGAAGCCTATCCACAAACTGCGTCAGGAGTGGCGCGAGGCCATCACCAACCAGACCTTGACTCAGCAGATGCAGCAGGAGATTGCCAAGAAAGTCCAGGATCTGACTCCTTATGATGTGCAGGCATATGTTGACGGAGTGGACAAGGCGGACCTTCCGATGGTGCCGATGAAGTATCAGCTCAGCCAGATATGTATATATCCTGACCGTGAAGCCGCGAAGATGGCGGTGAAGGAACGTCTTCTTGCTATCCGCGAGCGTATCATAAACGGAGAGAAGTTCTCCACTCTCGCCCGTCTGTATTCTCAGGACCCGGGCAGTTCAAGAAAGGGAGGCGAACTTGGTATGGCTTCGAAGTCTATCTTCTGGCCGGCATTCTCTGATGCGGCCATGGCTCTTAAGCCTGGGATTGTTTCCCAGATTGTGGAGACTCCTGACGGCTTCCATCTGATAGAGGTGCTCGAAAAGAAGGGGGATATGTTCAATGCCCGCCATATTCTCCTCAAGCCTGAATATACATCCGATGACAGGGACAAGGCGTTCAGGACCTTGGATAGCCTCAAGACTGAACTTGCAAAGAACGAAGTCAGCTTTGAACTGGTCGCAAGGTTCTATTCGCAGGATCCGGCTACAAGAACCAACGGTGGACAGATGTCCGACCCTATGTCAGGATCATCGTATTTTGAGGTGGATCAGCTCAAGCCTCAGGATTATGCGGCGATAAAGGATCTCAAGGAAGGTGAGATTTCTGCTCCTGTGGAGTCCCTTGATAATGAGGGCAGAAGCGGAAATACAGTATATAAGATCATCAAGGTCGATAAGATTATCCCGGCCCATGCGGCTGTCATTGAACAGGACTACAACCTGCTTCTGGAACAGGCCAAGCAGAAGAAGTCGATGGAGGCGATAAACCGATTCATTGAAGATAAGATCAAAACAACTTATATTATCATTGATCCGATGTTCAAGGACTGTGACTTTGAACATGAAGGATGGACTGACAAGTTCAGAAAATAATGCGTAAATCTCTGACGTTCATACTCTTTGCACTGTGTGCGTGTTTTTCTCTTTCGGCTCAGGGCCAGAAGGACAGCCTTGTGGTACTCTTGAGTTCCAAGTCGGCCCAGATGGTGGATGTCGATGGCGCAAGCTACAGGAAGGTGGTCGGTCCGGCCAGATTCCTTCATAATGACACGTATCTCATCTGTGATACGGCATATTGGAATGTCGAGACGGAAATCATAGACGCCTGGGGCAATGTGAGCATTCTTCAGGAGGAGACGGTCCTTACCAGCGACAAACTCACATATCTGGTCAAGGAGGATCTTGCCCAGTTCCGCGGCTCGGTTGTACAGCTTACGGATAAGGATCATAACACGTTGAGGACAAGGCACCTTGACTATAATACCAAGGACTCTGTCGCTGTATTCATGAACGGAGGAGCGATGAGAGACAAGGATGGTCAGATAATAGAGAGCCGCAGAGGAACGTATGACTCCAAGGTGAAGAAGTTTACCTTCACGGAGTCTGTGAATATGTTCACTGACTCTATCTTCGTGAAGACATCCGACCTGGTGTATGAGTCTGAGTTCAGTCTTGCCACCTTCGGCTCGGGAACGAATGCCTGGAAGGATGAAAACATGCTTTCTTCCGAGCAGGGATGGTATGACAGGGAAAAGGAGCTGTTTCTTTTCTCGGACACGGTCCATGTGCTGTCCGAAGAGCAGGAAGGGTGGTGTGACTCGCTCTTTTTCAACAAGTTGACGTCTGACATTGAGATGCTGGGCAATGCTCAGGTGTCGGATACTACCAGAAATGTCTTTGCTCTTGCCGGCAGGATTGAATATATGGATTCTCTTTCCAAGGTCACTCTGACCCGCAGTCCTGCAGTGATTTCACGTATGGACGGTCAGAACGGAGATGTGGATACCGTCTATCTTGGCGCGCAGAAACTGGTCTATATGACTCTTCCGATGTTCAAGGTTGACTCTATGGCAGTAGTTCATGCTTCAAAGAGGCTTGAGGCTTTGAATGTGGACCCTGTCGGAGAGTACAGGAAGAAGGCTGCCGAAGCTGCTGCGAAGGCGTTGGAGGCATCTGTGGAAAACGACCCGAATCTTGCAGCAAAGAAGGCTGCACAGGAGAAGAAGGCAGCACAGGAGAAGAAGGAGGCCGCGCAGGTTGCCATGAAAAAGCCAGATGAGAAACTTGCTCTGTCGGATACTCTGGCCGTAAAGGACTCCCTTGCAGTTTCTGATTCCCTTGCGGTTGTGGAGCAGCCGAAGGATTCCACCAAGGTCGGATTCCTGGAGGCCATCAAGGATGTCCGCATATATAAGAAGGATATGCAGGTAACATGTGACTCTCTTCTGTATAGTGACCTTGATTCCCTTGCCAGGATGTTCCGTGAGCCTATAATCTGGCAGGAAGGACGTCGTCAGTATACTGCCGACAGCGTGTCCGTTCTTATAAGAAATGGTGCCATGGATAAGGCCAGTCTGATGTCAGAGGCATTCATCGTAATAGAAGAGGATACTGCCCATTATGACCAGATAAAGGGAATGGAGATGCTGGCCTTTTTTGATGACAAGGGCGGTCTGGAGCGATTTGATGTGCTTGGAGGAGCATCAGCCCTCTTCTATATAGAGGAAAACGGGGTTTTGGCTACGGTCAACAAGACTGATTCGAAGATGCTTTCCGCTACATTTGCGGAAGGGGAACTCCAGAGAATTTATTATTATGACCAGCCGAAGAATGACGGCTATCCGAAGGTCCAGCTGGCCAATGAGGAACGGAGCTTGAAGGGTTTCAACTGGCAGCCGGAAAAGAGGCCAAAAGACCGTTCTGCTGTGACGTCGCTTTCTCTCAGGCCTAGCCAGAGGACTTCTTATCAGTCCCGTCCGAGGGCAGAATTCAAACAGACAGACATTTATTTCCCGGGATATATAGATGATATTCACAGGCAGATAGAGGTTCGTGATTCGTTGCGCAGGATAAGAGAAGTTGAAAGGAAGGCTGCAGAGGCTGCGGCTGTCGAAAAGGCCCGTCTGGATTCGCTTGCATTGAAGGATTCCCTTTTTAAGGCGGATTCGTTGATGCGTCTTGATTCGCTTGCACGAGTGGATTCGTTGAAACTGGCGGCTCGTGCTGACTCTCTGGCAGTGGCCGATTCTTTGAAGGCGGTAAAGGATTCGCTCGCAGTGGATGATTCTCTTGCGGCGGTCGGCAAGGTGCTGACACCGGAGCAGGTGAAGGCGGCCAGGAAGGCTGAAATCCAGCGCAAGAAGGAGGCTGCAAGAAAGGCCCGTGAAGCAGCCCGGAAGAAGAAACAGGAGGAAAAGGAAAAACGGTGGGCGGAACTTGACAAGCGTGATGAGTTGAAGGCCAAGGTCAAGGAAGAAAAACGTAAGGCCAAGGAGCGCGAGCGCAAGCGGCAGGCGTTGAAGGCGATGGCACGTGAGGCGGAAAAGGATGCCAAAGTATTGGAAGCATACATTGAGAAATATCGCAAAAAGAAGGAAAAGGATGAAAATCGGTAGGATTTTCATCCTTTTCCTTCTTTACTTTCCGTGTTATAAATGTCCATTGTAAGCTACTTTTTTATAACTTTGTAAGTTATGATGGATATTAGGCTTTATACGCAGATACTTGAAATAGATTCCACTTCCGGCAGGGAGCGGGGTCTGGTTGATTTCCTTGCAGAGAAGTTGCAGACTGGCAATAACAGGGTGGAGCGTTTTGATGTGGAGTCGATGGCGGATGATGTGCCGGATGGATGCGGACTGCCCCAGAATCTGCTCATCTCATGGGGTTCTCCAAAGGTGTTTTTATGTACGCATCTGGACACTGTGCCGCCGTTTAGTCCTCCGACATTCAATGGCGATGATATGCTTGGAGGCAGAGGCACTTGCGACGCGAAAGGGCAGATCTTCGCGATGTGGGAAGCGTGCAAGGCGCTTGAGGCGAAAGGTCATACGGATTTCGGATTGCTTCTGCTCGCAGGAGAGGAGACAGGTTCTTTCGGTGCGAAGGCTTTCGATGCCATGATGCGTAATCGGAATGCAGCCGCGATGTCGGATTTATGGGTCATAGTCGGAGAACCGACGGACAATTGTATGGCTACAGCGGCAAAGGGAACGAAATCCTTCGAGGTTACATTCAAGGGAGAGTCCTTCCATTCCGGATATCCAGAATATGGACGCAGTGCGATAATGTATTTCAATGATTTTGTGAACGCTCTGCGTAGTATAAGATTTCCAGGCGACGATATACTGGGTGAAACAACGTTCAATATCGGTAAACTGCATAGCGACAATCCTCAGAACATACTCAGTGGGGAACTGACTTGCAGGGTATATTTCAGGACAACATTCGAGTCGGACGAAATGGTATGCAACGTGATGAAGAATATGGCGGGTGCTGATGCTAAACTGCGTTTTGGCAGGCCGAGGGTGCAGGACGGGTCGGATATAGTGGCGAAGGATGTCGCTCCATGGCAGGCCGCGATGGCAGTCAAGGCTTTCGGTGGCGACAGTCCGACAAGATACGAGACTTTCGAGGGATTCGAGACTAAGCCGGTTTCATTCGGAAGTGATGCACCGCAGCTTAAATGTTTTGCTCATAAGATTCTTTGCGGCCCTGGATCAATCCTCGTGGCACATCGCCCCGACGAACATATCCTGCTGTCCGACATCGAGACAGCCATCGGCAACTACATCCGGATATTTGAAGATATAAAGCGGCGATAGATATAGAAAACGACAAAATGTAGAACAAACTTACACAGATATGATCGTAATGAAATTCGGCGGTACGTCCGTCGCAAATTTTGAAGCCATCACAAGGACAATCTTCATTATCGGCGGTCGCCTGGACCAGAAGCCGGTGGTGGTAGTGTCGGCGCTCTCAAAGGTGACAGACCTTCTTTATAAGATTTCCGATGCGGCAGCCTCAAGAAATCTCGTCGAGACAAAGGAACTTCTCGGTCAGCTCCGCCAGCGTCACATTGATCTTGCAGCAGAACTGCTCGCGCAGAGCATGCTCAAAGACGAGGCGATTGCAAAGGTGAATGAACTCTGCGACGGCCTTGACAGTATCGCAATGGCAGTCTGCTCCCTCGGAGAACTTTCAGACCGCAACAAGGCCATCATAATCTCTACCGGTGAGTACCTCTCATCTACCATCATCAGTTATGCAATGAATGCAAAGGGCATCAGGACGAAGTGGATCGATGCGCGCAGAATGATGGTGACCAGCAACTCATTCCTTAAGGGCGAACCCCACATGGATGCCATTTTGTCCAAGGTTCCGGGAGTGGTCGCAGAAGCCTATGAAGGTATGGATGCAGTGATCACCCAGGGTTTTGTGGGTGTTACGGCAGATGGAGAACCGACTGTTCTCGGACGTGGAGGCTCTGATTATTCAGCATCGCTTATAGGAATGGCCGTTGATGCGGAAAAGATCGAGATATGGACAGATGTGGATGGTGTACGCACAGCAGATCCCCGTTATGTGCCGAATACCAAGAGTCTGGAACAGATATCCTTCGAGGAAGCAGCAGAAATGGCACATTTCGGAGCGAAGGTGCTTCACCCGCTGACCATCGAGCCGGCTGTCAGGAAGAACATTCCTATTTATGTGCTCAATTCGATGAATCCGTCCGGCAAGGGTACGGCGATTCTCCGTAACGAACTGATTGAGGACGGCGTCAAGTCGGTCTCGTTCAAGGAGAATATCCGCGTGATCAATATCTTCTCGACCAAGATGATCAACACATCCGGCTTCCTTCGCCGAGTGTTCGAGATCTTCAGCGAGAGCAAGGTGTCAGTTGACCTGATCAGTACATCGGAAGCGAACATTTCGGTGACGGTCGATGCATCGCAGAATGTGGATGCGGTCGTGGAGGAACTCTCGGAGTTTGCTGATGTAATCGTCGATGATGACAAATCGCAGGTTTCAGTCATCGGAAAGAATATCGTCAAGCTTAACGGAATGCTCAAGAAGACGTTTGCACCTTTGAAGAAGTGCAATGTCTATATGATTTCGCAGGGAGCATCATTCGTGAACATCAGTTTTGTGGTTGACCGTGAGGAACTCAATCAGGTCGTGTGCGACCTTCACCATCATCTCTTCGAGCAGCCTGAAGAACTGCCGGAATTTTAGGCTGTCATCCTGAGGAGCGAAGCGACGTGAGGATCTAAATACAAGAACAACATGAAATTATTTATAAGCGGATACGGCAAAATGGGCAGGATGATCGAGAAGATCATTCTTGACCGTGGACTGGAATATGCAGGCTGGAGTGAGGCCGTGACAGAGACTGACCCTGCTCTCGCGAAGGAGTGTGTCTGCATCGACTTTACCACCCCTGCTGCGTTCAGGGCCAACTATAAGTTCCTTGCAGAGAACTTCGGCGCTGTAGTTATAGGAACCACAGGCTGGGCGGATATAAAGGAAGATGTATTTACATATTTCAAGCAGTGCGGCACCCCTATGATATGGGCATCTAACTATTCGATCGGCGTGAATGTTTTCTTCGCCGTGACGGATTATGTGTCGAGACTTCTGGGTAATACAGGAGGCTATAGTCCTTATATGGTGGAGATGCACCATTGCCACAAGTTGGATGCTCCAAGCGGGACAGCACGCAGTCTGGCAGATATAGTTGACTCCAATATGGATGTCCGGACCGATATCCAGTCAGTCCGTTGCGGAGAGATTCCAGGTATCCACACGATAGGATTTGAAGGCTTGAATGACCGGATTACCATGACTCATGAGGCGTTCTCGCGTGAGGGTTTTGCGGCAGGTGCAGTCGAGGCTGCTCTGATGACCGAAGGACTTTCCGGTGTACACGAATTCAAAGAACTCTTGATGAAATAGACCAATATGAATATAGCAAGATTCAGAGGCTGCGGAACAGCCCTTATAACCCCATTCCGAGACGGTGCTGTCGATTATGATGCGTTTGCTGCTCTGGTTGACAGACAGGTTGCCGGCGGAATCGATTTTCTCGTGCCGCTGGGAACAACAGGCGAGACACCTTGTCTTACAGATGAGGAAAAGATAAAGGTACTGCATGTCACAAAGGAGCATGCTGCGGGTCTTCCTATAGTTGCCGGTGTGGGAACCAACTCTCTGGAGCACACCATTGCAAATATCAGACTTCTGGAGCCCCATGGGGTCGATGCCTTCCTGGTGGTAGTACCATATTACAACAAGCCGCCGCAGGAAGGTATGTACCAGTATTACAAGGCTGTGGCCCAGGCTACATCGAAACCTATAATACTATATAATGTGCCGGGCAGGACTGGCGCTAATATGACTGCGGAAACCACTTTGAGACTGGCTCAGATTGATAATATCATAGCGATCAAGGAGGCCTCGAGCAATCGTGGACAGATCCTTGAAATCATCCAGGGCCGTCCGGAAGGTTTCCTTGTGCTCAGCGGTAATGATGATGAGACATATCCGCTTATGAAGGAAGGAGCGGACGGCATTATCAGTGTCGCGTCGAATATCGCTCCCGAGCCATGTGTAAAGCTTGCGCATGCGATGATGGAGGGCAAGGTCGAGAAGGCTGCCATGTATCATGAGAAGCTTTCGCCGCTCTTCCGGAACTGCTTTGTGGAGAGCAATCCTATCCCGGCAAAGGCGGCACTGCATGCTATGGGGCTGATTGCAAATGAATGTCGTCTGCCGCTTGTCCCATGCCAGCAGAAGACGTATGACCTGATGGTCGAGACCGTAAAGGACCTGGGGCTGCTGTAGAAATGTCTTCCTGTCATTCTTTCGCATGCGCTTAACCGACTTTGTGGAATACTGAGCGTATTCCTGTCATTCTGAGCAAAGCGAAGAATCTATCAACAGAAAACAAAACAAAAATGAACGATATAGAAAGATTTAATCAGACTATTGCCGATCTGGAAAGCGGCAAGATAAGAGTAGCAGAAAAAGTGAACGGGGAGTGGAAGGTGAACTCCTGGGTCAAGGAAGTGACCCTCAGCGGATTCCGTCTTGGCAAGCTGACGGATATGTCCCAAGGGCAATTTTCATTTTTTGACAAGGATACCATACCGACCCGTACATTCACCGCTGAGAACGGCGTGCGTATTGTTCCGGGAGGAAGCAGCGTGCGCACAGGTGCTTATCTGGCGCCGTCGGTGATCATGATGCCGCCTGCGTATGTGAATATCGGTGCATTTGTGGATGAGGGTACAATGATAGATTCCCATGCTCTCGTGGGTTCATGCGCGCAGGTAGGAAAGCATGTGCATCTTTCCGCAGCGTCACAGCTCGGAGGTGTGCTTGAGCCGGTAGGAGCGCTTCCGGTCATCATCGAGGACAATGTGTTCATCGGAGGTAACTGCGGAATCTATGAAGGTACCATCGTAAAGGAGAATGCGGTCATAGGTACGGGTGTGATCATCAATGCATCGACTGCTCTTTATGATGCTACGACAGGAGAGTATATCCGTGCAAATGAGAACGGACAGATAGTCGTACCGGAAGGTGCGGTGGTGGTAGCCGGAAGCCGTCCGATAAGCAAGGGACCTGGTGCAGAAGCCGGAATTCATCTTTATTGTCCTGTCATCGTGAAGTACCGCGATGCAAAGACTTCCGGTTCGGTCACTTTGGAAGATATGCTCAGATAGCCACGGGCGATGCCCTCGCTATGACGTTCAGATAGCCACGGGCGATGCCCTCGCTATGACGTGGGAATCCTATGTAATACTTATGTTCAACGATAAATTTTCAAAGGACGTTTCATCATTCTTCCGCTCTCCGGTAAGAGAAATCTTCAAGAGGGTGGATCTGAATGCCATATACTCATTTGCAGGAGGCTATCCTTCTGCTGATACTTTCCCGCTGGAGGCGATACGTCAGACAATGTCCGAGGTAATAGACAAGTATCAGGGCAAGGCATTCCAGTATGGGGCGACCCAAGGTGTACCGGAACTTCGTGAGGCTGTTGCGCAGCGTTATGGGGTGTCGGTAGAGCGTGTCCAGATCACTTCTTCATCCCAGCAGGGTATAGATGTCTGTACAAGAGTGCTCGTTGATCCGGGCGATGTTATTCTGACTTCGAGTCCTTCCTATCTTGGTGCTCTTCAGTCATTCCGTTCATACAGGGCGGATATCAGAGGTGTAGCGCACTGTGAAGACCTGGAGGCTTTCCGCATGTCTTATGTAGATGTTCTGGAACAGGTCAAGTCAGAAGGAAAGAAGGTGAAGTTCCTTTACATGATTCCGGACTTCCAGAATCCTTCGGGAGAATCCCTTACTCTGCAGGAACGGCAGATGCTTGTTGATCTTGCTTCGGAATATGACTTCCTGATAGTAGAAGACAGCCCTTATAGGGAACTGCGTTATGAAGGAGATCCGGTGCCGACTATGTATTCGCTTTCTCCTGACCGTGTCATTCATCTTGGATCGTTCTCAAAGATATTCGCTCCTGGTTTCCGTCTTGGCTGGGCTATAGCGCATCCTGAGATATTGGACAAGATATATGTATGCAAGCAGTCTCTTGATCTTTGCCCACCGATATTCGATCAGTATGTGGCGGCGGAGTTCCTGAAAAGCGGCAGACTGGATGAAAATCTTTCAAAGTCAATAGAATTATACAAGGGAAAGCGTGATCTGCTGCTTGGGCTTTTGGAAGAACATATGCCTGAATGCGTCAGGTGGACTCATCCGGAAGGCGGACTGTTCCTGTTTCTGACCATGCCGGAGGGATTTGATGCTGTCAAGTTCTACGATACTGCTCTCGATGCCGGAGTGGCTTATGTGGCCGGAGAATTTTTCCATCCTGACGGAAGTGGCAGGAATACAATGCGTATGAATTTCTCGTTCATGACCCATGAGCGTATAACAGAAGGAGTTAAACTTTTAGCGACGTTATTAAATGATATTCTATAAATACCAGGGCGCGGGAAATGACTTCCTGATTGCTGACAACAGGGATGGCCATCTCAAGGAGATTGATGGAGTCCTTTATGGAGATGGATGGAGCAAATCCATTGCGGAGATATGCGACAGGCGTTATGGTGTGGGTGCGGATGGAGTGATGCTGCTTGAGAACAGCGACTCTTATGACTTCCGTATGGCATATTATAATTCTGACGGTTCGGGAGGTATGATGTGCGGCAACGGAGGACGTTGTATTGTGGCATTTGCGGCAGATCGTGGGATCGGACATTTCGACTTCGAGGCTGCAGACGGATTCCACAGGGCTAATATCGTCAAGGATGATCATGGAGTCAAGACAGTCAGACTCCAGATGAAGGATGTGTCAGGAATGGAACATTATGACAGGCTCGCAGGCGTGAGTGTTCCTTCAAGCGGTTATTTTCTGGATACGGGAACAAGGCACTATGTGCGTTTTGTTGATAGTCTTGACACATGTGATATAGTGTCAGAGGGAAGAAATATCCGTACCAAGGCTCATGAACTCGGACCGATAGGCGCGAATGTCAATTTCGTGGAGCCGATATCCGAAGGGGTCATCAAGGTACGAACATACGAAAAGGGGGTTGAGGATGAGACTTTTGCATGTGGTACCGGTATAGTAGCATCGGCGATGGCTTCATATGTACACGGTGTGCGTCCGAGGGTCAGCGAGGGAGATAACGGACGACTAAATGCGATGTACACGGTTCATGCGAAAAGGGATATTCTTGCCGTGTCCTTTGATGCATCTTCGGAAGGAGAGTGGTCCGCAAGGAATGTATGGCTCACCGGTCCTGCAGCCTTTGTAGCAGAAATTAATATTTAAAAATAATAATATGTATAAGAAAATAGTTTTATTTGCTCTTACGCTTTTTGTAGCCATGTCTTGTCTGGACAGTGGCAGTTTCAATTCTTCAGGTACTCTGTATGCCCATATGGAGTATAACGACAGGTATGATTACGGCACTATGTTCGGCTCAGACAGTCTATATTTCGATGACAAGCAACCGAGGTTGGGTTTTAGCTGGGACTGTGTGTATTTCTACCATTCTGTCAGTGATGAAGGAGCTTTTCAGGGAGGTTTTCTCCTGTCTTATCTTGATAAGCCGAAACCACAGACCGCCGGTCTGCAGAACAATAAATATCGTGTAAACGCTGCATCCCCGACGAAAGGTATCAATACCTATCTGGTCTATGAGCAGAATCCGGATGATACGAAGATGCCTGCGAATGACTTCAATTTCACAATGAGCAGTTTCGGAACCTGCTCGATGGTATCTTGTATGGTCAATAATACAGTGGCTCTTGCTGAAGCGGCGGTGGAACAACTTGAACTAGGTCAAAAGATTGTCTTCAAGGCTACGGGTTATAAGGATGATGCTGTTACCGGAACGTCTGAAATAGTCCTTGTGGAAAAGTTAAATCCAAAGGATTCTGTAATGTCACACTGGACGCAGTTCAAGCTCGACGATCTTAAGGCAGTTGATAAAATTGATTTCCAGCTTGTGATACCGGAAGGCAAGGATATACCGGCAACAGTATGTATGGATAACCTGACAGGTCTTGTTACGATATCGTATTAATGCACATTCTAACATTAATTTAAAAATAAAGTATCTATGAAAACAAATCAGGATTACAAAAATGCTGCATTGGCGGCGTTGAGTGGACATTGGGGCTCGCCAGTCTTGTTCGCTCTTATCTTTATGTGCATTGGTGTGTTCCCGTCAATATTTGCGGTCGCGGGCGCGGCGGTATCAGTTTGCGTGTACCTGCCGTTGACGGTAGGTGCTTATGTTGCCTTCCGCAACCTTCTTCATGGCAAGTCTGACAATTTTATCGGAGATTCGTTCAATATAGCTTTCAACCAGTGGGGACGCAATGTGGGCGGTATGCTTCTCGTGGCTGTATATACATTCCTCTGGACTTTATGCCTTATCATACCTGGAATCATCAAAAGCTTCTCATATGCCATGACTCCTTATATCCTCAATGAAAGACCGGAACTCACGGCTGATGAAGCCATAGAGTTGAGTATGAAGATGATGGAAGGTCACAAGATGGATCTGTTCATTTTCTATCTCAGTTTCATCGGATGGTACCTTCTCGCAATGCTCACTTGTTGCATAGGATGTATGTGGCTCATCCCATATGTGTACACGGCACAGGCAGCCTTTTACGAGGATGTAAAGGCAGAATATGAAGGCAGACAGACTGTAGCGGCTTAAATAAGTCCTTCGGGAATCTGTAATACGATTTCCTGATATTCAGGATCGATTGCTAAGATGAAATCTTCATGGAGCGGTAGAATTACTGCTCCATTTTCTGTTTCTACTTCAATGCATGGATTGTTCGGAATATCCATGAAGTCGGCAATCTCTCCGATCTCGTAGAATTCACCTTCTTTATCGGCAGGTGAAAGTACCGTCCAGCCTACAAGGGCTGCATATCCGTCTTCCTCAAGAGACATCTCCGGAAGTTCATCTGCCGCTACATACACGGCTTTGCCGGCAATCTCTTCTACATCTTCCATCGAGCAGATGTCGGTAAGACGGACCAGGGCTTTCGTGTTGCCCCTTTTGGAAAAAGATTCAATATAAAAAGGAACCGGAAGTCCATCAAATACGATGAACACCGGTTCCTGTCGGTTGATATCCTCAGGAGCGATTTCGCGGAAGCCCAACACGAGCTCCCCATCGGTACCGTTAGATTTCAATACCTGGGCTACCTGCTGCAAGTTGTCGTAACCTGCCATGCCGGTATTACTCAGCTGGAGTTTCCTCAGCCTCAACTGCCTGTGCGGCAGCCTCAGCAGCGGCAGCTTCAGCAGCAGCGCGAGCTGCTTCCTCAGCCTCAGCCTTTCTCTTTGCGATAGCCTCAGCTCTCTCCTGATTAACCTTAGCCTCAGCCTCTACAGCAGCCTTGTAAGCAGCAGCAGCGTCCTTGCTAAGACCCTCTTTCTTTGCGTTAACCTTAGCAGCCTTCTCAGCTTTCCAAGCAGCGAGCTTAGCGTCTGCCTGCTCCTGAGTAAGAGCACCCTTCTTAACACCACCCTGAAGGTGCTTTGCAAGAAGAACACCCTCGTAAGAGAGGATACGCTCAGCAGTAAGTGTAGGCTGTGCACCTACGTTAAGCCATGCAAGTGCGCGCTCGAAGTTGAGAACGATAGTTGCAGGGTTTGTGTTTGGATTGTAAGAGCCGATCTGCTCGATGAAACGACCATCGCGAGGTGCGCGTGAGTCAGCCACAACAATGTGGAAGAATGCGAAATTCTTCTTTCCGTGGCGCTGGAGACGAATTTTAACAGCCATTGTGAATCTGTTTTAATAAGTTAATAAATGTTTACCTATGTTTTCCTACCCGAGGAAAAGCGCGCAAAGTTAGTAATAATTCTTTAATTTACAATACATTCCCTTTTAAATAATTGGCGCTGTTATCGATGTCGTTTTACCGTGTTCTTAAAATGCAAGAGAAATTATTTTTAGAATATTTTGCAGAAAAGTTTGGAATATTAAAAAAATGTCGTACCTTTGCAATCCCAATTCAAAAGCGGTGGTGGTGAAATGGTAGACACGCTACTTTGAGGGGGTAGTGGGAGTAATCCTGTGCGAGTTCGAGTCTCGCCCACCGCACCCCGATACGCAAGAGGAAAAATCGAAAGGTTTTTCCTCTTTTTCTTTTCCATAACCTGCTGAAAATCTGTTGATTATATCAAAGAACGCATTTCTGGGCTCAACGTAAAATTCGGCTCAAGGGTAAAACCCTGTGTTTAAGCATAGATGTTCTTTAGTCTGAAGAGGAAGTACTTTACATCTCGTATACCTCTAAGTTGTGCCCTGAACGCTTTGATCTTGGCATTGAAAGACTCCGCAGATGCGTTTGTGGAT
>JBGVQP010000024.1:0-2512 GCA_045127685.1 Candidatus Cryptobacteroides sp.
TGCTGCACGCTCAGTCTCTGCTGTTCCATAGAAATCATGGTATTGCGGAGGAGGTTCTCCTTCTCTGCCAGTTCGGCTTCCGAATTCAGAATCTGAAGGTCAAGATTATCATTGCTCAGACGGATGATCTCATCTCCGACATTCACCTTGGATCCCTCCTCGATGATGATCTCCTTTACGATTCCACCCTCTTGCGGGCTGATCTGTATAGTGGTCATCGGCTGCACCTGACCGCTGATGCGGATGTAGTCATTGAACTCTCCGCTTCGGACCTCGCTGATCGAGAGAGTCTCACCGTTAACCCTGAGTGTGCTAGCATCGTCGCGAAGCACAAGCCAGAGGATGAACGCCGCCATTAGGGCACCAAACCAAAATGGCAAAGCCTTCTTAGTGAATACCACTGCAATTCCTTTCTTCTTTTCAATTATCTTGTCCATAGGGTTATGTTTTATCGTTTATTACTGATTGATATAGCTAATTCCATTATAGTAGTTCACCACGCTGCGCTTGATGTAGAACTTAAGAAGCGCATCCAGCCTGCTGGTCTTGGCATTGAGCCAGTTGTCCGATGCCTTCTGGAAATCGATCGTTGAAATCAGACCCTGCTCCAGTTTTCTCAGGTTCAGAAGATATGCCTCCTCCTGAAGAGCCGCCCTGCGGTCTGCCTGATGGAAGGCTGCCGATGCTCCGTCCCTGTCCTGTACGGCACGTATCACCTCTGCCTCCACCTCACGTACCTTCTGCTCGTACTGGACGGTAGCTCTTCTGCTTTCGTTCCTCTTCTTTCTGAGGTTTGAGAATGTCGACAGGCGGTCAAAGATTGGAAATGAAAGAGACAGCTGTATATATTCACCTCCGTTGTTCTTGAACTGTGTATGGAACGGAGTCGCGACATATCCTTCCATGCTAGGGTAGGTATAATAACTTGTCGACCATCCTGCGTTCAGTGACAGGCTCGGAGTGAACCTCCATTTTGCTGTCTTGAGTTCAAGCATCGCATTATCCATACGACCTTTGGCAATTGCGATTGACGGCAGATTATGCACGGCATAATCGATGATGTTCTCCGTCTCATCTTCTGGAGTCAAGGTGACTATCACCTCCGCATCCGCCATCGATGTGTCTATGCGCAGTTCCTCATCCATAGGCCAGAACATAAGGTCCTTGAGAGTAAGGAGAGCATCGGCGTACTGGTTTCTTGCATTGATTAGCTGATATTCGCGGTCTGCAAGTTCTGCCTCCATCTCGATAACATCGGTATATCCCTTCTGTCCGAGTTCCTCCTGCTTCTTTGCGAGAGTCAATGCATCCTGAGCTGTCTGAACCTGAGATTCAAGGATCTGAGCAAGCTGCTCGAAATATACGACGTTATAGTATGCTTCCATTGTTGCCAGACATATCTCGTCGCGTGTCAGTTCCTCCTGATCGATCCCCATCTTCAGGGCAGTCTTGCTGACCTTCATGTTGTTCACTGCCGAGAATCCGTCAAAAAGGGTGATGCCAGCTCCGACCTGATAGCCGTTGTTGAAAGAGGTAGTAGATACATAGGTATTGGTCTCAGGGTCAACAGAACGACCGAAATTAGAATATGCATAAGTCCCGGCTGACACCTCCGGAGTGAACACCCTCAGGATCGCATCCCTGCGAGCGACACGTGCATCATCCACATCCATCTGCTGAAGCTTCATCTTGGCAGAGTTCTCCACAGCATACTGCATGCACTCCTTTAGTGTCATCACATCCTGGCCATTAGCCACGGAAGCAAGTCCCAGAGCCACTGCAAAACAAATTATTCTTCTAGAGAAATTCATCTTTTGTAATAGGGTTGTTAAGTTTTTATTCATGTTCGTACCAAATAATAACACTCGGCGTGCCAAACTATGTAATCTATTGATATGTAAATAGATGTAAATTCGGGGGGGGGTAAATTGAGTGTAAAGTTTCTTTACACTTTTGTAAAGACGTCATTGGAATAAAAACTTCGGCCAGAAGACTCGCGTCCTCTGACCGGAAAAGTATTTATATTTAACAAGATTACTTCTTTTTACAATTCTGCCATTCGCTGAACCCTAACATTATTCCTGAGAATATCGCTCCCATCAGAAGCATCCTCCAGATGCTGAATGTCTCATACATTCCGAAAGCCCAACCTATAAGCATATACAGGGCTACAAGTGCGACAAATCGCAAAGAAATGGATACTGCTCTTTTCATATTAAGTTCGTTTAGTCGTAGAAATTTCTCAAATCGCCTGCAAATATCAGTCCGCACATGGCTCCGCCCTAACATACACCCTCGTCACAGGCACGAACTCGTCATACTGTTCTACAAGTGCAACGACCGACTTATCATCCTTCCAAATATACAATGGAGTCTCATCCTCCTGTGCTGAAACGAATAATTCTGCATATTTCGTCTTCACCTCGGCACTCTCACTATAGACAGGATCCTTGTACAGTTTCTTCATATAATCATACAGCCAGGTTCGTGCATCCTCCAGACTTTCCGGATT
>JBGVQP010000025.1:0-6338 GCA_045127685.1 Candidatus Cryptobacteroides sp.
AACGATTCCCATCGTATTTGTTTGCAAGTCTGAGGAATACATCCTTATCGATGAAGTCTAAAAGCTGCGCGAACACGTATTTTCCTTTATGCATATGCCATTCTACGTTAGTCTGGCAAAGATAATTTCAAATCGGCGCGCTCCAAAAACCTCTGTAACTACCTAACATTCAATATTTTCAAAGAACTTTTATAAATTTTTACCGGACACTAATGTCATAATATATAGAATCATAAATTGTGACCATGTCATATAAATTTAAATATGTAGCATTATTGTCAATCTGTGTGAGTATTTGCAACTCCACTATCGCTCAAGATATACCTGTAGACACTTTGACGGCAGCTACTGTTACATCGGCGATTGACAGGAACATCAACTTCACGCAGACGGGCCTGACAAAGATTGACGGATCTGCTTTCAGGAGAGGCTTTGCCGTATTCAGTTCTCCCGATGTGCTGAAGACTCTTCAGACACTTTCAGGAGTGTCTTCCGGAACTGAAATGCTTTCCAATCTCTATGTTCACGGAGGTGACGGAAGTGACAATCTGTTCCTTCTTGACGGAGTTCCGCTGTATCAGATATGCCATCTCGGAGGTATATTCTCTTCATTCAATACCGATGTGGTGGAAGGCATTGACTTCTATAAGAGCGGTTTCCCGGCCAGATATGGAGGAAGGACTTCATCGGTTGTGGATGTTGCAACAAAGGATGGCGATTTCAAGGAGTATCACGGAATTGTCGGTGTCGGTCTGCTGGATGGACGATTACAGTTTGAGGGTCCTATCATAAAGGACAGGACTTCGTTCAATCTGGCTATGCGTAGGTCCTGGATAGACGTGATTTCTGCACCTGCCTGTGCGATTATGAATTCAATGAACAAGGCTTATGGCGAGAAGCAGAACCTCGGATATAGCTTTATGGATCTGAATGCGAGGATAACACATATCCTTAAACCGGGAAGCCGTCTGACTGCAAACTTCTATTGGGGAAATGACGGATTGAGAATCAATCAGGAGTTCGAAGGCCGTGATCCAGATGGAAGTCTCAATGATCTCGACGTGACAAATACCAGATTCTCCTGGGGCAATCTGCTCGGATCGTTGAACTGGCAGAAGGATTTCACAGACAGGCTCGATATGAGGCTTATGGGATTCTATTCAGGCAGCAGGTCAGATATAAAAATGAATACCTTGCTGGAATACTACAGAACCGATCATACAGATATGTTCAAGCAGGATACATATAACCGGAACTGGGTTAATGACGGCGGTATGAGTGCGGATTTCAACTGGTATCCTCATCACAAACATCATATCAGATTTGGTGGTACTTATATTCTTCATTCTTATGATCCTAGCCACACCTATAGCGAGTATGATGTGGACGGAGGAGAAGTTTTTACTGATATAAGCAAGAAGGAAGGCGTGGAGAGCATAGGTCACGAAATGGGTATATATACAGAGGATGAGATGAGCCTTACCAGATGGATGAAGGTGAATCTTGGCCTGAGGTACAGCCTGTTTGGTGCAGATGGGAATGTGTGGAACTATATTGAGCCACGTGCTGCATTGAAGTTCCAGGTTTCTCCTAACGTGGGAATAAAGGCTTCGTATTCGGAGATGAGTCAGTTCTCTCATCTGGTAGCGGCGACTTATATTGATCTGCCGACCAACAGCTGGCTTCCTTCTACTTCGGAGATTGCTCCTATGCGTTCAAGGCAGGTTGCAGGCGGTATCTATAGCAGACTGCCTCATAATATGCATCTGAATGTGGAGGGCTGGTATAAGACGATGGATAATCTCATTGAGTACAAGGGTATGAATTCATTCTTCCCTCCTTTGACGGATTGGGAGAAGGATTTCAAGACAGGTATCGGCAAATCATACGGATTAGAGGTGGATTTCGGATATGATACTGAGAAGACAAGTGTGAGTGTGTTCTATACGCTGTCCTGGAACTGGAGGAAGTTTGATGACATATGGCCGGACTGGTATCTTGACAGGAACGACAACAGGAATAAGATAACGGTTGTCGCTAATCACAGGTTCAGCGAAATGTTCGAGATGTATGCTTCGTGGAACTATCATACAGGTAACAGGATGACTGTCGCATCACAGTATCTTCCGAAAGAGGAAGGATCGTCAATTGGAGAGTTCCTGTACGAAAGCCCTAACAATGCAAAGATGCCTGACTACCATAGGCTTGACGTGGGATTCAATTTCTACAGGGAGACCAAGAGAGGCAATATTAGTATTTGGAATCTCAGCGTATATAATGCTTATTGCAGGATCAATCCATTATATGCAACGGTCGTAAGGGAAAAGTCTGCGGGAAAGCCTATGACATTCAAGGGGTCTGGAATCGGCTTGATTCCGATTGTCCCGACATTCAGTTACACATTCAGATTTTAGGGGTATGAAGAAATACATATTTACATTGATCGTGGCCGCACTTGCTCTGCAGGGATGCGAGACCGAATTCAAGCTGAAGGGAATGTCTTCCGAACCGAAGATATATGTGTATGGTTTGGTCGGAATGTCAGATACTACTGCGCTTCGAGTATGTAAGACGGTGCCGCTTAGTGGTATGACAGATCCTGATATGTCGAGAGAAGTGTCGGAAATCAGTCTTACTGTCGATGGAAAGAAGGTTGAACTGGCAAAGGCAGATGAGAACACTCCTGGAGTGCCAAAGGGTTATTGGTGGACTACGTATATGATTCCAGGAGGCTCGGAAGTCTTGCTGACAGCAGCTGCGGATGAGGCTGAAGATATTTCTTCGTCATTCAATATGCCTGATGCCTTCCCAGCATTCGAAGTCAAATATACATCCGCCCCTGCGTTCAAGATCACGTTCACTGATGATGGAAATACCGATGATTGCTATGCCATAATGGTTTTGGGAGAATGTACGAGAATTAAGGATGGCGAGACAACAGTTACAGTACGAGCGTGCGAGCCGTATGAACCTGATGAGGATTTCGGTATGGAGACAAGGAAGGATTATCTGGATGTTGATATGGATGAGGGACCGGCAAGGGTATGGCCTGACACAGGGTTCAATGGCAAGGAAGTAAGCCTAAATCTTGAAGTGTGGGCATACATCGATGGTATCAGCAATTCAAAGTATGATGAGGTGAGAGAACGATACAAGGCGGTTATATATCGCCTTACACCTGAGTTCTTCAGATATGCCGAAGCTCAGAATCATCTTGATCATAATACTCTTGCATCAATCGGTCTGGCTCCGGCCTCCTTTGCCTATACAAATGTCAATGGTGGTCTTGGACTGTTTGCTGGGGCTGCGGTAGCAGAGACCGAATGGTTTGAATACGAATAACAACTTAATATAAAACGAATTATGAAAAGATTTTTTGCATTTATTGTTGCAGCGATTGCTTTAAGCAGCTGTGTTAAGGTTGGAGATACTTATCTTCGATTTGATGGTCCCAAAGAAGTCAGTGCAGAGGAGCAGGAACTGACTTATACACCAAGTAAGGCGGCTGAGATGTCGCTTGATCTTGTCAGCTGGGCCATTTACGATGCTCCATCTGATCAGGTGCCTACAGAAGGAACTCTGGAGGCTACAAATTCGAAAGAGATCACAGGAGATTGGTTCAAGGTTTACTTCAAGGATGGGAATGTGATGGTGGAACTGAATGCCAACGAGGGATACAAGCGAGAGCTTACTGTGTATATTTCCGATTCTGTTTCAACAAGCGGAACTTCGCAGTTTAGCGTAGCACAGGATGGAAAGGTTTATGGGGAGGAATAGTATAGCAGTGTAAATGATATTCTGTCGTAGAAGGAAAATTAATATGACTTATAGAACTAAGGGTTTGAGATGTACACCTCAAACCCTTATGACATATAGCCCGTTCCGAACGGATAGAGCAAATGTCTCCAGTTGCTCTCATCTCACATTAGGTATTTACTTCACCAGGCTCTTGAATTTAGCGCAAGGCTTGAATGTCGGTACCTTATGTTCGGGGATAATCACTGTTGTGTTCTTAGTGATGTTCCTGCCGGTCTTGGCCTTTCTTGTCTTCACCTCGAATGTACCGAAGCCTCTAAGGTAAACGTTCTCACCCTTGGCCATTGAACCCTTGACAGCAGTCATGAATCCTTCTACCACTGCGCTAACTGTAGTTGCCTCAATTCCGGTGCTCTTTGACACCTCTTTTACTATCTCAATCTTTGTCATGTCTTTTGAATTTTAGGGCTGCAAAGATAGTCAATACATGGCTATTTTTTGCAAAAAAGATCATCCATGTTAACAAGACGCTGGATACGGTTACTATATTGATTTTCATTCAGCCCGTAGGTAGTTATCAACGTCATCTGAGGGTTCTTCTTCCCCTTGGTCAATTCGGTTACTGCAGCAATCTTGTTCCTTAGTGAGGCATCATAATTCTTGTCAATAGTGAATTCGCCGATGGAGAACTTCATTTCACATATATTTATTACTCTATCAGCTCTGTCTATAATCATGTCAATCTGTGCTCCCTTGCTTGCAGGTCCCTCCTCACTTCTCCACGGGTAGATCTCAGTATGCACTCCACTGATGCCAAGAGCGGACCTTATCTCGTTCTGATGAACAAAGCACACGTCCTCAAAAGCAAGTCCTCTCCATGCATTCAACTTAGGAGAGTTCTGGTTATCCTGCCAGAATGTCCTGTTAGTGGTTGGGTGCTTCCGTACGAAATTAAGATAGAACAGGCAGAACAAGTCAGTCAGTTTATAGTACGCCTCTTTATTTGAACCTTTGAAGTTGTAATATGATATGATAAGATCGCTCTTTACAAGTGCCTTGATCATATTGCTGAGAGATCCCCCACGTGTCATACCCACAGCTTTAGCAATCTCATCCTGTGTCGCTCCGTATCGGTTTTTGCTCAGAAATTCAACAATCTTTCTGTACTTATCATTGTCACCGAACAATGATGTGAATAACTTGTCGAACTCATCCTCAAGTTTTCCGCCCTGACTGAAGAACAGTGAATCGATATTTTGAGCAAGTGATCTACCTTTTTCTATGTATGACAAATAATAGGCAACGCCTCCAAGAATCATATACGATTGAAGAATATCATACCTGTCCATCATGACTCCTCGTGACTTGTAATACTCCTCACACTCACTTAAAGTAAATGGGTGTATATGCATTTCTTTAGTGGTCCTGCCATATAAACCACCTTGATTATGAATCAGTTTGTCAAGCATCCATGTTGTTGCACTGCCGCAAGCAATAAGTAGGAGATTGTGTTTGCCGGAGCCATAATCGTTCCAGAAGTGTTCAAGAGCTGACATGAATCCCGCTCGTGGAGTATCCATCCATGGCATCTCGTCGATAAATGCAATGACTCTCTCACTGGCCTTCTTTGATTCTATAAGTTCCCTGAGTCTGTCGAATGCCTCGAACCAATCTGAAATCGGACTGTCGTTTTTATGCCCGTATCTGACAAGAGATTTCTTGAACTCTGCAAGTTGAGCCTTATACAAGGCATCGGGGTTAATATCCTTGAGCTCAAGTGGGGAAAGCGCAGTGTGCTTGAATGAGAAGGTATCTTCAAAGTACTCGCGTATCAAAAAAGTCTTACCGACTCTTCTTCTTCCATATACCGCGAGGAACTGTGCAGTCTTCTCATTTCGGAGGTTATGTAACATCCTCTTCTCCTCTTTTCTTGCTATTATAATGTCTTTCATAATTGGTGTTATTTAGCCACAAAGATATAAAAATATTTTTCATGGCTGAATAATGCGGCTAAGAAACTTCGTGTAACCACGGTAGTGATCTTTGGTAAGTCGTTCACAATGTGTGTGAATCTACGGCGAATACAAATATTTACCGTAGTTTTTTACACAGATATGTCTACATAAAAACTGTACCATCTCCACCGGGACAGCAGTGATGTGTCGCGAAGGTATGTAACGGCGTGAATCTCCCAATGCACCATGCTCACGCGTTCGCATCTGTCTTCAGCAAAATAGACACTCCATCCGGAGCATCAATTTTCCCTTGACTGCCTTGTCCGTTTACTCCGTTCACCTTCTGTCTGCTCAACATCACAGCCTGGTCCCGATAGGGAAGGCCGAAGTGATGAACTGACGTTCAATCATTAATCCAGAAAGATATGGAGAATAACAAGCAGGTCCAGCAGGACAACGGAAATCTCTCGATCTATGAGAGAATGAGAAGCGTGCCGGCAGAGGCAAAGAAAGCCATCGAGGCAGGACGACTCAAGGGAAAGAGCGACATCAACCCGATGTGGAGAATCAAGAAGCTTACCGAGGTCTTCGGACCGGTAGGATTCGGATGGTACACCGAGGTCATCA
>JBGVQP010000026.1:0-105533 GCA_045127685.1 Candidatus Cryptobacteroides sp.
AACGATTCCCATCGTATTTGTTTGCAAGTCTGAGGAATACATCCTTATCGATGAAGTCTAAAAGCTGCGCGAACACGTATTTTCCTTTATGCATATGCCATTCTACGTTAGTCTGGCAAAGATAATTTCAAATCGGCGCGCGCCAAAAACCTCTGTAACTACCTAACTTTCAATATTTTCAAAGAACTTTTATAAATTTTTACCGGACACTAATGTTAATCAGTAATAAATCCCTTCCGTTATTGGATGGTGTGGTAGAAATAACGAGAATATAATTGTAGGATATGGCGTATTTCCTTCCCATTAATTCAACATCGTTGGCGCATTATTTCGTATGCGCCTGCGTTAAGCCTGCTAAATATATACATAACAAACTGCAGGATGTACAGGACCTGTTTCCTAATAGTCTCCTTTTGTCGACGAAGTTGGGTAATAAGATTGTCGACTGCTGTTTAGAACTTGTGTTGACAGAGGAAGAGGAAAAATATCTTCAACCATGTGGAAATGACTATCGTCTTTTTCCTATGCCACTTCCTATATCAAGGGTAAAGAAAATTTATTTTAGAGATAGGAAGCAGCTGAATCAGACGCTGTCAAATATAAATATGAGTGCCGCGTTTGTGCCTGATTCATTGGCAGAAGTGTCAGCAAGGTTCTCAACTGCTCGATTTAATACGGACAGAATGCCGTCTGACATAACAGGGAACGATTATTCGCACAAGGTGGAGCTGTTTGACAGGATTTTAGGCGCTTTAGCTTTGATGAAAACGGCCAAAGAACCTTATATGAACTACTCTGAGAATTATGCCAGTACTCTTTCGTTCTTCAATACGCGCATAAAGGAGGAACTGCATGCACAAGGCTATCAAATAAATGATAAGTTTTTTGATTTGTTCACAAGAGCCGGGAAATTCATCAAGGCTGTTCCGTATCTTGAGAGAAGAATAACGAGAGATGATGTGGATGCAATAGCAGAGGAGAGTAAACAAACAGTTGAACGGTCTTTTACAGGGCTTATAAATTTCGAAAAGCTTAGTGGAATGACTTATGCGTTTGCCATTCTTCAGACTTATGGGGTTGCTGGTGAAGCTGCGTCAAAAAAGATAGATAGCTTGATAGCAAATAATTTCCAGGACTTAAAAAAAGGCACTGAGGAAGGGATTGCGCTATATTATGGTTATAACAGAGGATATTCTGTATTCAGTAACAGCTATGGTACGGGCGAGGTAGGAAGACAGGTCGTTAAATTTCTGCTGGATTCTAAGTTAGACTACTACACTATTGAAAGTGTATATCAATATGTCTTTTATTCTAATAACTCGGCTTCTGTATATCCTTATATAGATACGTGGTGTCCCGTCAAGGTCGAGAAACCGACAAAGAGATCGGATTATAAGATTTTGGATACGGTAATTACCGGTAAAAAAAAACCATCTGTTTTTTCAAAAGAGTACTTGTTTGGATTTTTGGGAGAGATTAGAAAGTTGGATGTATTCAATACGAATCTTCTTACATTGATTGATAGTGTCCGTAACAGGGTTGCCAGTGATGCGAAAGAAGAATTTGATGATGCTGCACAAATAAGAATCTCAGAAGTGGAGTCAAAGTGGTCCGCAAAATTCAATGAGCAAAGAGAGCGTATAGGCTCGTTAATTTCTGAGTTGGAACAACAGCGTAAAATTAACGCGGAATTACAGGAAAAGAATTGTGCGCTGATTGGAGAGATTGAGGCCCTGAAATCAATCTTATGTTGCCAACAGATAATAGGTGATGCGGATAAGCAGACCTTGGGTGCAGTTGAACCGGAAGGTGAACTAGCAGATGTTTCGGAAATTGATGATTTGCCAGAGGAAAATGTTGCGACAGATGTTGAAATAAAATCCACAGAGCCAGAGCCTTCTGATATAGGAGAGGACGGAACTTTGTCGTTATTTAGTGATGTTGAGTAATGTAATAGAAAAACTGCGGAGCATTGACTCGGCAGACGCGCTGTCTTCATGTATTGAGGAACAGATGACAGCGTTGCATGACCTGTGCAATGCCAGATGGGAAACCTTGTGCAAATGGAGAGACGAACTCGAGTCCTTCTTCTTGTTTAAACATTCTTTGATTGCAAAACTGGATTATACTGATCAAAACAATCGTGCTTTTATTCAGATTTGTATAGATTTGGCTCAGAGGTTGAACCTTCTCTCTGCCATACCTCATCTTGTTCGAGTGGTTAATAGACATAGTGAGCATATTCATCTCAATAAGAGATTAGTTGCTGGAATCAGTTATATTCATCCGCGTCCACGTACAGCTGATGACATTATTGAGAAATATTCGCAGATATGTGCTTTACTTCAAGATGCGGTAGATACTGAAGAAGATAATAATCAGAAGTGTCTTGTTACTTTCTTGAATTATTATTCTGCCGCAGTGGATCTGTTGTCTTCTGAATACGCGAATGAGCTAAAGGAAGAGATAGGTGTTTCATTGCGAAGTGGAGAATATCCTTTTCTAAACGACATAAAAGACTTGAGTCTTGTTGATGTTGCAGACCCGATACTGGCTCAGCAGCAGATCCAATCGATTGTTGATGGGGTGTTTGAGGACGCTGAAAGAAGATTACGCCCAATGCCGGTTGATGAGTTCATAATTGAACAGGATACGCAATATTCGCTTGATATCCATCATGCACAGTGTAATTTCCGTAGTATAAAGAGGTTGTCTGATCAACGGGCTTCAGGTCGACGTATTTCTGGAAGAGGGGTCCAGCAGATTCAAGCGGAAGAAGGCCTGTTTGATTATATGCGAAATTATGGAAACATGCATCAGGTAAAGATCCAGTCTTGTTTAGAGGTACCTTTTCCTCAACATTTTGAAACCAGGATTTCATTGATTGACTGGGGGTGTGGACAGGCTTTGGCTTCAATGGTATTCATGGATAAATACGGAATAGACAATATCAAGCAGATAATACTTATTGAGCCTTCGGAACTAGCGTTAAGGAGGGCATCACTTCATTGTAAGAAGTATGCTCCGGATGTGCCTCTTCAAACAATATGCAAGGAATTTGACGAATTGACGGTAGAAGATATTCATCTGGTGGAGCCGGAAACTACCGTTCATTTGTTTTCGAATGTTCTTGATATGGAGGATTATTCCGTAGAACATCTGGCGTCTGTTGTGAAATCTTTGCAAAATAATCAACAGTATTTTGTATGCATTAGTCCACATATTGATGATATCAGAACAAGTAAAATTGATACTTTTGCATTTGGGATTGAGCAAGACTTCGAGTGTTTCGAAATGCTAAATACAAAGACCGACACGAAGAGAAGCGAGTTCTGGAATTGTAACAATATGGCGAATGGATATTCAAGAACTCATGGACAGTCTCAATATTGCGGAGAATTCTCTGGAAATCCGTGCAATAATCGATGGACAAGAGTAATGCGAGTTTTTAAAGTATAAAATTGATAAATAAAAATATAGATATGGAATATAACTATAATCAGAAAATGGCAATCCTAAGATTGCTTCTAGATATAATAAGCATCGATGGTAAAATCGATGAACGTGAGACAATGTATTTCGAAAAGGTGAAAAAAGAATTGAATCTTAGTTCGGAAGATCACTTCAAAGTAAGGGAATTCAATACTTTGTTGAGCCTTTCGATACTTAAGGCTATGTCAGAGGAGCAAAAGCAAAATTATGCCATGTTTATGAAAAACATGATTCTCATTGATGGCGTTGTTGAGCCGTCAGAGCTATATGCGTATCAGGATATTTGTGTTTTTTGTGATATTCCTATGCAAGATTTATATCTTCAGTAAGCACCTTTTAACCAAAGACTTGAAAATCTTTGATTCCTTGAGTGGCGTAATGCCATTTGATGTCACGATACTCACACTTTCGGCCGGGATGGGGATATAGTATGTGCTTTGTCCTTTCTTTGTCGGCTTGAAGAGATGTAGGCTGCCTTCAATACCGCACTTGTCGAGCTCTTTCATGATGTTTGACTTGATGGTACGGAAAATTGACGAGTTGTTTAGATCTGGCACTTCGCCATCCCTGTAGCTGAATGCTCTGTATGTCCGATTATATAGGGCTTGTATTGTTTTGTATTCGCTTTCCCCACACGAGAAGTTGATGCCTTCGTCTGGCATTGCAGATGCACATAGTAGCAGTAAGTAAAACGCTGCTTCTCTTCCGTTAATCCGTATAGGATAAGTCGCGCTTCCTTTCTTTATCATTACAGAGAACTTTTGGCCGGTGGCGGATTTATCAATGACTGCCCCTTCTCCGGCTCGAATATAAATCTGAACCTCCCAAGGTGAGATTCTATCAGTTGCCATAACGTCAATTAATGCTTTATGGAATCCTTTGTAGTAGAACTCTGAATTTGTGTGGGAGTGTTTGTTCGCGAGTACTGTATATGGGCTTAACAATTCATTCAGATAGTCGATGTATTCCTTGACCTGTCCATATAAGTTGTCCTTTTTTATGTAATAACATAGGTAGTTGGCATAACCAACACCATTGATTGTACTATCAGGAATGCGTATTAGCCATGCGGGTTCTGTCAAGTGAAGACCCATTTGTAGTTTTCCGTTGAGTACCTGTGTGTAGAAGTATCTATAGTCCATCTCTTGTAGTGATCTGGTTCGATTCTCAAGAACCTGATTATTTAAGGTTGGATTAATCAGGCGTAGTAGGCGTTTGATGTCGCTTGTGCTTTTTTGTCTGAAAGTTTCAGCAATCTGTGGTATGTATACTAGTTCAAATCCGCCTAATTCAACGATGGCTTTGATCTCGTCATATCGTTTGTCCAGCTCGTTTTTCTTGGGGTTGTATGTGCTGTCTATGTATAGTAATTGTGTTGAAATGATTGGTAGATTGTCAAGAGGCAGTGAGATGATTTTACCTTGTTTGTTGCATGTTATTTCGATCGCCGAAATGAGTATGGCTTCATCTCGGCAGCATTCTCCGTCAGCAAGGGCACACTCTTTCAGCAGGCGAACGAGTTTGTCCTTTATGGTTTTCGTCATTTTAGATATGCAGTCTGCGGCCTCTGCAAGGGTTAGGGCAAATCCGTCATTTTCGTCGGAAGGTTTTATTCCGTATGATTTGATGATGTTGTCTATGTTTTTAAGTTCCCTGATAGATATTGAATTATCTGATTTTATCAGGTCCGAAAATATCCGAAAGATGCTTTTTCTGAATTCGTGATTAGCCATAATGGTAAAAATGTTTTGTAACAAATGTAAGAAAAATGTATTGTTTTTTCAATGAAGAAAAAAATAATATATTTTTAACAGTTGTAAATGGTTGAAATATAGCAGTTTGTGTTATTGGGTTAAAATCGTGCGAAAAATATGTTTGAACGATAATTTTACAAATGTTTGTAAAGTCGAGAACTTTGCACTCGAAAACAAACATCGAATAATTATCAATTAAAAAATATCAGTTATGAAACTTTACGGTCACGAAGGTCAGCACCTTGAGTTCAAATCATCTTTTTTAGTTTCAGCAGGAAATCAAAGCGAAGATCAGCAGTTTGTCGTGTTCAAGGCAGCGTGTGCAATGATGAATGCTGATGGCGGAGTTATTTTGATAGGTGTCGACGACAAGACAAGTATGCCGTGTCGGGGTAAATACTATGGAGTTCAGGGTGATAAGCTAAGGCTTCATAAAAAAAACAATGACGAATATGCCAGATATATTAACAGCCAAATTAAAAAATATTTTGAAGATGATAAATATGTCAGAGGAATCATGTGGGCGGAGGAGACTGATGATGATGATGTTGTTCGCATTAATGTGATGCGTGCTAACTATGGGCATGAAAACGAGATGTACAAGTATAATATAGAGGGAAAGGGAGTAAGAGAGTGTCTGTCAGTGAGTTAGGGGCGTTGAGGAAATTTGGCCGTGCAAAACGAAATGTGTATTTGCTTGGATTTTGCTTGGATTTTGGGGCCGGGCGTTGAGGCTTGAATGTTGATTTTACTTTGATTTATATGGGCGTTATTTCGATTGCGCCCTTTTTTCGTGCCTAATCCTCAATAGAAATGCGCAGATGGCCGAAATCGGGCTTAAAATGCCGTTCATGGGGATTTATCTAAATGGTTATTAAACGGTTTTCAAAAGCCAATTAAAATACCTGGCACATAAAGAAATTGTACATTTCGTTTTACTCAAAATGCGATAAAAAACAGCATTGCAGTTACTATTGGGGTTACTTTTGGGGGACATATTTTAGTTATTTACGACACCTATGCGGATAAAAATAACGCCAAATTCATACGAATTTCAATTTTTCGCACCCCTTTAGTGCAGGGTTTTGATAGATATGCCAAAAACTAAATAAGCGCGTAACCTACGGATATACCGCAAGTTACGCGCTTAAACTATGCTTAAAACCCGCTAAAAAGGGTATATATCGCTATTTCCTGATGGTTAACGCCCCATTGCTATACTCTTTCAGAACGCATCCGAGGACGAGATCAATACTGCGGATTGTATCTTTGGGGATTCGTATTGGAGAATGGATCTGTCGCCCATCGGGGTATGTTTCGCGGTTGCTGGAGTAAGCTATAATATAGTCCCCTCCATCATCCTGAAGCTGCTTGGTAACTCTGAACTCTGTTGTCTCGATTACATAATTGCGCCCATTTATAATTAGGCGTTTGTCATGAACGCGTTTTAATGCCAAGATGGATCCACTCGGATATTCAATCATGCTGTCCCCATAATGGCGTATGGCAGCTGTCGCCTCAGGGAACCAATCGCCCGCATCGATCCACTCGGAAACATGGTTCTGGGATATTTCCATAATAGACACAGAGTCATTATGCCCCCCGATAGTTGTAATATCGTCAAAAAAGGGAATAAGTTTCTTATCAGATTCAGGTACCAGTTGTGTTTCTTGAGAAAAAATTTCGTCAATAAGCATTGGCCCAGCCCCGGTTAAAAGCCACTCGGCAGACACGTTTTCGCATTTTGAGTATATTAACTCAATATCAAACATATCACGACTGAGCCAGGTACTTAACCCCTGAGGGGAAATACCTAACTTATTGGCAAACTGGGTTTTATTGCCATTAGAATAATGCTCAATCAGCAGATTTAATCTTTCTTTCTTACTCATTTTGAGAAAAAATTTCGTCAAAAAGCTTTTTTATTTAACAAAATGCGTATATTTGCAACACCTTTCATCAGTGAAAGATACGCACAAAGTTAAGAAAATTAAAAGTTTGAGCAATATGGCGAAGATATTAGTCGCAAATGGTGAGAAAGTATTTCTCAAAAAGTACTTCAAGACAACCTATCCGACAGTCCGGGATGCACTGAACGGGAAAACCAACAGTGATCTGGCGAAGAAAATCCGCTTTGTAGCCATAAAGCGCGGTGGAATGGAACAAATCGTAAATACCAAATAATTATGAAATCAGAATTTTCAAAACACCTCAGATCCGGCCTGATCGCGCTGCTTGCATGGGTTGGAGTTCTCTTTCTCGCAGGGGAACCGGTAAACGAGGAAACGTGGATGCAGGACTTTCTAATATCAAAGGCTGTGGGCTTCGGCCTGTGGGGGATTTGCTACCTGCTTTTTAAGCACTGGGAGCGCAAGAGACTTCTGCCGGATGAACTACTGGAGGAGGAAAGGGTATGAGTCGGCCACTGATAATCAGATTCCCCCGTGGGACGATAATCTGTGACTGGCCCAACCTTAATGAAGACAACTCTAATAAACCAAAGTATATGAAAACAATTTTAACAGACCAGGAAGTTAAAGACATGTTCAGCTGTGCAAACCGCAATACTCAGGTCATGCTCAGAGAACTGTTCGGTGATGAGCAGCTTGGGCTCAAAGGCAATGGTGTATGGTGTCTTGATTCAGAGGGCAATCTTGTTGACAGGAAAGAATGGGACAAACATTCCATGACACCTCATGGAGCCGTTGTCATCACAAAGGAATGTGCATTCGTAGTGGCCCCACACAATACCGTAGTAGCCCAGTTTAGCGCACAGGGTAAGGGTAAAGGATTGGTGACTCTTGAAACCAACAAAGACAGCCTTGACTGCCATTCTGCTACTAACAGAATCGTCAAGGAATATGAGGGGATCAAGCACACTGATAAGGACGGTGATTCTCAGTTTGACTTCATCGGTGCTCCTGCAGCAGAGTTCTGCGAGAACTACAGCGTGGATAGCAGTGATTCAAGGGCTTGGTGTCTTCCAACAGTCAAGCAGCTCCAGATCATGTCTGAGCACCTTAAGGAGATAAATGCCTGTCTTCTTGCGATGGGGTGTCCCCCTGTCATTCCTGGCTGCTACTGGTCAAGTATCGTTAAAGATGAGTGGTGTGCGTGGGGCGTCGATGTGAGCGATGGAAGCACGAACTCCGGCCTTAGGGACAACGACTACTCTGTGCGTGCGGTGTCCGCTTTTCGATATTAGGTTTTGAATCTTTCAAATTTAACCTTTCAATCATTGAAATAGATCGCGAATCTGTAGGTGATAGCACAGAGTAGCGATAGGCCCGCGAACGCTGAGGGCGTTGTTCGGAGCGATACCGACGCGGGATCCAAGTAACAAAGAGTTTAATATGGAGCTATATAACGGAAAATACTGCATTTCACACGCGGAACTGACCGACGGGATAATGAGCGCATCGCTCATTAAGAAGTGGGTCATGGAGGGTAAGATGCAGCAGGCACGCAGAGGCTGTAGAGGGTCTGAAGCTCTATATATCGCGGATAGTCTACCGACTAAATATCGCATCGAGGTTTACAGGCGTTATCCAGATCTCCACGCACAAGCAGAAAGCCGTGAGTTTATCGACAGAATCACCTTGGATCCTTTTGCTGTGCAGTTCTATTCCGAATATAAGATTGACGCCGTGCGTGGTCTTTCGGAGGATAAACAGATGGAGTATGTGCACAATGCTTCAATCCTGGCAGCATTCCGCGATGTGCTGAACAGATCTGACTCACAGCACCTGAAACTGAGCCAGCCGAAAGTACGCAGAGGCGAGTTCTGGGGTCGTGCAGCTAAAGCTTTACCAAGGATCGCAGACAAATTCCCGAATTCATTGCCTGAGAACCCGCGTCGCTTACAGGAGAAGTATAACGAGTTTTTCAAGGGTGGCAAAGCTAATTATGAAGTGCTCGTTTCTGGCAAGTTCAGGAACTCAAATGCGGCTAAGGTCAGCAACGATGAGCAGGAGGCACTGATGGTGCGTCTGATGGCAGACTACCGCAATCTGGATAACGAGCAGGTTGCAAGTCTCTATAATGTCGTGGCAGATAAAATGGGCTGGCAGCACATCACATCCTCAGCTGTAAGAAGCTGGAAGATCAAGTATGACCTTGAGATCTCAGCCGGAAGACTTGGAGAAAAACAGTTCTTTAGTCAGAGGTCTATGCAGGTTAAGAGAAGTGCCCCAAGTGCGCCGATGTATCTGTGGAGTTTGGACGGATGGGATGTTGAGCTTTACTATCAAGAGACAGTGACCAGAAAAGGAAAGTCTGTCACCACCTACCACAACCGCCTTACTGTTGTCGTAGTGATGGATGCGTTCAAGAAATACCCTATCGGTTACGCCATCGGAAAGCAAGAGAGTGCGGAGCTGATTAAGGAAGCTATGAGGAGCGCGGTAAACCATACGGCGGAACTGTTCGGGCAGCGTTATAGGTCAAATCAGATCCAAAGCGACCACTACGCCCTTAAAGCCCTATTCCCGACATATACGGTGGTTGGTGATAAGATAACCCCTGCCAAGGTTGGAAATGCCAAGGCGAAGCCGATTGAACGATACTTCCTGCATCTTAATGATACATATTGCCACCTCATGCCGAACTGGTCTGGCTTCGGTGTCACTTCCGATAAAAACAAACAGCCGAACGCTGATGCTCTGAACAGGATGAAACGGGGATTTCCGGACGAAGCAGGATGTCGTGAGCAGATCCGCAGAATCATCGAAGTAGAAAGGAAACAAAAGCGTGCTGAGTTTGTGGCTGGATGGAGCAAGACCGCAGAAGATCGCAGACTTCCACTGCCACATCAGCAGTACCTGCTCACATTCGGCGCAGAAACAGGATATAAGAACGCGCTGGAGGGATCGGGACTAAATATCAGACTGCTTGGATCCAAACGATCATACGACTGTTTTGACATCAATTTCCGTAGGTATTCACACATCAGATGGAATGTTAAGTATGACCCTGAAAATCTCGACACAGTGCTTGCTGTCAATGATGACGGATCACTCCAGTTCCTGCTTGAATCGAAATACATTCAACCGATGGCACTTGCCGACAGGAAGCCGGGCGACGCCGAGGAACTTGCAAGGATTGAGCATTTCAATCGCCAGCAGCTGGAGCCGGAAGTTAAGGCGATAATCTGTGGAGCAGAAACAAAGGTTATAGAAATGTTCGACCGCCACCCACAGCTGGGTAATACGCTTACAAAGGCACTTATCGCAGATTCTGCCGGACAGCACAAGGATCAGAGGAACGCAAAAAGATTGGCACCGCCGGATGAAACAATAGATGACCAATGGGTTCACGAGGAACCGGTAAAGAAGCCGCGAAAAAGAAAGGAAAGCACATTCGACTTATACTAATTTCAAATACAGATAATCATGAAAAGGACAGAGAAACAAGCAATCGCCGACAGAGTTAAGGAATATGTCGGTAACAAGGAAAGCCAAAGGCAGGCAGCTGCAACCCTTAGGGGCGTAAGTTCAGCAACCCTCAGCCAGATCATCAATGGCAAATGGGAACTTATCTCTGATGAAATGTGGCGCACTGTGGCAACGCAGGTAGGTTATGACACCAACAGATGGGTGCTTGTACAGACCGAGGGTTACGACAGGATGTATAAGATCATGGAAGACTCCCAGCTCAATCATCTGTGTATGGCAGTAGTGGGTGACGCAGGATGCGGAAAATCCCAGGCGATAAAGTCCTACGCCGACCGCAACCGCAATGTGCTGGTGCTTTCATGCTCGGAGTACTGGAACCGTAAATACTTCCTTACAGAACTTCTTAAGACTATGGGAGTAGAGAGCGCGGGCTACACAGTCGTGGATATGATGTCAGACGCTGTCTATCACTTGAAGCGTCGCGACGGGGTTCTCCTGGTTCTTGATGAGGCAGATAAACTCAGCGATCAGGTGCTTCACTTCTTTATCACCCTCTACAATCAGCTGGAGGACCATGTAGGAATTCTGCTCTGTGCAACCCAGTTCTTACAGAAGCGCATTGAGCGTGGCGTAAGGAATGACCGCAAGGGTTACAAAGAGATATACAGCCGTGTCGGCAGAAAGTTCATCCCAATGCCTGTCGTGTGTGCGGGAGACATCGAATCGGTTTGCGTTGCAAATGGGGTGACAGATAGGGATGATATAGAGGACATCATCGAGGGCTGCGACTTCGACTTGCGCAGAGTTAAGAGACTTGTGCATGCGGTTAAACAGGCTTCAAACGCTGATTAAACGGTATTCAAATGAAACGAGCGATAAGCAACAGGAATGTATGCGACGCCACTTTCAATGTGGCCGACTTTCAGGGGCAATGGCTTGCCTCCATAGGCAAGCCGGAGCTTCGCGGAGCTTGGACCATCTTTGGAGAAAGCGGAAGCGGAAAGACACATTTTGCCCTTTCCCTGCTTAAATATCTAACCGGATTCGTCAAGAGGTGTGCATACAACACGCTGGAGCAGGGACTGTCAAAGTCATTTCAAACAGCTTGGAATGATGCGGATATGCAGAGTGTGGGAACAAAGGTGATCGTGTACGACAAACTGCCGATCGAGGAAATGAAAGAGCACCTGAGAAGACGCAAGTCCCCGGATGTGATTGTCATCGATTCAATATCCGCGTTGGTGGGATTCACGCGCCCTGCTTTCGCAAAGCTTATCGAGGAGTTCCCGGACAAACTTTTCATATTCATAGCCCATGAGGAAAACAATAAGCCCCACCCTGCAATAGCGCAGCATGTCCGCAAGATGTCTGAGGTCAAAGTCAGATGCGTCGGCTACAAGGCAAGTTTTACAACGCGATTCAAGACGGCAGACGGAGGCGGAGAAGATCTGATAATATGGCAGGAGGGTGCTAACGAATACTGGGCTGAAAACCTATAAGACTATGGCAACAATAATGGATCAGCAGCAGAAGTGGCTGCTAAAGAAATTTCACACGCTTTGCACGAAGCTCGGGATGAAAGACTATGAGAAAAGAGCTTTGATTGAGAGCTTCGGTGTCGAGAGCAGTAAGGATCTGGATAATCACCAGCTCATAGACCTTGTACATACCCTTGAAATGAAAGCGAATCCAAAGGCCGGTGAGGGTAACCAGCTTCGCAAAAGGGTCATCGCTGCAATCGGAGGATGGCTGAGAGTGTCAGGCAGAGAGGAGAACCTGGATCTGATAAAAGGAATCGCTTGCCGTGCCACTGGGTATGACAGTTTTAACAAGATCCCAAATGAAAGACTGCGTAACATTTACTGCGCATTCTCAAAGAAGACGCAGGACCAGAAAAAGATAAATGAGATCACCGACAACTTTTTCGTTCAGATGATGACCGGCGATCTTCCGAAAAGCAATAGCAAAACACTCAATTAACAATAAATACTATGAGAAAGAACAACGTACCACTAACCAAATGGGAGGTCAGGAACCTCTGCATTTATGTAGGCTACGCACTTTGTGTGCTGGTGCCTATAATTCTTAAACTCGCAAAATTGATTTCGTGGCCTTGGATTGGGGTTCTTGCCCCGGTATGGGCTCCGATATTGGCAGCTCTGCTCTTTTTTGCGGGGGCTATAATATACATAGCATTCCAGTGCAAGGGTAAAGACTTTTCAGACATTGAAGAATAAAGAACTATGGGAAAGACAATCGTAGGACGCAGTTATATACCCAAGGGGTGTATCGCGATGGATGCCACAACAGGTATGTCAGTGAACTTGGATGAAAAAGAGTACCACATCGTCAGGGATGTTTATGTGCGAACCATGACAGTAAAGAGCGACAAAGGTAGGGAGTATAAGCTTGACCGTGAGGTGATAGATGTGATTGACATGCTTTCCGGGCGCAAGTATATAGTTGAGTACATCCCTGAAAATGCTGTAGAAAATCCGGATGTAGAACAGGAATTCGCAAAAGAGGTCACAGATGACTTTTTGGCAGCAGCAAAGGAGTTTATGCTCAAATGGAGGAAAGAGCATAAGTCAGGGGATGGTAATGCCCTGGTGATGATTGCATCACATAAGAAAGAGGGTGGCGAGATGGAGACTTTGGGAGTTGTCACGGGCGACACAAGGCAAGTTGCTGTAAGTGTGACAGAAGCCCTCAAACAGAAGCCGAGTGTGGCCGGTGTTATAGGTGCTGCTGCAATGGCGGCGAGGTTCGGAATCTAAACCAATTCAAAACATATAAGACAATGGCAAGAAAAAAGAAAGTCCTGATCGCAGGAGTGACCAGGGAACAGATGGAGGAGGCATTCGCACAGTACTGCCTCGCAGATGCAGAGACCAACAGCATCACAGCACAGATGGATAAGCAGTTTGTAGCTATCCGCGAGAAGCACGCCGACAGATTAGCGGAACTGGAAGAAACAAGGTCCGAGGCGTTCGAGATCATGCAGGCTTACGCTACCGAGAACAAGGATGAACTTTTCACTAAACGCAAGAGTCTTGAAACGGTGCATGGAACTATCGGATTCCGCACAGGAACACCGAAGCTCGCAACGAAAAAGGGCTTTACATGGGCTGCGGTTCTTGAACTGCTTAAGAGCTTCGGAAAGGAATACATCCGCACTGTCGAGGAGCCAGCAAAGGATAAGCTTTTGGCAAACAGGGAGGACGACGCCTGTAAGGAGGTTATGGAGAAGTGCGGCGTGATCGTGAAGCAGGATGAGTCTTTCTATGTCGAACCGAAAAAGGAAAAGGAGGACTAATGCTGAATGGAGAAGCAGAAAGATTTTTGCTACGATACAGTAGAGATCTGCCGTAACTGCCAAGGCAGGGGAACAGTAGAGGTTAACCCAGTATTTGGGAAAAAGAGATCTGAAATTTGCCCGATTTGCGAGGGCGCGGGGCGTGTCCTTAAGCATGTGGAGGGTAACATAACAGTCAGCCCATACGTAACCCCTAAACTGTAAAAGAAAAGCTCGTCGCCGAAAACCGAACAACGAGCAGAGTGCGCCAACACTTCTGCAAAGATATGTAAAGTTTTCGGAATAGATGGCAAAGCACCACAAAAATACACTTCTGCGTATCAAACACGTATGCGAAATTACCCAGCAGCACTATGAGGAGGGTAATTTACAGAAGTGCTATAAAGAAATCTGGAGGCGATACGTATTCCCGATTTATCCTATGTGCTACCACACATATCTCTCATATATCAGAACGCCCATGGGCGACCTGAATGAAAAGGAGGATGACGACCCTTTGCAGTTGAGCCTATTCTAACGACAGCGCCACGCTTGAATGCGTGGCGTTTGTCATTTATACATACGAGTCATTGAATACAGCCGTAAAGATGTCGCCCATGTTGAGCGTAACATCATGCGGCGTTTTTGTTGAACCGTCGCTGATCGCAGCGGAGGCGTCGATGCACAAGGTTTGCCAGGACTCAATGTCTTCGCAAATGTCTGCGTGGTTATGGTCGGTCTCGGACTGGGTGTGCACGAATGTTCCAAACATAAGGCCCTCTGCATCTGTTGAACCGCAGAAGCCCACGAGCGCAGCCTGCACGGCTTTGGTTAACCTGAGTCTGTACAGGGCCTGTTCCTTATACTGCGACGACACTGTTGCGAGGGTGGCCGAAACGATGTGCAGACGGATCTGTACCTCTGCACGTTGCGCCCCTTTGCCTAACTTGGTCCATACGATAGGTAGAAACTCAATAAACACAGCAGGGGTCAGGAATGGCTGCTGCTGTGCCAGCTGATCAACCTGCTCGTTCCATAGGTCAAGCGTCTTTATTGCCAGGGGTGGCAAATTAGCTTCATTTTCGCCCTCTTGCGGTCTTAGATAGACAGGTAGTCCATCTATGATGCGAACGCGTCCCAAACGGCCCGCAATCTCATTAAAAAGTCGTATTCTCATTTCCTCATGGTTTTACGAACAAGATTCTCGCTGAACCGTTGCAGTTCCTGGTGCACGATGTCGCCAAGAGCTTGCTGAACCTTTGGGTGGTCGCCGATGAACTGCCTCTGTGGCATTGACATCTGTTTGGTATGGCTGCGGACATTGAAAGTCTTGCCCTTGCGTGTTTTTTTATGCGGGCGAACCTTGACAGGGAAGTTCCCGCCCTCATTATGGAGTGCCGTATATGGCAGGTCGCTTGCAAAGACAATCGCCTTGGCCTTGATATAGGATCTGATGCTTCTTCGCATTCTTCCGGACACAATCAGGATGGATCCTTTCTTTCCGGCCTTGTTTACCTTTGGGTCTTTGGTCGGTGCCCATTTATTATCGAAAAAGCCCTGCCGATTGAAATTGCTGTCGAACATTTCCGTAAGCTTTACACGAGCCTTACGGAGTATTTCTGTCTCAATATCTGCCATTTATCATTGTTGTTTGAAAAAATGTTATTACATTTGTTGCACTATGGCAAAGATTCCGCAAATAGTTAAAGACGCCGCACGAGATCTAATTGACAGATTTGGCGATAATTTCAACTACCTCGGTAAGTTCGAGGGAGCGGATGCTTATACCCTCCAGGTTCCTGACGATCTCTGCATTGGCTATCCACATGTATATCTTGTTAAGGATGGCAAAGTTGATGATGTTACAGATTCTCCAGCTTTATTTATCATCGAATCACTTGTCGAAGATCTCGATGAAGTCGAGACTGAATAACTTGTTATCAATTCTCATAATGCCTCGGCTTTCGTGTATTCGCGATGCAGTTCTGACGCCTTTTTCTGCCAAATAGTCAAGATCCTTAAATTCGTACCCAGATCCCTCCGAATTGTCATGTTGCGGCTCTATGTATTTCAGTGTTCCGTCAGGGAATCTCTGTAATATGGTAGCATGTCCAGAACCGGATTGCCATCCGATTGACAACTCGTAAACACCAACCTCCTTACAGGTTTCATCAAAGAATTCCAAATAACGTTTTGGAGTCATGTTTTTATACCCTTTTTTAGCCCTCCAGCTGTTTAGGCTTGTATGCTGGGCTGGGGTGCCATCAGGGTTCTTCCACACCTCGAATGCGCGTCCACGACTCAAATAATCCAACTTGGAGCCACTTGTATTAGGTTTTGCTGTAACATCAAAACCCATCAGTCGCAAGGCATAAGCAGGGGCGCATGTTTGGCAGTTTATGCTGTTCGGCTCGTCACGTTTCTTGACATAGTCCGGATTCAGTCTATAATGTGCATAGTTGTCACGGTATGGGCCTGCTGGGTCTATCAGAAACTTAGGGACATGTGCAGGGTTTGCGCTCTGCTTATCTGCTTCCTCTACTGTCATCGGCTTTCCGGCCTTGATACCCATAGCCTGCTCCAGTTCATAGTTATGCGCTGCGATAGCATCCTTTTCTGCGTCTGTCAGGTTATCCGGCAACTGAGCCCTGAGTGCTTGGATTCTTTGCTCTTTCGATTCCTCGGCTGCTATAGTCTCAACGATCTTCTTTACAGGCTTTGGCACTTTCGTATATGGGTGCTTTTCCGGAAAGAGATTAAGTGTCATCCCCGGATTGAATCGGAAGATCTTAAGCTTTGGATCATCGGTGCACATGTCGCCCCATTTCACAGCTGCGTCACTGTCGCTTACTCTGTAATCCTCTTTGAGAACCTGGACTACCTGGCAGCGACATCGCCAGCCATTCGGCGGCAGATACTGTTTCCAAAACTTATCACTCGGTGGCAGGGTTACTCCGTCGAGCTGGGCATGTTCGGCCCTGACCCTCTCATCCCCGGCCGTGCGATATTGCAGGTTGAAGTCGTCCCCGTCTTTCTCAAAGTCTTTCCACTTCACAGCCATCTGTGACGAATGGACTGCGTGCTCATATTCAGCCTGGAGATAGCGGATGTTATACTTTGCGTTTATCGCCTTAACGTCCTCCGCGAACTTATGAAACGGCTTTGCGGTACCGGTCTCATCGGTCAGCTGCAAGCCCAGTTCTGACAGTGTGTGATATGTCTTGAATCCGGAGAAGATAAAAGCGTTGTTCCGGAGGGCGTTTGTCAGCTCCTCCGGAGTCTCCTGCTTGATTGATGCACTGATCGCCCCATCGAGGATCCTGTAAGTCTCTCTGATGTGTCGCATCACTTTCGGATTCAGGAGCATTTCATCGGTGAACCGCCCCTGCTTATGCAGGAGTTTCACAACATCGTTGAAGACACGAGGATTAAAGCGGATCCTTTTGTCGTCCTCTGACAGTTCCAGACACGCCCCGTCATACAGGAAACTCACGGCCCTGTCGAATACCCTGTAATGGTCGATTTTCGCCTTTCTTTCGGCCTTTTCCTTGTCTTGGGGGCTCTGCTTCTTGTCGTCGCCCCCTACTCGAAAAAACCGTCCGTCGAATCCCTTTCCCCGATGATGTCGATATTATATTTCTCGCTAAAATACTTCGGATCTATCCTGTAGTACTGCAGTAGCATTCTTTCCTGCTCTCTCTGCTCTGATGGAGAATAAGTAGCGGCGTCATCCCAGTCGAATGATCTTCCTTTGAGGTCGAACCCGTGGCGAATCATCTTCGGGATAAGTCTGTCGTTAACGATGTTTTTGATCAGCTTATGGTCGGCTGCACAAACATTCTCGAACACTTCAAGGTGGGTTTCAGACTGGGACAGCGACGACCCGCTGTCGATAGTCATTGTCTGATTAAGGATTCCCTTTGAGATCTCAGAATTACACCTATCGATACGCTTGTCATAGACATTGTACGCGTCGCCTCGTGTTGATTCCTTGATGTCAATTTCCGTTCCGTCAGGAAAGAGCCCCCAGGCAGCTGCGCCCATTTCTGCCAGCATCGCCTCTATCTGCTTTCTGTCAGATGGGTTCTGCGATGTTGTCTTTGCAATACGCATAGGCATGCCGAAGATTTCTCCGAAGACATCCCAGTATGCTGCCATGTTCTTTTTTGACAGCGAATGAGGGGAACACTTAAGAAGCAGCCCTAAGTCGGTACTGCTGCCGACCTCAACGCACCAGTCGGAAATAGGACCATTCCTGTAATCTATACCCTTTTTAGGATCGTCGCCCAACTGCTGGATGAGCACACCGAACTCAGGAACTACATGTTTTCGAGGCACGAGTGTAACATCCGAGAACTTTCTGATTCCGTTCTCGTCAGTTGTTATGTCCCCAAGCTGTATAAGGGAGTGACCCCAGTAGCGACTTTCAAGGGCATAGTTTACGAAGTCAAAAAACCATTGGCTTTCAAAGATCTTCTTTGCATCCTCATCTTCCTTGCCGTCAGCCTTTCGGATGACAAAGGATTTCAGAAGTGTCTTTCCGGTCCTTTGAGATATACAGCCCGTCAGGTGCAGGTCTATGAGTGCATCCGTATAGATGTCATACAGGGCCGAACGATTCGGGTTGTCTATGCTGATAGCCTGCTGCCAAGCTCTGCGCCACTTGGCTATGTCCTGCTTGGTCAGATACTGTGTCTTCTGCGTGAGCATCGCAAGCAGGTTCTTTCGTTGCTCTGTGCTTGCCCCTTTGGCGTGCATTTCTTTCGCAGCAAGCCGCAGCGATTCGATAGTCACCTGCGGCTCGTTATGGTTGTTCTTTGCCATTTAATCAGTGTTTGAACGGTGTTTTAATAGTCGTATCGCTGTCGCTTCATGGAGCCAAAACGCATAGGTTGTCCTGCATCTTCGCCCTCTGCATCCTCAGCGGTGTACTGTGGAAGATCTGGGGTAAATGCCCCTTTCTGTATGTCCTTAAGCCGGGCGATGGCATTCTCATATAGTACTTCTCTGCTGTCGCTTGCCATGAAGTGAGGCAACCACATTCCAAGGTAGTAAAGGGCTATGCTGACAGTGAGCTGAACCAGTAGAGGGTTTCGTTTATCCCCCTCCTCCTGGTAGGCTTCATCGATGTCGTATCTTGAACGGACATATCCCGCCACTTCCTCCATTGCAGTGCGCTCCGCTTTCTGCCGGATGTCATCACTGCTCTGCGTAATAATATCAAGACTTGCGTCACTGCATACTACGCTGTAGTCTTCGGTTTTCAGGAACATTCTCTACCTCGCAATAAACAGTGCAACTTTGGATATGTCGGCCATCTTAGTGCCCTCTTTGAAGACCCCTCCCTTGCCTATGAGATTCTGGATGTGCATCTTACTTACGCACATCGGTTTGCCTGCCACATTAAGCACCAGATGCTTGTGCCCGGTGCGTGCCTTTCCGCGTTTTGCCTTGCGGATTTCCCTGTTCAGCCTGATGCTGAACACTACTGCCTTGAAAAATTTTACCATTGGTTCCTTGGTGTTGTGCGTCTGCCTATGGATGGTTTGAATGTCTCCACGCGCGTACGCTGTTGTAGAATATAGATTGCGCCCTCGTCTGCGTCGGGGGCGTCGTCGTGTCCGCTCATTCCCTTTTCAAATGCCAGGGTCTGCTCAAGTCCGGCAGTCATATCTGGATCTTTCTCTAAAGCTGCATCGTAATAGACGAACCCGCGCTCCCATAGAGGGGACACCGCCTCGATGCGCTGGAACTTATCCGGCTTCTTTCGCTTATCACCTCTGATTGGAAGCTGGTAGCCTCTCAGATTACCCTCACGCGTAAATTCGTCAAGCAGGGTATCCTGTAAGAAATTGGCTTCTATAAAGTAGTCGCAAACCGCATCTGACGCAATCATCTTTTCGTGCAGATCATAGAACCATCGTACCATTTCAGCGACAGTACACTGACGGACGAACGCTCCGAGGTTATGCAGCTCTGTTCCAACCTTGCCCCACAGCTTGATAGCCTTGTAGTCGTTCTTTGTAGAGCTCTTGAAAGACGGGTCGCAGTAGGCTACCAGGTGATCATACTTGCTGTATGGCAGACGTTTTTTCCACTTGATCCAGTCGCGGCGGAAGATGGCGCCCTCAGTAATAGGGTTGTTCATCATTTCCCTTTGGAATGATATATAGCCCATGAACTGCTGCATCGCCTGGAGTTCCGCGATGTCCCACTTTGCTTTCCAAGATGGTTCCCCGTTTTTGTCGATTGCATCTACTCTGTGCGTGATCACGCCCTTAGATGCAATGAAGTTCGCCAGAACGCTGCACTTTCCGATGAGGTTACCAACCATGATGAAGCGTCCTCGTCCTCCGTCAAGGGTTCCGAACAGGGCTTCTTTCAGCCATTTTGTGAGCCTCTTGACTCTGTCCGGATTGTTTACAAGCTCATCATCGTCCAAGTCGTCTATGACCACATAATCGGGCCTGTGGCTTCTGTACCTGAGACCGCGCGGGGACTGGCCACGACCGCGTGCAAAGAATGCTGTTCCGTCCATAGTGACAAATTCGCCATCCTGCCAGGATCCCTCATTTTTCTGTTTGCCGAAGTCTGCGATATATCGCTGGTTGAATTCCAGCTCTGCCTGCACATCACCCAGTAAGGTGTTGGCGTTGTCCTGACTCTTTCCTACAAGCACCATCACATGAAGTTCCGGCACTTCCTGTGCTTTGAGCCAAAGAGGGATGAAGATATCGAAATGGGTACTCTTGGCATGACCACGAGCCCATTCTGCGGCATATTGCAGGTTACGGTTTTCCCGTATGGTTTTGGCAGCCTTGATATGGAACGGGGCACATGCTGTGTGTTTACCCGTCACAGGATCGTCCGTGTAATGCGGAAAGTAGTAATCCACAAAAGCGGAATAATCTGCACGCAATCGCTTGATGCGTGCATTCTTCTGCGCTGTGGTCTCCTGTGCTTTCAGAGCGGTACTGGTCTGTACCGTCTCACACCACTGGTTCCATTCCCGCAGAGCATCTTTCTGTTTCTTGCGTGCTGCCATATCTTACTGTGCCTTGCTGCCGAGAAGTTCAAGGATATATTTGTTCTGGTACTTGTTGACCATCTTTCTGAACTCAGCTGTGATTTCCGGATCTGTTTCTGATTGATATTCGAGCCATCTGCCAAATGCCATGAAGCACTCCACGAAGTCAACGACAGAAGCCTCTTTGTCAAGTTTGTTTATCGTTGCAGACAGTTTGGAAAGCTGGTCTGCTATACCGCTGACCGAACTGATGTCTTCTACTTCGCCCAGCTTCTCAGCAAGCCTGTTTACAGATCTGAGAACGTTGTTTACGACTTCCTTTCGTGTCAGCAGCTGTGCGGATCTCTTTTCGGCCCAGCTTCCTTCTTTTACCCATCTGTTGATTGTGTTCGCAGATGTGCCGACTTTTTCGGCAATAGCGTTCTGCGGGACGCCCTGCATGTATAGAGTTTCGGCAAATTCCTTACGCTCTATGTTAATGTTCTTTCCCATTCATAGTGAAGATCTCGTTTGAAAAAAAGTGTTTTTGCAGTGCAAAAATGCCTCTGAATCTTCGGGTTATAAAATAGAGTGTAAGGTTTTTACACTCTGTTTGTTACGCTGTCGGGTTTATGTCAATTTTGCGACATGAACAACGCGGAGTAGAGCAGAGGTAGCTCGTGAGGTTCATTCCCTCAAGGTCGCAGGTTCGATTCCTGCCTCCGCTACGAAACCCTTTTTTGCGACGCTGGCCGAGGGCGTGCCGGGACGGTCGGTCCCGGTGCCCCCGAAGCCTATTTTTCAAACGAATGAAAGAAGCTGTAATTTCTACGCCAAAGCTCAACTGCTACGGCACGCGAGTACTGACAAACGGAATCATCCTGGATCAGTACAGAAAAAACCCAATCCTCTTGTATATGCACACGCGTTCCGAAAGACTACCTATCGGAACGATAACTAACATCCGTATTGACGGGGATGTGCTTTATGGAACCCCACAGATAGATGGAGACACAGAGGAGGAAAAGATAATCGCCCAGAAATGGGAGCGCGGAACGCTGCGTATGCTTTCTGCCGGATTGGAGATTATCGAGATTTCAGATGATCCGTCCCTGCTCGTTCCAGGACAGACCAGGCCGACAATCACAAAGTCAAAACTGAATGAGGTCTCAATCGTGGATATTGGGGCAAACGATGATGCGCTCCAATGCTGCAAGATCTACGAGAACGGAAGCGTCCTAACTCTTGCTATGGACGAAGACGCGGCATTTCTGCCACTACTTAAGAACAACGTCGAGCCTGCCGGCCAGGGAGGTGATGACAATAATAAACAAACCTTAACACAATTTTCGATGAACAGAATTCTTTTAGCACTCGGTCTGGCGGAAGCATCGACTGAGGAGCAGGCTGTGACAGCGATTCAGCAGTTGCAGCAGGAGAATGACACGCTCAGACTTGCACGCATCACAGATGCTGTCGAGCTTGCCATTTCCGAGCACAGGATCCCGGAAGACAAAAAGGATCATTTTATCAATCTCGGCAAAAAGGTCGGCCTTGAGGATCTGCGCGAGACGTTGAATCTTCACACCCCTGTAAAGAAGCCGACAGAGGTGATCAATCCAAACGGAAACAGTGCACCGCTTAATCTCAAATGGGCTGACTGCACAGCGCAGCAGCTTATGGATATGCGCGAGAACGACCGCGAGAAATACTGTAAGCTCTACAAGGAGCATTACGGCGTAAACCCAACATTCTAAACCAATCAACGACGAATGAAAAAGTTTCTTTTGGCTTTCTTTAGCCTTATTGCAGGTGTCGCATTCAACTCGGTAGCGGGTGCGACCATTGCTGGAGTTGCAGGCTTTGACCCTGCTGCCGGCGCAATCACAGCGAACGGACTTTCCGTTGCTGTTTCGACTATCGGACACTTCGCCCCAGCTGGCGTACTTAGAGCCGGTATCTTTACAGAAGTATGGACGGGCGAGCTTATCAAGGCTTTCCGCTCTGATGATGAGTCTGTGGGCTGGTACAACCGAATCCGCAGCTATGACGCTTATGTAAAGAATGATGTCATCCATTTTGTGGATCTTGGCGGTGACCCTACTATCCTTGTGAACAATAACACATACCCGCTCGAAATAGAGGATCTTCCAGATGGAGATAAGGCTATCACCCTTGACAAATACCAGTCTAAGCCGACCCGTATTTCTGACGATGAACTGCACGCTATTTCTTACGATAAGATGGCCGTGGTAATTGATAAGCATACAGAGGCATTCAGGGAGACGAAGTATTCGCGTGCAATCCACGCTCTTGCCCCTGCTGAGAACACAACTAAGACCCCTGTAATCCTTACCAGCGGCGAGACTGAGGACGGACGCAAGATGATGACCAGAAAGGACATCGCGAAACTCAAGAAAGGTTTTGATAAGGCCAAGGCGCCTAAGCAGGGCCGTATCCTCGTCCTCTGTGCCGATCACGTTGCAGATCTCCTCGCTAACGACCAGAAGTTTGCAGGCCAGTACTATGACTATAAAACCGGCAAGATCTCTAATATCTACGGTTTCGACATCTATGAGTATGACGAATGCCCGTACTACAATGCCTCAACGCTTAAGAAGCTTGCGTATGGTGCCGTCCCTGGCACATCAGATATGCAGTGTTCAGTAGCATACTGCGAGAAGCGTGCGATGCGTGCAGACGGATCTACTAAGTCATACCTTAAGGATGCTGCAAGCAACCCAGAGAATCAGGAAAATCTCTTCTCTATGCGCACATACAATATCTGTCTGCCTCTTAAGGCTGAGGGATTGGGCGCAATCATGAGCGCAAAGGCCTAAACTCGAATAGTTCGAGCAGATGAAAAAGGAGCTTAAATATCTTGTTATTCACTGCACTGCCACGCCCCAAGGTCGCGAGGTAACTTCCGATAACATTCGGGCGTGGCACCTTGCTCCTTATCCGAAAGGCAGGGGCTGGAAGCAGGTAGGATATACTGACCTTATCCATCTTGACGGAACTATTGAAAGACTTGTCGACAACAACGAAGACGCATGGGTTGATAATTGGGAGATAACCAACGGCGCCAAGGGTTACAATAGTGTCAGCAGGCATATAGTATATGCAGGTGGCTGTGATAAACAGATGAAACCCAAAGACACCAGGACCGAGGCGCAGCGTAAGGCTCTTGCTGAGTATCTCCTGAACTTCCACAGGAAACACCCTAAGGTTAAGATCATAGGTCACGGTGACATTCCAGGAGTAAACAAAGCCTGTCCGTCATTTGATGTGCCGGCATTCTTGAGAGAGATAGGCATAAACCAATAGGACAATGCAGATCAGTGAGATACTTAACTTGATTCTTGGTGGCGGTCTCGTCGCGCTGGTCATTGCCTTATTTACACTTCGTGCAACTGTCCGTAAGGCGAATGCAGAAGCCGAGAAAGCAAAGGCGGAAGCGGAGACAGTGCGGATTGACAACGCCGAACACGCCACCAGAATACTTATTGAGGATATTCTTGCCCCTCTGAGGGAGGAACTTGCTTCTGTCAGAGGGGAATTATCGACAACAAAAAATGAACTCAGTGCAACGAGGAAAGATCTTGGGGCAACCAAGCGCGAAATGGTCCGTCTCCGCAAGGCGATTGACTCTGCTAACCGTTGCGAGCATCATGATGAGTGCCCTGTCCTTATCGGGTTGCGGGACATCCCAAAAGGCTCAAAGGACGATGGCTCAGATGGAGGAGAAGATCGATCTCCTCCAGCAGAACCAGCTTGCGATTGAGCAGCAGCTGCACGCGATGCAGACCGATTCAATCCGGCAGAACTTATCTGAGGATGCGGTCAGGTCGCTTCGTGAAGACGAGGAGGTTATAACCGTTACAGAGGAATTCGATACCTCCCAGCCCGTTGATACTACAACGGGGACACCTCCAATCAAGAGACGAAGCACCGAGCAGCGCAGGCGTGCAACGCAGCAGAAGGACAGCAGCAAGGTCGTGAGCGATACCCGCAGCATTTCCACTGTAGGAATACAATGCCAGGAGAAAGAGAATCTGATGACCGACATTGTGGCGGACATCGAGACCGAAATAAAAACCGACGAAAGGTTTGGGATGTCCTGGATCCAGAAGACATTTCTTTATTTGGGGATTGCTGCTCTGATATGCTTTCTGATATGGATAGCATGGAAGATACTTAAACGATACTTAAAACCATTTTAACACAACACCAATGGCAAAGACAAAAACAACCAAGACGGGCAAGACCGTTCAGAGTGCTTCTGCAAAGACCATCGCCAAGGGCGTATTTGCGGCCAATCCGGATATGAAAGAGGTGCATGTCACTTCTGACGGAACAGCATTCTATACCCTTTGCGACGCAAAGAACCATGCCCGTACTCTTAAGAACAAGGCTGTCGTCTCTTTGACTAAGGCTGAGGCATACGCTTCGGATGAGGCAGAGCCAAAGGGCAATGCAAAGGATCCTGCAGAGTCTGGCGATGATCAGGGTGACGCTAGCAACGAAGCCGATGAGGACGCAGATACGAACGACAAAACTGACGAATAATGCAGCAGCTTAAAATCACGAGAACGAACGGTAATATACCCCGTTCGCTTCCGGGCGAAGATCATATTTCCGGTCTTCTGTTCTACGGCAGCACCCTGCCAACAGGGTTCACCGATAAGACGCGTATTCAGGCTGTTTCTACTATAGAGACTGCCGAGAAGTTGGGAATCACGGCAGATGCAGCAGCTTGGGAAACTCGCGTACTGCATTACATCCTTACATCGATTTTCAACTGTAACCCTGCAATCTCCCTTTATGTGGGAATCTTCAAGCCAGCGACCAACGCACCGACGTTTGCGGAGATTAAGAAGATGCAGGACTATGCAGGCGGTAAGATCCGCCAGTGTGGAGTATGGAACGGAACTGTCGAACTGTCAGCTTCGATCCTTACGAGCCTTAAGGCTGTCCATAATTCCCTTGAATCGCAGGATAGACCGATGCAGATTCTGTATGCCCCGAAAGTTACAGATGTAACATCTATGCCAGCTGAACTCGCTGGGGCTAACCAGTACGGCGTTTCGGTGATCATCGGACAGGATGGCGCAGGTGTGGCTGCGGAATTGTATGCAAGTGCCGACAACTCATCCAAAGCTTCGGTTTCGGGCCTCGGCGATCTTGTAGGCATCTGTTCGGCAGCTGCGGTGAATGAAAGCATTGCGTGGGTTGAGAAATACCCTACAGGCATTGCTGTTCCTGCATTCGGTGACGGAACCCTCCTGAGAGATCTTGATCGTGCGGTTATTGAAGCCCTCGATGCGTCGAGATACCTTTTCTTCGTTACTTATGACGGATTCGCAGGATCCTTTTTCAATGATTCGCACACAATGGATGCGGTGACATCTGATTTCGCCTACATCGAGGCGGTGCGAACCATGGATAAGGCTTGCAGGGGTGTCCGCACCTATACGCTTCCGAAGCTCGGTCGTCCTCTTAAGGTGGACGCATCCACCGGAAAGCTGGCGACCTATGTAGTAGAGGATTTGCAGATCACTGCAAACAAAGCCCTCGAAGACATGGAGAAAGCCGGTGAGCTCAGTGGCTACAAGGTGGAGATCGACCCGAACCAGAACGTGCTTTCTACTTCTGAGGTGGAGATGGTCATCACCAATGTTCCGACGGGTGTAATGCGTAAGCTCGGCATCAAGATCGGATTTGCAGCAAGTGTGTAACCATTAAAACAGAACGATAATGCACAACAATGGAATTCCGTTGATTAACGGTGTGGAATACGGCTGGGCTGACGTGGTGCTTTGCATCAACGGCGTGCCTGTTTCCGGAATCACCGCTATCTCCTACGGCGATAAGCAGGATATGCAGAATATCTACGGAGCTGGTCGCCATCCAGTAGGCAGAGGCAAGGGACGAATCACACCGAGTGCCAAGATCACGCTGCTCATGAGCGAGGTCGTGGCAATCCAGAGTCAGAGCGTGAACGGACGCATCCAGGACATCGCACCTTTCGATATTACGGTGTCATATCTTCCGGCAAACGGTAAGATCGTGACCGATAAGATCCGTAACTGCCAGTTTGTTGAGAACAAACGAGACACGAAAGAGGGCGACATGAGCATCCCGGTAGAACTGGAGCTCTTGCCTGGTTTCATCGATTGGGGCAAGCTGTCCTAATATGTTTAACCGTCAGGGCGGGTATTTCGCCCGCCCTGACTTTTTATTTTGAGCAGATTATGAATAACAAGGAAAACACAAACAAGACAATTAACGGCGGAGTATCAGCCGAAATGATACAGGGATGGAAAAATCAGTATGGTCGCGTGTCGGAGGTTGTAGTGCCTGACATCGATACACAGGAGGATCATGTGGGATATTTCCGTCGCCCGGATATGAAGACCATGCACGCGGTCAGTGCGCTAAGTAAGACTAACGAGGTCAAGGCAAGTGAAGTGATCTTTGATAACTGCTGGCTCGGAGGCTCTGAGGCGCTTAAGACGGATGCGCTTTATAAGATGGCTGCGATGCAGGCCCTTGGTGCAATGTTCGGTCGTTATCTGGGTACACTAAAAAACTTGTAGAGGCACACCGCCTGTCTGATGATGATGAAGACGGGGAAATCGCAAAGGGGTGTGCCCTTATCAGAGCGAACTTCGGAATAGATCCGGACACATTGTCGGATGAGGAGTGGGCAAGATTGTTTAATGAAGCTGCCTGGCTGGAGCGCACAAGGCTTGCGAACCAGGCTAAGGTATTAGCGAGACTGTTTAGCCCGCAGAATAATTAGCGTTTACGCTTACGAAGCCATTCCGGGCACAATGTGTCAATAGTCAGGAATACAAGCCCGAATGCGACAATAAATCCTAAGATATGGCCTAACATAGTAACTAAGGTTTTCGCAAATATAACTTATTTTTATCAAACGACATACAAATGAGCAATTATTCTTTCAATTATTCATTTAACATTACAGGCAACTGTAGTGCTGCTGTCGTGGATATTGCAGAAAATGTAGACCAGCTAAACAGAAAAATCAAAGACTCTACAAGCGCGTTTGAGGTTTTGCAGAGCAAGATGTTTTTATTTAACCAGGTGGGTGATTATGTTGAGCGCTTTAGTAATACAATTAAAGATTTCAATGCGCCTGGGGCTGCTCTCAATGCGTCGTTAGCTGACCTTTCCGCCATATCTGGTGTGACCGGTGAGGGTCTTGAAGACATTGAGCGTAAGGCACGCGCAACCGCAAAAGAGTTTGGAGGGTCAGCAGCGCAGGCAGTGGAATCTTATAAACTGCTTTTGTCGCAGTTGTCCCCAGAACTAGCAAAGACGCCAGCTGCTATGCAGGAGATGGGACGCAACATTGCTATCCTCAGCAAGACGATGGGTGGCGATGCTACAGCTGCTGCTACTGTCTTGACTACCGCGATGAACCAGTACGGTATTTCGCTGGATGATCCTATGGAGGCCAGCAAAAAGATGGCTGAAATGATGAATATCATGGCAGCTGCCGGACGCGAGGGTTCTGCGGAACTTCCGACTATTCAGGTTGCGCTGGAACAGTGCGGTATGATGGCAAAGTCTGCGGGCGTCTCTTTTGCTGAGACAAACGCAGCCATCCAGGTGCTTGATAAGGCTGGTAAAAAGGGCGCCGAAGGCGGTGTCGCATTGCGAAATGTGATGTCGATACTTGCACAGGGCCGTTTCTTGCCAAAGGACGTCAGGGAGGAACTGACGGCTGCAGGTGTTGATATAAACCTACTCACGGATAAGACAAAGAGCTTGTCGGAGCGCTTGAGACCGTTGCAACCTCTGATGGCCGACTCGGCTCTGTTTACAAAGCTTTTCGGACGCGAGAACTCCGCAGCTGCCACAGCTTTGGTGCAAGGCATTGATCAGGTTGAAGCCTGGACTGAGGCAATAACCGGAACCAATACAGCGGTAGAGCAAAGCGAGATAATAATGGAGACTTACAATGAAAGGCTTGCAAGGATCCAGACCAGATTTGATGACATTAAGATTTCGATATTTAATGCGACAGGCGATTTCGGTATATGGATGTCTGTAATCAGCCAGTCGTTAATCCCTGTTGCTCAACTTATCCCGCTTATTTCCGGCATCGTATCTGGTGCAAGATATTTGGCCCCTATATTTGTTAGAGCATACACTTCTTTAGGTATGTTCAACGGCTATCTATCGATCGGACAGGTTCAGTCGCTTGGTTTTACCCGCAATATCATACAGGCAACTGTCGCGACCGCAAGATTTGCGACAGTGGGCCTTATGCAAGGCCTCAAGGCGTTGGGTGCTTATGTCCTGTCCCTCATTACTGGCGGGACAGCATCGGCTACTTTCGCAGGTATTGCGACCACAAGCTTTGCTGCATTCAAGGTGGCTGCTGTCACCGCTTGTAAGGCAGTGGGAATAGCGATAAAGAGCATCCCTGTTATCGGATGGATCATCGCCATTGTTGCTGCAATCGGGGCTCTATTCGCATACTTTTGGAATGTTTCTGCAAAATTCAGAGGTGTCATCAAGGGAATTGGAGCGTTCTTCGTTGCAATCTTCAAAGGTATGTGGGATGTGGCGAAGGATGTTATCGGAGGCTTAGCAAAGGCATTGGCAAAAGTTGTTACCTTCCAATTTGGTGATGCATGGGATGAAATCAAAAAAATCGGAACCTCGTTTGCGAACTATGGTAAAGCTGCGGGTCAGGCTTTCGCAAAGGCTTATCAGGATGAAGTGGATAAGGCTGAAAGCGCAAAGAAAGACGAAGACCCAACGATTACTGAATTACAAGGATTACAGAATGGGATTGTGACCCCGGATGCTGGTACACCAAGTCCTATCGCCGGGGCGCTGGGTGGCATTGGTGGTGCTTCGGAGAAGACAGACCGCATCAAAAATATAAATGTGACCATCGAAAAGGTTATCGATAGTTTCACAATCGAGACGACCAACATGCAGGAAAGCAAGGAACGAATCAAGGATATGGTGGCCGAGGTACTTATGTCTGCAATTAACGATATAAACTACGCTGTCTAATGAAAGACTACAATCTCGAAATAGTAGACGCTGCTTTCGTAGCAGCCGGTTGGGCTCAGCACGGGAAGGCACTTCTGTATCGGTTCCGTCCTGACCAGAAGCGAAACGACCAGTTTTTCAATGAGTACGAGCTGGAGGGTAGAAAATATCCTACGCTCCCATCGGCGACTAAGACAGGTAGCCGTGCCATTTCTCTTGCAGAGGACAAATGGACCAAATCAGAGGACTACTGGCTCGGAAGATATACACTTACTGATCTTGTGGTAAAAGTGCCAAATAAGGGCGTTTTATTGATAAATGACGCCACTGTTTCCGTAAGCAAGCAGAAGGAAATCGTAAAGACCGCGCTTGTTGGCCGTAAAGGTACTATTAAGGAATATATCACGGATGGAGACTATCAGATTACAATCTCCATAGGGTTAATCGCGGTAGATTCCAATAACGAGATTATAGATCAGTACCCGGAAAAGGCTATGGGGGTTCTGCGCGAGATTCTTGAAGTGGATTCCGCCCTGGAGGTTAGCAGTACGTTTCTGGATATATTCGGGGTGAACCGTATTGTTGTAACGGGGTTCTCGGCAAAACAGATGACCTATGCGAACCGTCAGGCCGTAGAGGTAAGCGCCATATCAGATGATGACTACATCATACAATCAACCGACTATTAAAAAGGGTTTAATCACTGTTTAAGCGATGTTGAAACTAAGTGCAAAAGTAGAGATAAAGAGCGCCAGAACTTGGGTGTTCGAGAAGATCACGGCATGTGAAATTGCCCGTGATATGGATGCGCTTACCACTACATGCACGCTGACGCTCCCACGTAAAACGCAGTGGCAGGGCGAGTCTTCTGTCCCGATCAAGAGGGGTGACGCCGTTACTGTGTGGCTCGGGTATGACGGAGATTTGCAACTCGCATTCAAAGGATATGTCACGCAGCTTGGATTCAAAGCCCCTCTGACGATCAAGTGCGAGGATGAAATGTTTATCCTCAAGCAGACCCCTGCTGTAAAGAAGTCATATAAGAACGTGGATGTTGAAAAGCTCTTGAAAGATCAAGGGCTCAAAATTAAGGTCAAGGTGCTTGGCGAGCAGAATATCGGACAGTATCGCGTGAATGTCGAGACTGTTGCAGAACTGCTTGGCCACTTGAAAGAGAATAGCATCAGGTCTTTTATCCGTCTTGAGAGCGAGGAACCCGTCCTATATTGTGGTGTGCTATTCAGCCATAACGCAGGAATCAGACAGGTATTCTCCACCGGTGTAAACATTATTTCGGACTCCAGCTTGGAGGAGCAGAAAGCCGAGGATGTGAAAATCAAGCTCAAAGTAGTCAGTCTCCAGCCAAACAACAAGAAGATCAAGGTCGAGGTCGGAGATAACGGAGGAGAAAAGCGCGTCCTGCACTGTTACGGTAAAAGTGAATCTGAAGCAAAGGCATGGGGCAAGCAAGAACTTGAGCGTCTGAAACGCGATGGCCTTACAGGATCCTTTACAACATTCGGCGCAAAACTTTTGGACTGTCTGGATATAGTCGGCATGAAGATAGACGGGGTAAAGAGAGGAAAGTACCAGGTTGAAAAGAATAAGATAACATTTGGCACAGGCGGATTTCGTCAAGAGGTTACGCTGGGTGCAAGAGTCGCAGAATAATGGATATAAGGCAAGCAATAAGGACAATGGCGCAGTCTGGCGCAGAGATGTATAATAAGATCTGCGTCGTGGATTCTGTGGATGAAGACACCCGCACCATAGAATGCACCCCCATCGATGAGGGTGCCCCGCTTCTGGGCGTGAACCTACAGGCTAACCAGGAACAGGAGGACGGTGTCGTGTTATTCCCTGCTGTAGGATCTTATGTGCTGGTAGGTTTTATTTCCCAAAGCGTCGCGACCGTTCTGATGACGAGCGAAGTGACGAAAACCGTGATAAAAATCGGGGATACGGAAATGACTGTCGAGGATGGGTCCGTAATGGTCAAGGTAAAAGATTCTACACTGGAATTTGACGGCACCAACACGATATTTAACGGAGGTAGTGAAGTAATGGCGAATGCTCAAGAATTGCAGAAGCAGCTCACTACAATGTCGGGGCGTATCGATGCGATCATCAATGCAATTTCCTCGGCCCCCGTTGCCCCTATGGATGGCGGAGCTACATTTAAGGCATCGCTTATCGGTACGCTTTCGCCACACCTCGCAAATAAGGAGAATTTTAGTCAGATCTTGGACGATAAAATAAAGCATTAGGCAATGGCATTCGACAAAGACAAATACACGCGTCAGCTTATGGACGGTTTTGCAAAGATTGCCACAGAGGCATCCGAATCAAACCCGGCCACAAAGATAGTGGCAGCGACAATCGCTGAGGTAATGCAGAGCATGGTCTCAGATGTGGCGGTGACAGGTACCGCGTCGGTAGATGGTAAATCAGGAACTATTAGCGGAAAACTCGAATGACAGGTTTATTGATAGACACGCAGACCGGCGATCTGCTAATAGAAGATGGTAGCCTTGTTGTGGGTGAAACCTCCCATCAGGTGATAGAGCACGCCCTGCGTGCAGGCCGAGGGGAATACAGGGAAACCCCTATGATTGGGGCTGAAGTTGCGAAGATGCAGGGTGGTATCACATCCCGGTTGTGGTGCGCCAAGGCTAAACAGATGTGCCGTGCTGCAGGGGTGGAAGTTTCCCGCATAGCATACGATGACGAAAACACTATAACGGTTCAATAATGAAGACTACAGCAAGACACAGGCAATGCCTGGCAGACATAGCATTGCAGGAATGCGGCTCGTTTGAGGCTGTTTTCGCCATTGCTGAACGAAACGGGGTATCGGTGACTGATGATCTGGAAGTCGGCCAGATGCTTTCTTATGAATTGGCAGATGTGCTTGATAAAAGAGTTGTCGCTGAATATGCTGCTGACGGCATTTGCCCTGCTACCATGGTGGACGATAGAACCATTAAAGAGCTTATCACTGTTGTTCCTGAGGATGACGGACTCGGTGGCATTATTGACTCTGCTGACCCTGTGGAACCTATCCAGTTCACAAACGTATTTACAAGTGAGTTTACAACACAGTTTGCATAACAATGAAACAGGAATTTAAGACTAACGAGCTCCGTCAGACAGCGGAGTCAATCAGGGACGCTGTCCTTGCAAAAAGTATCACGCCCGACATGGTGGGCGGAACTATGCTCGCACTGGTCAATGCCAGTGGCGAAGTGATTGAAGCCCTCGGCAACCTGGAAAGCGAACGCGTGACCGTCAAGGTTCAGGGCTACAATGGTCAGTCCCGCGTGGATATTGCCGGGGCAAAGGTTTATCTCGATCAGTTCTCGATTGGTGGTGTGCCTACCGTTTCGGTGCCGCGTCAGGAGTTCGAGGTGGACGAGAACGGAGAAGTGACATTTGAGGTGCTGAAGGGTTATCAGTACGCGGTATTCTCGAAGCTGGAGGGAATGGCAGCATCATTCCAGTTCACTTATGAGGCGTGCCAGGAAAGCCGTACTATTGAACTGTGGCATTTCCCTGTGGGAATTTGGATGGTAGGCATTGCGGGATATTATAACCCAAACTCCGAAACATCGCGCGGCGTCCCGTTTATAACACAAAATTTTGTGGATGACCTTTATGGATGCCAAGAGGTAGCTTGGGAAAAGAATGATGATGAGGATTTGGACGATGCTTATTACAATGGCATATTGGTGGCTACGGCTGACACGTCCTTTGTCATAGAACAATATACGCGAAGCGAGGATTCCCTTGTTTGGGCCCCAAATAGATATTTTGGAAAGATGATACCGAGCATGTCGGCGATCAACCCGGATTTTGAAAAATTTGGGGAGGATTATGACGCTGCTTGGAATGACTCAATAGAACGGGCGAGATCAGATTATGATGGAAACCTCAATACAGCTAAGATTCTCACTTTCTGTAAGTCTGCTCCAGCAGCGGAATACTGCGCTGGGCTGGTAGGAGATATATATTCGCAAAAATTTTTGCCTGCTGCCGGTCAGTTATACCTCATATATCTGAATAGAAGCGCCATTGATGCCCTGGTAACAGCGGCAAACTCGGCTGGATATGAGTATATCCCAGTTAGCACAGATTATAATTGGTACTGGTCAAGCACCCAATATGATGAGTGGTGTGCGTGGTACGTCAAAATGAGCGATGGACGCACGAGCACCAACATTAGGTACTACCCCAGCTATGTGCGTGCGGTGTCCGCTTTTCATTTCATATATTAGGATTTGAGGAGCGAAGCGACGACCTTTTTACTTTAAGCTTCGCTCATCCTTAAGGTGAGCGAAGCGGATTTTTTTCGGGGATTTTGGGAAAGTCTGACAATATCTCAGTATCTTTGTGGCACTATGGCAGAGATTGAAAAAAGAGCAGCAGCATACAGAAGCACATACAAACTGATTCAAATGATGTGCGACCTTTCAGATCACGTTCCGGTCAAATGGAGACGTGTTTTATGGGAGAAATCGCTGGATCGTGCAACAGATATGATTGCAGCGATAGTGTATGCGTATGAAACGCGGTCCATGCAGGAACGTGTTAAGTATATAGACAGGGCTCTTACGATATTTACTGTGCTGAATACATATCTTCGTCTTTGTAACGAGAACGGGGCTATATCCACACAGAAGATGACGAACATTTCAGAGCTTATGACAGATATTTCCCAGCAGTTAGGCGCTTGGCGTAAGGCTACAGCAGAACGATTAAAGAATGTGTAAACGAGGGTCCTGGCGGTTACGGCTTTCAGGAGGGAGTAATTTTCTTAAATGAAAAGGTCTGCACACTCTCATTCAGAGTTAGGAGCAAGACAGCTGCAGAAGATAAGTGCACGGAGTGGTGTGCGTGGAACGTCAATATGAACGATGGAAACACGAACAACAACAATAGGAACAACAACAACTATGTGCGTGCGGTGTCCGAATTTCATAGGAAGATGGAAAACACAAAGGGAAATATCTGCATAAGTTATGAAAGTCTCCATGAGGCTTATATGGATTGCCGACGTAATAAAGCTGGCACTGTCAGTGCGGTTGAGTTTGAAATCAACTACGAGGCAAACCTACTACTTCTGCGTGATCAGATAAACAGTCAGACCTATACGCCCGACCGCTCTATCGCTTTCATCGTGAATAAGCCTGTAAAACGAGAGATCTTTGCGGCTAACTTCCGTGACCGCGTCGTTCATCATTGGATTGCCATACGTATAGAGCCACTTCTGGAAAGTATATTCATCGGGGAAAGTTACAACTGTAGGAAAGGAAAGGGAACGCTTGCGGGAATCAATGGTCTTGCAGATATGATCCGGCAGGAATCGGCTGATTATACGCGCGACTGCTGGGTGCTTAAATACGACTTAAAAGGCTTTTTTATGTCGATTAACCGGCAGTTAATAACCGATAAGTTGTGCCGTTTCCTTGCGGATAAATATACGGGTGATGATCTTGATACGCTTCTGTTCTTATGCCGTCAGATCCTTCTTAATGCTCCAGAAGATAACTGTATTGTCAAGGGGAACCCGGCAGAATGGAATGGCTTGGCAGCAAACAAAAGCCTCTTTACTGTTCCATCCGGATACGGCCTGCCGATAGGCAATCTGACATCCCAGTTGGTCGCAAACTTTCTGCTTAATGATGCGGACCACTTCATCAAGGAACGATTAGGAATCCGATTGAACAGGTATGTTGATGATGTGGTAATGGTAAGTCGATACAAACAGGACCTTTTGGCTGCTATGCCATTGATTCGTGATTATCTTTGGGAGACATCAGGAACGCGCGTGCATCCGGATAAATACTATTTACAGCACTATACCAAGGGCGTGAAGTTTATCGGGGCCGTGGTCAAGAAAGAACGCAAATATCTTTCAAATCGCACCGTGGGAGGGGCATACAGCCGTCTCCATAAGTTCAATGAACTTGTGGCCCAGGATCCTGATTTTGCAAAGAAAAAGGCAGAGTATTTCGTGAGCTGTATAAACTCATACCTTGGGCTCATGCGCCACTTTAACGAATATGCGCTGCGCAGATCCTATATCGAGATGATAGACCAAGCATGGTTTAAGGTCGTGTATGTGGATAAGGACTATACAAAACTGATTGTTAAAAAGAGATTCAAGCATCGCGAGCGAGTTAAATTCGCTCTGCGTAAACAAAGACATAAAGCAATAAAACAAAAAACATCTGACGAATGACAGCACGAGATTTTATGCCAGCCGATAAGGCTGTCGCTGTTGAGCAATTCAACGCTGGTCGCAAAAAGGGTTGTATTGTACGATGGGATTTCGAGACTGTTTTCAATCAAATTCCGGCAAAGAAAAAGGCAAAGAGATCTGCTGTGAAGCCTATGGCCGACCAGCAGGAGAAATCCGCACAGGTGGATTCCGGCCTTGTGTCATTCTCTGTCAAAGTTTATCCTGAACTGCCGACCGCTGATCAGGTTATCAATGACATTCAGGAGGATCTGAAAGTTCGCTACGCCGGAATTCCCCAGCCTGAGATTGACATGGAGGAGTACCGCAAGGCCATCGAGGAGCTGCACACCCGTTAAACCCTGAGGAATGGCAAGGACTATAACCGAGATAAAGGCAGAAATCACCTCTGCTTTTATCTCTCAGGAAACGGTGCGTTCCAAGTACGGGCTGGATGATAACGCCACATTTGATAAGGCGTTTTCTCCTATCAGCCTTGAAAGCGTGATGTTCTATGTCGTGGCTTCATGTATCTGGGTGCTGGAAACCCTTTTCGATAAGCACCGCGTGGAGGTGGACGAACGCATCGAGGCGCTGCGTCCTCACACATTGAGGTGGTATGTGGCCAAGACGCTTGACTATATGCACAACGGAAAATTTGTGCGTGCTGACGGTGTTATTGTGGCAGACTACTATGATACTACCGGGATGAGTGAAACCGAGATCGAGAAGAAGAAAGTCGTCAAGTATGCAGTGGCGACAGAATCCAACACCCAGGTGCTTATCAAGGTAGCAAAGAACAACGCCAAAGGTAGGCCTACACAGCTGACGGCAAATGAGCTTTCCGGACTGGAATACTACCTGTCGCAGATCAAGGATGCGGGCGTGGCGATAAAGGTGCTTAATGAGCCAGCAGACCAGATAAATGTTGAGCTGGTAGTCTTATATGATCCGAGCATTTTGAAAGCCACATACCTGTCTGAAAATGATGCTGATGCAGAACTCCGAGAGATAACGCTGTCGCCTATCGACGACGATAGCAAAGATCTACTCGATGAGGTTGTCCGTGGCGTAGTCTCCCAACTTCCGTTTAATGGCGAATATAGAAATTCCGACCTCATGGCAGCAGTCCAGGGAGTGGAGGGTATATCGGTGGCGGACATTTCTAAGGTTGAAACCTGCTCCGCAAGCGGAACAGACGAATTTATCCCTGTAGTGGGTTATTGTCGCCCGTATAGCGGTTATTATTCCCTTAACAAGCTCGTCGTTAAAGGTCGTCCTTATAGAGTTGCTGAATGATATTCAAAATTGATTTTGATAAATGGATCCTGACTGTGCTGCCGACATTCTTAAGGCGCAGTGTGGTTTTCGCTTTCTGTCGGGCAATGTGTGCCCCGATAGTCAGTCTGTATAATCGCTTTGTAGAATCCCGGAACGGTCATATTTATACCCTGACCCACAACGGGCAAGTCTGCTATTTGCGAGCTGCACTTAATGAGGCATTCCATACCACGGGGTTTGAAATCGTGGACTATGACGACAATCGCGGAGAATGGCATTTTGCCAAGACAGAGGGAATGACCGGTCAGACCTATGCAGTCGATGAAGATCTTAAGGATCCGGAAAATCATCCGATCCCACTACTCGCGGACGAAGCGAGATTGAACCTGGCTATGAACTGTTTTATTGTTCAAGTGCCAGGAGTGATTTATGCCACTCAACTTGATAAGGTCAAGGCGGTAGTGGATAAGTACAGGATTCTTTCTAAAACACCAATTTACACACCAATCTAATGAATAAAGCACAATACCTATCGACATCGGCGGATCAGGGCGGGAATGGCCTATATCCGTTGTCAGTTCAGACCTTGAACTTTATACAGGAGCAGATAAACCTGCTTCAAAATCTCGCCCAGATTGGGGGAAAGAGATATATTCTGATGAAACCAACAGCGGAGACAGACGGAATCATCGTCATCGATGGCGAAGTTCTCCCATTGCAGGCGACCGATAACCCCGGAAACGGTATCAGGATAGAGCAGATCACAGAGGACATTCTTGCGGATGGAACAACCTATAAAGAGGCAAGGGTGCGAAGATATGCCCGCTACGTAAAGAACTACGTCGAAAAAACCGAGAATTTATATTCGGCAGCGGAGTTCAATAACTTTGCGACGAACCTTTCCCTCAATAGCCGTTTTGCTGAATATGCAACTCTTTCGGGTGAAATTCAGAAGCGCCTCCTGACTGTAACGGGAATCTTCACAAAGAGCCAGCTGGATGCAGTGAAAGAAAATGTCAGGATCCATTGCAGATTGGGCTCGGTTGAAATCAATGGCGCTAAGGAGTATGTCGTCAATGTGTATCGCACAGGCGACAGTATTACGCAGGAGCAGATTTTGCCGAATATGCAGAGCTATAAACGCGAATACTCAAATCTCAAAGAGCAGTGGGGCAACTGGACTATATGTTCGGAGAATTTGCATATCGAGGTAAAGGTCAAAGATAGAACAACAGTCTATGTTCGCCATGGAGTTATACCTGATGGTGTGCAGCTCGTGCTGTTGAGAAAGAAGCGCAGAAGCAAGTACCGTAGAACAGGCGGGCCAAAGACCACCAACCCTGACTATAAGAACTCCAGGAGTAAGAGGTCCCCAAAGAACCAGTATGTTCATTATAAGGGGGTGGTGCTCTCTACTGGCAAGCCGGGCGAATGGTATGTGCCTAAGTGCGTGGCAGTAGCTGATAAGTTGGATAATGAACTTATAGGAAAGGAGCTCCCAACGATATGTAAGGATCTTATCGTATTTAATGACCAGCGCGAAGCTATGCATGTGGTTAATACTAATATCTGGTCGTATGTGTATGAGGCCAATAAGAGGCAGCCAATCCACGCTAAAATTGGGCTGCAATTTGCTTCGGCAGGAACGGGATTCAAGACCAGTGGTGGAGAAATGGTGCAGATGAAATACCGCCTTTGGTGGCATATTGAGCAGGGAAAACAGCCGTATGCTTTAAGGGGCTTCTCTGTAGAATAAAAAAAAGAGGGGCGTTCATTCGCTCCTCTACAGTTCCCTACGCCCGTGGGTCGTTATATGCTCATTTGGAAATCATATAGATGGTTTGTAGGACTACGTCCTTACTCATTTCAATTTCCATTCAAAGGGAACAATATGATGTAACGTCCCACGCGCCAGGCGTACCATGATTTTTGAGAAATCGAGGGACTTTCATACCGTAACGTCCCAACGCGTGCGTTCTGGGACTTTCACGACACAAAAGTAATCATTTTATCGGATATAACAATGTCTGACAGATAAAAATACGGTTTTTCACGCGATTTGTCGGGGGTGGGTATAAATAAAGCCCTCGACCGGTTAGTAGTTCTCTTACCCACATACTAACACAAAATGCGCTGCAACGCACAGTCGAGGGCTAATCCTTGACCGCGTTGCAGCGTATTTGTGTATGTGAGTAAGAGACCGCAAAGATAGTGAAAACCTTGGTACATTTCATTAACCCCTAAAACATTTTTATGCTGAATGAATCAGTATTATGCAATCCTCCAGAAGATCATGACGGAGGGAAAGACACAAACCAACAAAAAAGGAGGAATAAAGTACCTCCTGAATCAGCAGCTTTCCTTGACTCCAGCTGACTTGCTCGACATCTTTGAAAGCCACGGAATCGCCCGTAAAAAGCTTAAAAACGAACTCCAACTGTTCATGCAGGGAGAAAGATGCGTCGAGAAATACAGAGACGTCGGTATCAGCTGGTGGGATTATTGCGGTTCAATCCTCGTGAACAGTTACCCGACGTATTTTGAGAAGCTGCCGGGACTGATAAAGAAGATCAATGCAGAGAAGCGCAACAGTAAGAATTACGTGCTGTTCTTAGGATCCACGGACGCAGAAACAAATCAAGCGCCTTGTTTGAGCCTTATTCAGTTCCAGATTGATAATGGAGAACTTGTAGTTTCCGCATATCAGAGAAGTTCTGACGCAAATCTCGGTCTTCCGTCAGATATTTATCATTTGTATCTCATCGCAAGACAAATCGATCTTCCTTTGCAGTCGATCACGCTGAACCTTGGAAACGTCCACATCTACGAAACCAACCTACAGAACACAGAAAGACTCCTCAACGGAGAAGACGGCGTAAAGTTTGAGCTGAACGTTTAACAGCGCAGCACAGGCACAGAAAAACCTCTCAGCAAAAGATGTTGAGAGGTTTTATTGTGAGCCTTTGAAAGCCGTTTAAGCAGCGTTTGAACATTGCTTGAAAGGGTCACGAAAAAATAAATTTCTGTACATTTCGTTTTACACTTTTGTACATTTCGTTTTGCCGATTATATAACAAACTCATATATATAACAGATCAGCATGGGCAGCAATATGCATATAGAAGAGAGGGCGCTTCGTCAAGATTGATGACACAAGGGATGATATCCCAAAGAAAGAGAGATGTTGTTGAGGCCAATATGAAAAATAGAAAAGAAAATAAGGAAGAGCGTATCAGATTGGATGTTGAAGAAGCTATTTCTAATAAACGAAAAGTCTTGATTCGTGGTTATATGTCAAGTAATAGTAACTTGAAGTCAGATAGAGTTGTTGAGCCGGTTTGTTTTCTTTGTGGAGGTAGGAGTGTTTGGGCATACGATGAGTTGAGGCAAAGTATGCGCCAGTTCAGACTTAAAAGAATGAGCGATGTGGAGATCATGAACGAGGCTTGGGAGAACGAGTCGGAGCATAGAAATGCCTATGTTGACGCATTTGAATGGACAAGAGATACGCATCCTTCGATTCATATATGCATGACGCTCGGGCCTACGGCGGTTAATGCTTTGACAGAGGCTGCTCCGGAATCTAGGAAGTATATTACTGAATGTGCTGATGATACCTGGATTCTTGATGCCGATGTGCATAGCCTGGAACCTGTAAAATCATTCTGCAAGGTGTGTGGGGATATTATAGATGTATTATGTCCGGATGAGCTTCGAATCGCTTTAGGGTTAAAGCCGCTGGCGCAAGTGGAAAATCCAGAAGAGACAGAAACCGCGCAGCAAAAAGTTGAAGAGGTGAAGTCTGAACAGGATAACGGTGTAAAGAGTCGCTGCATTTCTAGGTTGTGGACGTTTTTTGCGAACATTATTATCCGTTCAAAGGTAAGTAAATATGCATAAAGTAATATAAACTAATAATATAATTAAACATTATGAAAATTGAGGAAAAACAGGCTTTGGAATATTACGAAAGTCATCAGATGCAAATTAAGGAGCTGATTATGAACGCCTATGAGGAAGGTTATCGTCATGGTCTTAAGAAGTCGCATGATTTAACTATTGAAGGTGTAAGATTTGTGGATTTGGGCTTGCCAAGTGGCACCCTTTGGTCATCACCAGTCTACCAGTTCCCTTTGGATTGTGGCTATTACAACTATGTTATGGAATCTTATAATGATGTTTCAGATTTAAGCATACCGGCACTGGAGGACTTTCAAGAGCTCTTACAGTATTGTAAGGTCATATTTAAGGAGGGAAGTCGTTCGGGAGAAGTTGTTATAGTTGGACCAAGTGGAGAGAGAATAGTCGTTGAGACCAAGAATCACCTTAATAGGCCGGAAAATCCGAATTCCCACATGCGCTTGCGCCAGGGTGAAAATGTGCCGTCTGGAATAAATATGTTTTGGCTCAAGTCGGAAATAAGTGGTGGAGATGCAAAAGTTGGAGTAATAGATACTAATACAGGAACATTCTACCATTCTAAGCATTATATAGGACTTAAATTGCCCTATCTTTTGATTAAAAAATAGCACGCTGATTATGTTTGGTTACCTATCTTACTTTCCGACATTATAAGTACAGACAAACCATCAATCTATAAAACATATGAAACGAATTATTATCCTGACCCTGACAGTGCTTGGCCTTGCACTCCAGATGGCCTCAGCGCAGAAGAACGCAAAGAGCGACGGGGCAGATACCTACAAGTATCATAAGGCTCTTGAGATCCTAGGGGAAGACGGCGATCCGGATGAGGCGAGAAAACTGCTCGCAGACAACATCAAGGAGAATCCTAAGCATGTTGACTCCTATATGTTATTGGCTGCAATCGACAGAAGTGAAGAAGATTATGCATCTGCGCTTCATCAGCTCAATCAAGTGGAAAAGATCAACTATAAGGGTAGTGGAGTCCCTAAGTCGAAAGTGCTTTGGTGGAGGGCGTCGGTCTATAGTGACATGAAGGACTATCCGACTGCTGTAGCCATTATGGAGGAGGCGCTCAAGAAGGGTAGGAAGCAGGATAAGGAAAACATCTCGGAGATGCTCGAGGCCATGGCGCAGTTCTACTATAATAATGAGGAGTATGATGCTTCGGACAAGATCTACCGGGAGATGCTCAAGTTGGATGCCTCCGCGATGCTGCCAAGAGTGGGTCTGGCCCGCAATCTTAATGCAAGGAAGCAGTATGACCAGGCGCTGGAACTCCTTGATGAATGTTTGAAGTATGATAAGGAGTATCATGAAATACACCGGTTCAAGATGCAGGCGTATGAGGGAAAGAAGGAGTACAAGAAGATGATTGACGAGATGATTCTGCTTTATGAGAAGAGCGAGAATGCCAATTATCTCAGTAAAAGCCGCTTCATGAAGGATAAGAAGTATGCATTTGCGGTAATCAGACAGAAGATTGCCAGTGAAAAGGATAATGTGTTGTGGAGATATGTTTTGGCGTCTCTCTATAAGAACTGTCACATGTATTCTGATGCAGTTCCGCTATATACCGCACTCATGGATGAATATGGTGTGGATGAGGATATGCTTGAGGAAAGAGCTGAGTGTTATGAAGAGATGGGCTTTACAGAGCTGGCTCTGGCAGACATCGAGAAGGCAATAGAAGTGGGCAAGGAAGAGAATAGGGCGTATTATTATGCTTTCAGAGGTATGATTAACAGAGGAGCCGGAAATTATAATGAATGTATAAATGATATCGAGAAGTACATAGAACGTTATCCTGCGGATGCGTATGGGTACTATGTCCGCGGATGGTGTAAGGAGCTTTCGGGAAACCGTGCCGGTGCATATGAGGACTATAATGAAGGTATAGCAGTTGACGAGGATTATCCATATATCTTCCTTATGAGAGGAACATTGTTCCTGGAGGATGGTGATGTGGAGAAAGCAAATCTCGATTTTGAGCGTGTAGTGGCAAAGGATACTGTGGTAGAATCTGGCAGCTGCCGCCACTATGCCCTCAATTTCCTGGGCAAGGCGGATGAGGCTTTGGAATGGATGGATAAACTTATCAACCTGGATGAGGATGATTCTGGTATGTGGTACGATAAATCATGTCTGCTGGCCAGGATGGGAAGATGTGATGAATCTGTGGCGGCACTTAAGGTCTGCCTGGAGAAGGGGTACAGGAGATTTCCTCATATTGAGCATGACAACGATATGGACCCGATCCGTAACAGGGACGATTTCAAGGCCTTGATAGCAGAGTACAAGCAGATTCATCAGACCGAGATGAGTAAAGTCGGTGTCGGATTGCCGGAAGAAAGCGTGGCGGTTGTCTGTGAAATCGATATGAAGAAGATGTATGGCGGCACATACGAGATCCCATGCTCGGTTAACGGCCTTCCTTTGAAGATGATTTTCGATACGGGTGCGGCAGATGTGACCATTTCATCGGTAGAGGCCAATTTCATGCTCAAGAACGGCTATCTGACATATAATGACGTCAAGGGTAAGAAGCACTACCAGACTGCGAGCGGCGATATCCATGAGGGTACGGTTCTGAAACTCAAGGAGGTCAAGTTGGGCGATGCTGTCCTGAAGAATATTGAGGCATCTGTGGTGCATAGCCAGCAGGCTCCGCTTCTTCTGGGCCAGAGCGTTCTGGAGAAATTCGGAACGATTACAATAGATAACGTGAATTCTAAACTTCTAATCAGACAGTAATATGGAAACAACAGAAAAGAAAATTGCGGAAAGGATCTTCAACTTGATCATTCTCGATGAAAGCGGATCTATGACTGGTTTGGAAAAGGTGTCTGTGGATGGAGTTAATGAGACTATCCAGACAATCAAGGCGGCTGCAGAAGCAAGTCCGCAACAGAAGCAGATGTTCTCGTTCGTGACATTCTCAGGCTTGGGAAATGTTGCCCCTTCATTTAGAGTCCATACACTTTTGAAGGAGATTTCCGATGTTCGCGAGTTCCCGGTCGATTCGTACAATCCGAGAGGAAATACCCCTCTTTGGGATGCGGTCGGCAGGGCTCTGATCGAACTGCAAAGAGTGGTGACTGAAAATGATCTTGTGCTGGTCACAATAATAACGGATGGATATGAGAATGCGTCAACGGAGTTTACCGGTCAGATGGTTCACGATATGGTGACAATGCTTAGCGGGAAAGGATGGGTGTTTACCTACATCGGAGCCAATCAGGATGCCTTGCAGGAGGCATATAAACTCGGCATCAGGAACGCTCTCAACTTCAAGTCGGACCAGGAAGGAACCCGTCAGATGTGGATGAAGGAGCGCCACTCTCGTCAAGTGTTCTACGATAAGGTCAAGATGTCAGATTGTATTGATGAAAATTTGACGAGGGGATATTTCGGAGACTTGGACGAGAAATAACTTATGCATCAGAAGGGGCATATATAATAAAGGGGATGAATCATCCCCTTTTCGTATATGATTAATGTTGGGATGGGAGGGAGCAGGGGTACTACACGAACCCCCACATCTAATGTACAACCTGTCTTTAAAAAGCCACAAAATTGAACCAAAACAATACCGGTACTACATTAAAACTCATGTTTCTTGTAGTACCGGTTGTTCTAAAATAGCAGAATGTTATTCTTGTAAGGGGAACCTGAAGGAGCTAAGTAATACTTCTCAGTCCCCCCCTTTTTTTATACTTATTTCTTCAGCAGCTCGTCGATATGCTCGACGTAGTCCAGTGAGCTGTCAAGGTAGAAGATGATCTCCGGCACGATACGAAGCTGCTTGCCCATCTTGCTGCCGAGTTCGCCGCGCAGAGGTCTGTTGTTCTCCTGGAGCGCGTTCATTACCGGCTCTGCCTTGTCAGACGGGAATACGCTCACGTATATCTTCGCTACGGAAAGGTCCGGGCTGACCTTCACGCCGCTGACCGACACCAGCGCGCCGCCGAATGCTGCCATTCCCTTGCTGCGGATGATCTCCGCCATTACCTTCTGTATCTCCTTGGCAACCTTCAGCTGCCTTGTGCTTTCAATATTCTTTTCCATTACTGTACCTTGATGATGAAGTAGTTCTTCTTGCCCTTCTGTGCCAGGATGTATTTGCCGTTGATGAATGATTCCTGGTCGATCTGGGCATTTACATCTGTCACCTTCTCCTTATCAATACTTACGCCATTTGCCTGAATCATCTTACGGCACTCACCCTTTGAAGGGAAAACTGAAGTCTCTCCGGCAAGAAGATCAATGATTCCCATCGGGAATTTGTCTGCTGCTACCTCGAATGTAGGTACACCGTCAAATACAGCAAGGAATGTCTTCTCGTCAAGACTCTTCAGTGCGTCCTTGGTTGCATTTCCGAAAAGCATCTGTGAAGCAGCGACAGCGTTCTCATACTCTGCCGCTCCATGTACCATTGTAGTAACTTCCTTTGCGAGAAGTTTCTGGAGTTCGCGACGCTCAGGAGCCTCTGAATGTGCTGCGATTGCGCCCTCGATCTGCTCGCGTGAAAGCATGGTGAAGATCTTGATGTATTTCTCTGCGTCAGAGTCAGATACGTTGAGCCAGAACTGGTAGAACTGATAAGGAGAAGTACGCTCAGGGTCGAGCCAGATGTTTCCCTTCTCAGTCTTGCCGAACTTGCCTCCGTCTGCCTTTGTGATAAGCGGGCAGGTAAGAGCAAACGCCTCCTTGCCGAGGATACGGCGGATCAGTTCAGAACCTGTGGTGATGTTGCCCCACTGGTCTGCGCCACCCATCTGCAGGGTACAGCCCATATTCTCATACAGGTAGAGGAAGTCATATCCCTGAAGAAGCTGATATGTGAACTCTGTGAATGACATACCGTCGCGAGCCTCTCCTGAAAGTCTCTTCTTCACTGAATCCTTCGCCATCATGTAGTTCACGGTGATGTGCTTGCCGATCTCGCGTGCGAAATCAAGGAAGGTGAAGTTCTTCATCCAGTCGTAGTTGTTCACAAGTTCAGCCTTGTTTCCTGCCTCGGACTCGAAGTCAAGGAACTTGCTGAGCTGAGCCTTGATGCATGCCACGTTATGGTTGAGGGTCGCCTCATCGAGGAGGTTTCTCTCCTGTGACTTCATTGAGGGGTCACCGATCATACCTGTTGCACCACCCACCAGAGCGATAGGCTTGTGGCCGCAGTTCTGGAAGTGCTTGAGGATCATGATGCTGACCATATGTCCGATGTGGAGCGAATCCGCAGTAGGGTCGATGCCGACATAAGCCGCAGTCGATCCCTCAAGCAGTTTCTCCTCTGTTCCCGGCATGATATCCTGGATCATGCCCCTCCACTTTAATTCCTGTACAAAATTCTTCATATATCGTTTCTTTTATTATCAAATATTTAGCAGCCGAGGGTAGCCTTGATGAACTCGATGCGCTTTGCGAACTCTTTCTTGCCGATCAGGGTTACAACATCAGCGATGCCCAGACCGTTCGAACCTCCTACCAGAGCCAGACGGAGGCAGTTCATCACCTTGCCCATAGGCCACTCGTTACCGCGGATGTATTCCTCAAGCGGTCCTTCCAGAGCCTCTTTGGTGAATTCACCCTCAAAGCCGAGGATGAAGTCTGCTACCTGCAGGGCCAAAGTATAGTTTTCCTCTTTCCAGAACTTGGCGGCGTCCTTCTCGACGAACGCCACAGGTGCAACAAAGAGATATGGTGCGATATCCCAGAAATCAGCCACGAATGTCGCTCTTTCCTGGATCAGTGCTACGATCCTCTCTACATACTGACGGGAGAAGATCCTGTTTTCGAAATCCGCTCCGGTAACAGTCATTTCCGATCCTGCTGTAAGTGCACATGCAGGGCAGTCAACTATCTGAAGTCCTTTTGACTCAAGGACAGGGATGTATGCGTCAACCAAAGATGCCACGTCCTTCATGCGAAGGTACTCCTTGTTGTACCACTTGGCCTTGTCTGCATTGAAGCGTGCTCCTGATTTGATGACTCTTTCAAGCGAGAATGCCCCCACGAGTTCCTCGAGCGAGAAGAGTTCCTGCTCTGTACCAGGGTTCCATCCGAGCATTGCCAGAAGGTTCACGAATGCTTCAGGGAAGTATCCGTCCTCACGGTATCCGCGTGAAACTTCGCCTTCTGCATTTGTCCACTGAAGCGGGAATACAGGGAATCCGAGCCTGTCGCCGTCGCGCTTGGACAATTTGCCCTTTCCGTCAGGCTTCAGAAGAAGCGAAAGATGCGCAAAGCGAGGCTGGGTGTCTGTCCAACCGAATGCCTCATACAGAAGGTAGTGGAGCGGAAGTGACGGAAGCCATTCCTCGCCGCGGATTACCTCTGTGATTTCCATGAGGTGGTCGTCAACTATGTTCGCCAGATGGTATGTAGGCAATTCGTCTGCTCTCTTCCAAAGCACCTTGTCGTCAAGAGTCGATGTGTTCACTTCTACATGTCCGCGGATCAGGTCATCCATGGCTACGACCCTGTTTTCAGGCATCTTGAAACGGATGGTCCAGTCTGTGCGCTCCTCAAGAAGCGCCTTCCACTCTGCCTCAGGCATGGAAAGTGAGTTGCGAAGACCCATGCGTGTGGTCTGGCCGTAGATGAATGTCTGACCGGCAGCTTCCATCTCGGCACGCTTGGCTCCGAGTTCTTCTGCGGTATCGAATGCGTAGTATGCAAATCCGTCAGCAACAAGCTGTTCGGCATACTGACGATAGATAGGCTTTCTCTGGCTCTGTCTGTATGGTGCATGAGGATGACGCTCGGAAGCGGTCTCTACAATGTTTCCGGCTGCGTCAACTCCTTCGTCAGGGACGATGCCGCACCAGTTCAAGGCCTCGATGATATATTTCTCCGCTCCCGGAACAAACCTCTGGGAGTCAGTGTCCTCGATACGGATAATGAAGTCTCCTCCACGCTGCTTGGCGAAGAGATAGTTATATAGAGCGGTCCTTACGCCTCCCATATGGAGCGGACCTGTCGGTGAAGGTGCGAACCTTACTCTTGTCTTTCTTGTCATATACTCAATAATTTAGCGCGCAAAATTAATAAAAATCCTCGTTACTTACGCTTTCCGCCTGTATAGGTTTTTCTTCTGATGGCTGCAGTGTTCTCAAGTTCGCTCATCCTGCTTCCGTCCTCAAGGATCAATGCCGGAATCTCGCTTCCCGCAAAGAGATCCTTCTTCCTGCCGGCAGCAATGTTGTATCCGATCTTTTCGCTCCTTATCTGAGGAAGTTCTATGCCGTCGGAACTCAAGGCCTTTCCAGGAACATAGACGAAATCAGGATCTATCATATAGATGTTGTCCATGTCGCAAGGGAAGAGCATGCGCATCTGGATTCCTGTCACGATCACGGTGATGTTCACCTTGTCTCCGAACTCAGGGTCTTCATCAAATACCAGTCCGGTCTTGAAGTTGTTGGCTTTGCCTGTATATGTCTTGATGAGTTCATTTACCTTGCCATACTGTGTCGCCGTCACTCCATGGGCATTCTTTCCGACAGTTATGTTGATAAGGAAATCTTTAGCGGTAGTGAGGTCATAGTCGTTAAGCAAAGGTGATTCCAATGCCATCTTGACTGCATTCTCGATCCTGTCTTCACCCGATCCGCTGCCGCAGCCCATGAGTGCGAATCCGCTGTCTTTCATCATGGTCTTGACGTCGCGGAAGTCCACGTTTATATATCCTCTCTTCTTGATGATTTCAGTGATGCCCCTTACCGCAGTGGCAAGTACCTCGTCAGCCTTAGGGAAGGCATCCTGAAGCAGGAGATCCCCGTAGACTGCCAGAATCTTCTCGTTGTCGATGATCAGAAGGCTGTCAACGTTCTTTTCAAGTTCGTTGATGCCGTCGATGGCCTTCTGCATGGTTTCGTTACCCTGGCTCTTGAACGGAATTGTTACTACGCCTACGGTAAGGATGCCTTTCTCCCTTGCCGCCTTCGCTATTACAGGTGCGGCTCCTGTTCCGGTACCGCCACCCATTCCTGCTGTGATGAATAGCATTTCTGTCTTTCCGCTCAGGACCTTCTGCTCGATCTCCATCTGTGAGTCCAGAGCGGCATTTCTACCGGCGGTAGGATCTGTTCCGGCTCCAAGACCTTCTCCCAGCTGGATCTTTACAGGTACGTCGCATTTGTTCAGTGCCTGTGCGTCCGTATTGCAGACCACGAAGGTACATCCCTCTATCTTCTGTCTGTACATGTAGTCGACCGCGTTGCATCCGCCGCCACCTACGCCGATAACCTTGATTATCGAATCAGTCTCCGGAATCCAGTCCGAAGGTAAAGTGTCTATATATTCAGTCATAATCGTTACTCGTTTGTGTCTTCTGGTTCATCCTCGGCGATATCCTGGTACAGTCCATATGCAGCATCCTTGACCTTTTCGCCCATCTTCTCTCCCGCAGCCTTGATTTTTGTGAAAGTCACGGTCAGGAATCCCGGCTTCCTTTCTCTTTTCTTTTTAGGCTTCTCTATCGTCTCGATCTGATCCTCTGCCCATATGGTGCCTTGAGGGTTGTCTTCTGTTCCCGGTTCTCCCACGCCGACCTCTATCTCGATTTCCTTTCCGGCTTCTGTTTCCACTTCTGTGATGATACGGCTTACCTGCTCTGTCTCTATCGCACAGTTTACAGTCTGGTCCGACAGGGCATTCAGGATAAGTCCCACAGATGTTGCAGATGTCGGCTCCGCTATGCCGTCGCAATCCAGGCATGAGAACAGCTTTCTCGGATATCCTGTCCTGACCTTGTATCCGGAGATGTCATAGATGAAATTGCCGAGGTTGGCAGTCTTCGAGCAACCTCCCGTGATCACGATACCGCTGCGGAGCATGTCTGCAAATCCGCTCTCTTCGATTTTATACAGTATCGCCATCATGATCTCCTCGACACGGGCAGTGATGATTTCAGAAAGATACTTCACAGTAAGCTGCTTGTCAGGCTCGGCGCTGTTGCTCTTGATATGGATGATCTTGTCGCTGAGGCTCTGCAGTTTGTCCGGCATACATGCTCCGAAGGCCAGCTTGATGTTCTCGGCCAGCGCCTCGCTGATCTGACACTCGGACTTGATGTCCTGTGTTATGTTCCTGCCTCCGAACGGTATTGATGCATAATAGCGCATCACGTTGCCCTGATATATCGAAACTGATGTGCATCCGCCTCCGAAATCGATAAGGGCCACGCCGTTCTCCATTTCTGCGTCAGTAAGTACTGCCTTAGCTGTTGACTCGGCAGTAAAATACTTCCTCATGGCCACAATGCCGCTCTTGGCCATTACCGAATCGATCTTCCTCAGGTCGTTCTTCCTTCCGACGAATACCTTGAAGTTGCCTTCAAGAGTGTCGCTGGTCATTCCGATGATGTCATTCTCTATGATCTGGAAGTTCTCACCGTCGGAGAAAGACTGTGCAACAGCTCCGAATATCGCCTCCTTGTTCTCATCCTGCAGAGGATATATTGACAAGGCGAGGCTTTTAAGTTTGGCAACATCTTCTGCGGTGATGTCTGTGTCGATGCCTCTCTTGCTGATGGTTGCATTGCTGTTTTCCTGATATATAGGGAATTTCGGCATACCCACAATTGCCTGTGTTATCTTGATGCCGAGGTCATCTTCCGCCTGCCTGATAATCCTGCTTACCGGCTCGGCCACATGCGTTACATTATAGACGCTGCTGTATCTTATGCCTGCGGACGGCGTCTCCCTGTAATATATGATCTGGATGTCATCTCCGGTAACCCTGGCAACAGTCAGGGCGATCTTTGATGAACCCAGGTCAATCGCGACGATGTTCTTTTCGTTAGTGTCCATATATTGTAGTCTTTTTTATTTGCATATGATCTGTCCCTTGTACCTCAGGTCGACGACCTGGTATTTCTCCTTTCCTGCCTTCGGGACAATGGCAGTGTAGTACTTCCTGAGTTTGTCGAACTTCTCTTCCAGATGGTCAGGGTAGCCGAATATGAACTTCTCCTGTCCTTCCCTCGGTACCAGCACGATGTCCTTGTCTTCATTCACATGAATCTGTACGACTATCCTCTTCCAGTCCTTGCTGCTTTCGATCACCCGTACCATTTCTATCATGTCAAGCAGCCATTTGCGGCTGCGAGGATTTTCTATTTCGCCTTTATGTCCGTCCGGAACCTTTACAGGAATGTGCCCGTCAACTATCTGTATATGTGGTGCGTAAGTGGACTGCAGCGGAAATACATAGCCGTCGGCATCGGCGTAGAATCCGGAATTTCCCCGCTGGAACCTCACAAGAGGCTTACGCTGGGTGACATCGATGTGCAGGGTGCTGTCCTTTGTCGTATAGGCCTGACTCTTGAGAACTGCGCTCTTGCCATCTATGATCTCTTCCACCTTCACCAGATCGATGCTGTCAAGGACCTTCCCTATGCATCTGCCATATTCCTTCCTGATGCTTCTGACGATCTCTTCCGATGATATGAAACGTATGTCCATGCTGTCCTGAACATGCACCAGGATTCTCTTGCACACTATCTGCCCCCTCTGCGACCTGCCGTAAAGGAAGGTACAGATGATGCATGCAGCGATAAGTGCGCCGCCAAGACTCAGAAGGGTGTATTTCAGGGTTCTGTTCATTTCAGCATTTCTGCAATAGGTCCTACAAATCTGTCTATGTCACCGGCTCCGACGGTAACCAGAAGTTCTATTTTCTCACCCGCAAGATAATCCATCAGCTCCGATCGTTCAATAAGCACTTTCTCGGCGCAAGTCACGTTCCTGAAGATGATTTCAGAGCTGACTCCCGGAATCGGCAGTTCGCGTGCCGGGTATATGTCCAGCAGGATGAGCTTGTCGGCCTTGCTCAGCGCAACTGCAAACTCGTCCGCGAAGTCGCGTGTCCTGGTATAGAGATGAGGCTGAAATACAACTGTCATCTTCATGTCAGGGTATGAACTGCGGATCGAGCTCAAGGCTGCCGAAATCTCCTCGGGGTGATGCGCATAGTCATCGATATAGACACATCCCGGTTTCTTTACCTGCAGGTCAAATCTTCTCTTTACGCCTGCGAATGAAGCCAGCGCTTCCTTGATCTTCGAAGGCTCTATGCCATAGGTCAATGCAATCGCCGCTGCTCCGGTGGCGTTCTCTATGTTTACCCAGCCCGGGATCCCCACTACGCAGTCTTCGATCACTCCACCCGGATAATGAAGGTTGAAATGTCCGTTTTCAAGAACCTCTGCGTAGAAGTCCGCTTCTGAGTTACCGAGTGAATATGTCTTTATTTCTGCTTTTGTGTCAGACGGCGTTATGTCAAGTCCATGCTTGGCTATTACTGTGCCGCTTACCTGTGATGCGAACGCCTTGAATGCCTCGCGGATGTGGGCTTCATCTCCGTAGATGTCCAGATGGTCGGCATCCATCGATGTGATCACGGCAACCTCCGGATACAACTGCAGGAATGAACGGTCAAACTCATCGGCTTCCACCACGACAACGTCATTGGAGTGGGTAAGCAGGTTGGAGTCATAGTTCTTCGAGATGCCTCCGAGAAAGGCAGAACAGCCGGCTCCGGAAGAAGTGAACAGGTGGCCCACAAGCGTACTTGTGGTGGTCTTGCCATGGGTTCCGGCAACAGCCATGCACCTCTGCCCGCGAGTTATCTCTCCGAGCATCTGCGAACGCTTGATGACCCTGTATCCGTTCTGCTGTACATAGACCAGTTCGCCCATGTCCTTGGGGATGGCTGGAGTATAGATGACAAGTGTGGTCTCGACCTTCTTCGGAATGAAGTCCGTATTGTCCTCATAATGTATCTCAATGCCTTCCGACTCAAGTGCTTCTGTCAGCGCGGAAGGGGTCTTGTCGTATCCGCTCACCTTGAAGCCTTTGGCATTGTAGTATCTTGCAATGGCGCTCATTCCGATGCCGCCTATTCCTATGAAGTATATGTCCGTGTACATTGTTCCCTTTACTTTTTTTCGCACGATATCACCTCGTAAACATGATTGACTATGTCCGATGCCGCATCAGTCTTTGCCAGTGCGGCGATGTTCTTTTCAAGCAACGCGATCCTCTCCGGTTCGTCAAGGAGCCTGCATGCGGTAGTCATAAGTCTTTCCGCGGCATCCGCATCCTTGATTATCATCGCTGCATATTTATTCACCAGCGCCATTGCATTATGGGTCTGATGGTCTTCAGTCACATTGGGTGAAGGGACGAATATCACAGCCTTGCGTGCGGCACACAGCTCGGAAACAGAACTTGCTCCCGAACGTGAGATCACGATATCAGCCGCCGCATAAGCGAGGTCCATCCTCTGAATGAAATCAGAATGGAAGATTCCCGGAGCTGAAACACCCTCCATGAACTCGTCAATCTGCTTCTTGTAGTATTTTCCGCACTGCCAGATGATCTCGACATTCTCGCCGCCGGGACATCCGTCAGTTATCCATTTTTTCATCGATTCGTTCAAGGTACGGCTTCCGAGGCTGCCTCCCACAATGAAGATGTGCTTCTTGCGGGGGTCAAGGCCATAGAATTTCATCGCATCTTCCTTCATTTCAGGAGTGCATGGAACTATCTCCTTTCTTATCGGATTGCCTGTGAGCACAATCCTGTCGGCAGGGAAGAATCTGTCCATGTTTTCGTATGCCACGCAGATGCGCTTTGCCTTCTTTCCCACTATCTTGTTGGTCAGACCTGCAAAACCGTTCTGCTCCTGGATCAGGGTCGGGATTCCCAGTCTTCCTGCCGCCCAGAGAAGGGGAGCGCTGGCATAGCCTCCCACACCGATGACGACATCCGGTCTGAACTCTCGCAGAATCTTTTTTGCCATGCTCACGCTTTTGAGTACTTTGAAAGGTACCGCCAAGTTTGACAGGCTCAGACTTCTTTTGAGTCCGGCAATCGGCAGACCTTTGATGTCATACCCTGCAGCCGGCACCTTTTCCATCTCCATCCTTCCTTCCGCTCCGACAAAAAGTATTTCAGTCGAAGGATTCACTTCCTTCAACTTACCGGCAATGGAGAGGGCAGGGAAGATATGTCCTCCTGTGCCTCCTCCACTGATTATCACTCTGAGTTTTCTGTATTCCATCTCGCTTAATTTTGTTCTTCCGTACTCTGAACTTCCTTTACTGCACTCTTGCTTATCGACAGGATTATTCCGAATGCGATGCAGAACATTATAAATGCAAATCGTCCGTCGCTTATCAGAGGAAGGGTCTGTCCGGTCCTGAATCCCACATCCAGATTTACCATTATGTGCATCATAGCCTGTGCAGTAATCAACAGTGACAGACCACCTACGGCATATTTGGCGAACGGGTTCACGCAGTTTCTGGCAATCGTAGCACCTCGTGCCAGAAGACTCAGGTAGAGGAACATTATGAATACCCCTCCCAGTAACCCGTATTCTTCTACTATAAGACTGAATACGTAGTCGGAATAGATATGTGTCACTATGTACTTCTGCGTGCTGTTGCCGCTACCTTTGCCAACGAGCTTGCCTTGTCTGACTGCCAGCAGTGCTGTATATGGCTGTCTTATGTCATTCCTGACATCAAACCATTCGTCAGAATATTTTCCTAGCGCCGGATTCTTTTCGATTTCCACAAGATCATAGATAGTCTTCTTATCCAGGATCCTCGCTTTCAGAGTACCGAGTCTCATTCCGGAGAAGATCCTGTCTCCCGAAATATGGTTGATCCCGATGATGCAGAATATTCCTGCGATTCCGAGGGCCACGATCAGTAGAAGTTCTCGTTTGCGCATCCGCCCGATCCATAGGATGACCATTGACATCGCTCCGATAAACAACATGCTGGAGTTGCTTCCTTTCATGCACAGAATTGTTGTCAGACAGACTGGAGCATAAAGGTATATGATCCGCTTCCAGATACTCTCTTTGAGGAAGGCAAGTTTTTCGCTTTTGGCGGCAAGTCTGTTGGCCCATTTGAGGGTGGTAGTCTTCTGACCTTTCTTCATCTGCTCATGGTCGGTCCAATAGGCGTCAAGAGCCCAGGCAAGATACATGACCATCGCCACTTTTACAAACTCCAGGACATGAATCTGGAATCCGAAAAATTCCAGCGAGCGTGTGGCTTTGTTGAATGTGGCCGCCTTGATGAATCCCAGGTCAATGTCAAAGACAAGCATCAGCAGCATGACCAGCGACGCTATGAATCCGCACTGAGACACGCACTTGAACAACCTGACTCCTTTAAGCTTGTTCAGGAGCCATATTATGCACAGTCCGATGGCTATGAATATCGAGTGGTTCTTGAGCAGGTCGACCCTGTTCCGGCTCTCTCCGGTCAATGCGGACGTCGATGAGAATATGGCCAGGGCCGATATCATTATGAGCAAGAGCACAATGATCCATACGACCTTGTCTCCCTTGACATTGTCGATGAAATTCCAGAATCCCTTCTTTTCCGGAACAGTATTTTCTGTGTTCTGGCTCATGTTCATTACAGATTTCTTACGGCGTCCTTGAACTGGCGTCCTCTGTCTTCATAATTCTTGAAGAGGTCAAAACTTGCGCAGCATGGCGACAGAAGCACGACATCTCCGGATGCGGCAATCCTATGTGCTGTCTGTACTGCATCCTGCGCGGATGTCACATCGTACATTTGAGGGACTGCATCTTCAAATGCTGCGTGTATCTTGGCGTTGTCAAGTCCCATGCAGATGATCGCCTTGACTTTTTCCTTTGCAAGCGGAACGAGGGAACTGTAATCATTGCCCTTGTCTGTTCCGCCTACGATCCATACTACCGGTCTTGTCTGACATTCGAGAGCATACCAGGCGGCATCCACATTAGTCGCCTTCGAATCATTGATGTAGAGGACATCCTTGATGCTCAACACGTTTTCAAGTCTGTGCTCGACAGCCTGGAATGTTGCAAGACCTTCCCTGATGGCAGCATTGTCAATATCCATAGCTTTGGCTGCAAGAGCGGCAGCCATTGAGTTGTATACATTGTGCCTGCCTCCAAGAGCAAGTTCCTGAAGGTACATGTCGCACTCCTGCTCCTTATATCTGACAATGATCCTGTCGTCCTGCAGGAATGCACCCTGCTGCACTTCTTCCTTCTGGGTAAAAGGAAGCTGCTTTGCCTTCACCACGATCTTGTTGAGGTGGTTGATGGTTATCTCGTCGTCTGAGCAGAAGATGAAGCAGTCCTCGTCCGACATGTTTCTTGTGATGCGGAACTTAGACTTGACATAGTTCTCCATGTTGTATCCGTATCTGTCAAGATGATCCGGAGTTATGTTGGTGATCACAGCGATGTCCGCCTTGAAATCATAGACGTTGTCAAGCTGGAAACTGCTGAGCTCGAGTACATAGATGTCAAATTTCTCGGTAGCGACCTGGTATGCATAACTCTTTCCGATGTTTCCGCCAAGACCGACATTGAGACCTGCCTGCTGGAGAAGATGGTAGATCAGGGATGTGGTTGTAGTCTTGCCGTTGCTTCCGGTGATGCAGACCTTCTTTGCAGAATCGTAACGGCCTGCAAATTCGATTTCAGAGATGACTTTGATGCCCTTGTCCTCTATCTTCTGCACCATTGATGCAGTCGACGGGATGCCCGGACTCTTGATGACCTCATCGGCGTTGAGGATCAGTTCCTCGGTGTGTCCGCCCTGCTCGAAAGGAATATTCCATTCCTGGAGCATTGCGACATACTTCTCGGATATATTGCCCATATCCGAGAGGAATACATCGAAACCTTTCACTTTTGCGAGAACAGCGGAACCTACACCGCTTTCTCCACCACCTAATACTACTACTCTTGACATATCTATCTAACCTTCAATAATGCTATTGTAACTAACGCCAGTATGATTCCCACAATCCAGAATCTCGAAACGATCTTTGATTCCGGCATAGCCTTGGCGGGGCTCTGTATCAGGGCAGGGATGCCTTCTTTCTGATAATGGTGATGCAGCGGAGTCATCTTGAATACCCTTCTTCCGGTACCATATTTCTTCTTCGTATATTTGAAGTAAACCCTCTGCATGATCACCGATACACTTTCAGCGAAGAAAATTCCGCAGAGAACCGGTATCAGCAGTTCCTTTCTTATGAGTACGGCTGCAACTCCGATGATCCCTCCGAGCATCAGGCTTCCGGTGTCTCCCATGAATACCTGTGCAGGGTAAGTGTTGTACCAGAGGAAGCCTATGAGGGCTCCGACAAGTGCGGACATGAAGACCGCTATCTCACCACTTCCCGGGATGTACATGATGTTCAGGTATTCCGCATTGACGACATTGCCCCCGAGCCATGCGAACAGACCGAGTACGACACCTACGATTGCAGTGGAACCTGCTGCAAGTCCATCCATTCCGTCAGTCAGGTTGACTCCGTTTGAGCATGCGGTGATTACGATAATTATCATCACCACATATATGGCCCATCTGCAGTATCTTCCCCATGCGCCCTTGAAAGGGGAGAGGATGCCGTAGTCGAACTCGTGGCTCTTGACAAACGGTATCGTTGTCTTTGTACTTTTTACTTCATCTACTGATGCTGCAGGAGCCTCGTCAGAGGTCACAATTGCTGTCGTCTCGGCGTTGTTTACCTGCTCGCGCACGACTATCTGGTCACTGAAGCATACTGCCAGACCTATGGCCAGGGCCATCAGACCCTGCAGGATAAGCTTTCCCTTTTCGCTCATTCCCTCCTTGTTCTTCTTGAAGACCTTGATGTAGTCATCTGCAAATCCTATCATGAAGAACCACACGGTGCTGATGATAAGCAGGATGTTGTAGATGTTAGTAAGATCGCTCATCAGGAGCACGGGGATTATTATGGCGATGAATATGATGATTCCACCCATGGTCGGCGTGCCCTTTTTCTGCAGCTGACCTTCCAGGCCGAGGTCACGGATGGTCTCGCCGATCTGCTTGCTCTGCAGCCAGCCGATAATGCGTCTTCCCGCGAAGATTGATATCAGAAGGGCAAGGCAGAACGATGCGATGGCCCTGAAAGACAGGTAACCGAGCAGGCCCTGTCCAGGATAATCCAATCCGATTTCTCTTAAATACTCTGAAAGGTGGTATATCATCTCTTACTGTAATGTGTTGAAAATCTCCGTTACTATTTCTTTCTCATCAAAATGCTTCTTCTCACCGTCTGTGATCTGATAAGTCTCGTGTCCTTTTCCGGCCAGAAGGACAGTTGCACCCGGGCTTGCAAGCATTATGGCTGTCCTGATCGCCTCCTCCCTGTCTTCGATGAACAGTGACTTGGCTCTGCCGGTGATGTCCATTCCGGTCTTGATATCTGCCATGATGTCACTGGTCTTTTCGCTGCGGCTGTTGTCAGATGTCACGATGATTCGGTCTGCAAGCTTCTGCGCTATCAGTCCCATCTCCGGTCTCTTGGTCTTGTCCCTGTCGCCTCCGCATCCAAAAAGGCAGATGAGTTCATGGTCGGGGGCTATCTCACGAAGCGTCTTGAGGACATTCTCAAGCGCGTCCGGAGTGTGTGCGTAGTCGATTATCACTGAAATGTCCCTCGGACCACGCATGTTTTCAAGTCTTCCCGGTGCAGGTCTGAGGGTGCTCATCGCAACAAGCACTTCATGCGGGTCCGCTCCAAGTTCGATGGCGGTCGAGTACAGCGCAAGAAGATTGTATGCATTGTGCTGTCCGATCAGACATGACCATGTTTCTGTCCCGTCAATCTTGAGCAGCATGCCCTCGAAACTCTGCTCCATCACCCTGCATGTGTGGTCCGCCATGCCTCTGCATGAGTATGTCACCACGCGTGCGGATGTGTTCTGTACCATCACCATTCCGTTCCTGTCGTCGGAGTTGATGATTGCCACCGCGTCTTTGTCAAGGTTATCAAAGAAGAGTTTCTTGCAGCGAAGGTACTCTGCGAAGGTCTTGTGGTAGTCCAGGTGGTCGTGAGTGAGGTTGGAGAATATCGCGGCAGTGAATTTCAGACCGCCGATGCGCTCCTGCTCGACTCCGATGGAACTGACTTCCATGAAACAATACTCGCATCCCGCTCCGACCATCTCGTTCAGGAGGGAGTTTATGGTGATAGGGTCGGAGGTCGTATTGACGGCCTCGGTTCCTTTGCTTCCGACATAATTGGCGATGGTCGACAGCAGTCCGCAGCTGTATCCCATTGCGGTGAACATCCTGTGGAGGAGGGTGACTGTCGTGGTCTTGCCGTTGGTTCCGGTGATGCCCACGAGCTTGAGTTTCTCGGACGGATTGCCGTAGAAATTGCTTGCGGCGACCGCCAGGCTGTGTCTTGACGAGCCGGTCTTCACGAGAACGATGCCGTCAAGCTCATCAGAATGGATGTTCTGACGCTCGAGCGCCTGCTGGTCTTCATACATTATGACCCTTGCGCCTTTGCCGATCGCCAGTGATATATAGTCATGCCCGTCGCTTGCAAATCCCTTTACCGCGACGAATAGTGCTCCGGATGAAACCTTGCGTGAGTCGCTGCATATCGAACTCACCTCTACACGGCCGTTGCCGTATACGATTTCCGCTCCGCTGTTTCTTATGACTTTATCAAGTATCATTTCAATGTTATATGAACTGTTTCTCCTTTTCTGCCTTGCTTTCCTGCTTCCACACTTTGTTTCACCACATGTCCCACTCCCTCGTAAGTGCATCTGTATCCGTTGTTTTCAAGTGCGTAGATGGCGTCTTTCAATCCCTTGCCCTTGAGGTTCGGGACCGGGCTGCCTGACTTTCGTGTCCCGATGTGGTCTTCCCTCATGTAGGGTATGCCATAGACCTCTTCCGCTACCTCGCCCCATTCGTTGTCGAATGCCCATATCCTGTCGGCGATTTCTCTGAAAATCCTGGTCGGCTGGTTTCCTCCTCCGTAACTCTTGCTCGTGGTCAGAGTTGTGTATACTGTGACTATGACAGAGTATTTCGGAGCGTCTGCCGGAAAGAAGCCGACAAATGTCGCCTGGTACCTTCTCTTGCCGTCCATAGTCTCGTATCTCTTCTTGGGATTCGGATTGTCTCTGTCGTCCAGATATACCCACGCGGTTCCGGTCTTGCCGGCAATTTCACATTTGGCTCCCTTCAGCTTCGAGGCTGCCGTACCTTCTGTTGCAACAGACTTCAATGCTGAAATCAATGTGTCTGCGGTCTGGGTCGAACATATGGCTCCGTTAAGGATCTGTGGTTTGAACTCCTGCTCGATTTCCCCGGCCCTTTCAAAAGACTGTATCAGGTAAGGCTTCATCATCTTTCCTCTTCCGGCGATGGCGTTGTAGAAAGTCAGTATGCTCAGAGGCGTCTGTCTTATAGAGTATCCCATTGCCGTAGAGTACAGGTCGTGGATGTCCCAACTGTTTCTCAGGCGCGGTGTGCCGAATGCCTTCTCCTTCAGGTCGAACTCGTATGATCCGTCCAGTTTGTACTCGAAAAGCCTGTCTGTAAACTGCTTGATGGTCTGCTCGTTCTTTCCGTAGTGCTCGATGACAAAGTGCCTGAACACGTTGTTGGATGAAATTGCCAGACCTTCCCTTACGGTGATGGTCTTGTTGCCTGTCCTGTCTATATACTTCTTCAGCTGCTGGTCTATGTCCAGGTTCGGGAACTGCTTCAAACGTGCGCCGTTGCAATCCATCCTGGTGTCAAGAGTTACCTTTCCATCCTCCAGAAGAGTCATCAGAGTGACCGTCTTGAACACTGAACCAGGTGCGCCGGCACGACCGATTGCCATGTTCAGACCCTCTGTGAGTCTGCCGTTCTTTCCCTTGATGAGGTTTGCCATGGCCTTGATGGCTCCGGTCTCCACTTCCATCACCACTGCACATCCTCCTTCAATTCCTTCGTCATCCGCTATGTGGCTTCTGAGGGCCTTGTCGGCTATATCCTGGATGGTCATGTCCAATGTGGTCCTGATATCGGCCCCGTGCACAACGTCTGTCTTGGTGCTGTCCGGATTGATGATCTTGCCGTTGTCGGTAGATTTCATCCATTGTCTGCCCGGAGTACCGTGAAGTATATAGTCGTACTGTCCGTCGATTCCGATCTTGCGGTCCATTTCAGGATTGTTCGGGTCAATTCTTATATCGCCGATGACCCTGCCTGCAAGTCCCTTGTAAGGGTATAGTCTTCTTGACTTCTTCTTCTCAATCTTTCCGCTTATGTTCTTTCCCAGATTGAACAGGGGGAGCTGTCTGATCTTCATCAGGGTACTGTGGTCTACCTCGCTGACGAGCAGCACGTACTTTCTGCCTTCAGCCTCGGGGTCTTCCCTCTTGGAGATGATCAGGTTGTAGTATTCGTTGGCTGTCTTGCCGTTCTTCACGATGCCGGGGAGTTCCTGGCACATCTTCCACGCGAGGTTCTTCCAGTCCTGCTCGTTTATGGAGTCCTGCCTGATGGTCGGATTTTCTGGAATCTTTATCTTCCTGCCGTCGGCGAGATATTCCTGCTGGATGCAGCAGTCCATTCTTATGTCATACAGAGGAGTCGAACTTGCGAGAATCCTTCCGTTGCAGTCCAGGATATCACCCCTGTCCGGCGGAATGACGGTTTCCTCATAGTTGGGAATGAATTGTTCAATGCTGTTGGCCGGGCGGTCCCAGATGAACTGCAGGTAGACCATTCTGTAAGTAAGGAGGATGGACAACAAAAGGAACAGGGCGCAGATAACCAACAGGATAACGCTTACCCTGTCGAACTTTCTTTCGCTGTTTCTGTTGCTGCCTTCCATACTACTTTAATCTATATGCCGGTTTCTGCGGCGCCTTTACTTTTGATCCTGCGGTCTCGAGCATCGATTCCACAGTGCTTATTCTTGTCAGACTTATGATTTTGCAAGTCTTGTTTACATTGTCAATCTTCAGGTTCTCTATCGTGGCTTTGTTCCTTTCCGCTTTCTGCATCGTTATCTCTGCCTTGTAGCTGAGCCAGATACTCAGCACGGCCAGAAAGAAAGTGTAGAGTATGTAAGGAAAGAGCCTGTCCGCTCCGATTTTCAGCAGAACATCTCCTCTGGCTATGGACATCAATGTATTCCTTATCTTCTTTCCCTTCTTTCCTTTCATTGTGCTTCCTCCTTTACTGCTATCCTTAACTTCGCGCTCCTCGCTCTGGTGTTTGCTGCAATCTCGCTTTCCTGTGGCAGGATCGGCTTGCGGTTGACGGCCTTCAACGGTGCGGTCGAGTTCCCGAAGAAATCCTTCTCCACCTTTCCGTCTATGTTTCCGCTCTTGATGAAGTTCTTCACCATGCGGTCTTCGAGTGAGTGGTAGGTGATGATCACGAGCCTTCCTCCCGGTTTGAGAGACTTGGCCGCTCCGCTTAGGAATTTCTCGAGCGACTTCATTTCCTGGTTTACCTCGATACGCAGCGCCTGGTACACTTTCGCCAGAAACTTATGCTCGGCAAATTTCGGCAGTGCCTTCTCTATGGCCTTGCCAAGTTCTGTCGTCGTATTGATAGGAGCTGCCTGTCTGGCCTTTTCTATCATCTGTGCGATCTTTCTGCTGTTATCCACTTCGCCGTAGATGCGCAGGATCTTTTCGATTTCCTGGATTTCGTAGCCGTTGATGATGTCGGCTGCAGTGAGTTGCGCTTCCTGATTCATCCTCATGTCCAGAGGGGCGTCGTATCTGAAAGAGAAACCTCTCTCGGCGGTGTCGAACTGGTGTGAAGAGACTCCCAGGTCTGCCAGGACACCATCGATGCCGTCTCGGTATCCATGATGGAGCACATGGTTGTGGATCCATCTGAAGTCGCTGCGGATAAGTGTAAGACGAGTGTCATCGATGCGGTTTCCGATCGCATCCATGTCTCGGTCAAAGGCGAGCACGCTGCCAGTTTGTGATAAGCGTGAAAGAATTTCGGCAGTATGCCCGCCTCCTCCGAACGTCGCATCAGCATAGACCCCGTCTACATCGGAGCCTACGAGTGCGGATACACTTTCGTCTAATAATACGGATGTATGGTATTCTGACATCTGACGGTCCCTCCTCTATCTAAGATCAGACAGTGAACCGGCAATGGAAATGAACTCTTCGTTAGAAATGACGCTGGACTCAAACTTATCCTTGGCCCAGATTTCGATCTTGTAATCGTTGCCGGAGAAAACGACTTCCTTGGTCACGCCGATCATTTCAAGAAGCTTCTTCGGGATTGATATGCGGCCCAGCTTCGCATCAGGCTCAACCATGGTGCAGTTGTGCATATAAGCCCTCCAGAATTTAGCGTGACTTTCGTTGAAAGCCGGGTTGAGTCTTGAACGGACTTCCTCCGACTGGCGTTCCCACTCCGACATGGTGAACATCTCGAGACAGTCAGAGAAGGTGTCCTTCCTGATGACGAATCTCATGTCCCCGTCGACTGGCATGATGCTCTTGAAGGCGGCAGGGAAGATGAGTCTTCCCTTGTCGTCTACTTTTGCACCATATTCGCCGAAAAACTTGATCATAAATTTTCTTTCACGCTATCGTCTGCAAAAGTAGGAATTATTTTCCATTTTGTTCCACTTTTTTACAAAATTTTACACAAAGTTTTCAACAGGTTTTCCGATGTGGAAAATAGTTCGTAGTTTTGCGCCGCTAAAATGACTGAAGATGAGAAGATTGTATATATTGTCTGCCCTGATGGTCGCAATTGTTGCGTGTAATGCAAATGTGTCTGATAATCAGGAGGTTGTTGATGTGTTGCAAGAAGAAATCAGCCCATACGGCTTCTGCCCGGACTCCCTTGTATGCGTAGAAGGAAAGGTGAAGGACGGCCAGTTCTTTTCTACCCTCATGATGCATCTGGGAATGAGCGCTCAGGAGGCTTACGATCTGACCCAGGCGTGTGCCGGCACTTTCGACGTGAAGTCCCTCCGCGTCGGCAACTCGTACAAAGCCTACTATGGTGATGCTGCCGCTACCCAAGATGGCCCTGCCACTGCCCGGAATGACGCGTCAACGTCATTCCGGGCGGAGCGTGGCAATCTCCAGTGGGTGGTCTATGACCGCGACCGCACATCTCAGGTGGTCTTCAGATGTCAGCCTCCGTACGAAGTGAGTATCCATGAAAAACCTGTCACCACCCAGCAGCGCTATGCCGATGTAACCATCAATACATCTCTTTGGGTGGATATGCGTGATGCAGGAGTGAGTCCAGAACTTATCATTTCAATATCAGATATATACGCATGGACTGTCGATTTCTTCGGACTGCAGAAGGGTGACAGGTTCAGGGTGCTTTACGACGAGCGTCTTTGTGATGGGGAAGTGGTTGCTGTCGACACGGTAAGGTATGCGATATTCACCCATGACAACCAACATCTTCCGTGCGTGATGTACAATCAGGGAGACGGCGGGAATATCTATTGGAACGAAAAAGGCGAAAGCATGAGGAAGGCCTTCCTGAAGGCTCCGCTCAAGTTCTCCCGCATATCTTCCGGATTCTCATATGCCCGCAAGCATCCGGTGACAAGAAAAGTACGTCCTCACACAGGTGTGGACTATGCAGCTCCGACAGGAACTCCTGTCATGACCATCGGAGACGGAACGGTTACAAGCATCAAATATGAAGGAGCCGGTGGAAAGACCGTAAGGATCCGTCATAACTCCGTGTATTCTACTGCGTATCTGCATCTTTCGCGCTATGCCAAGGGACTGAAGGTCGGCCAGAGGGTGCGTCAGGGACAGGTGATCGGATATGTCGGCTCTACGGGCCGTTCGACTGGACCTCATCTTGACTTCCGTGTCTGGAAAAATGGCAGCCCGATCAATCCTCTGAAGATGCAGTCGCCTCCGGCAGAACCTATCAGGAAGGGATCCCTCGCGGAATTTGAGGCGGCACATGAAAAATATCGCGCACAAGTCGATGAAATACTTGCACGCGATACTGCTGAAAAACTGTTCAATCTGTTATAGGTCCATTCGTTCGCAAATGAGGGTGGCGGATGTTGCGGATGTCACCCTGACTTCGCAGTAATCTCCCGGTTTCTCTCCGCGGGACGGGAATACGCACATCTTGTTGCTTCCTGCCCTTCCGCACAACTGTTCCGGGTTCTTCTTTGATGGTCCTTCAACAAGGACTTTCATCACCTTTCCGATTTCCTTTTCATTGCTCTTCAGGCTCATGCGTCCCTGGAGCGCTATGATTTCGTTAAGACGTGCGGTCTTTACCTCGTATGGAATGTCGTCCGGATACTTCTTCGAAGCCAGCGTGCCTGGCCTTTCCGAATATGCGAACATGAAAGCCGAGTCGAACACGACCTTTTCCATCAGTGACAAAGTGTCAGCATGGTCCTGTTCTGTCTCGCCGCTGAATCCGGCTATCACATCGGTGGTTATTCCGCAGTCCGGCATGACGCTGCGGATCTTGTCAACCCTCTCCAGATACCATTCGCGGTCATACTTGCGTCTCATCTTCTCCAGCATTATGCTGCTTCCCGACTGTACAGGCAGGTGGATGTGGCGGCAGATGTTCTCGTGACGCGCCATCGTGTAGATGACCTCGTCGCTGATGTCCTTAGGGTGTGAAGTCGAAAATCTTACCCGTAGTTCCGGGTTTACAGATGCGACCATCTCGAGCAGTCTTGCAAAGTTTACGTCCTCCCACAGGTATGAGTCCACGTTCTGTCCAAGCAGGGTGACTTCCTTGTAGCCGTTCTCCCATAATTCGCGTGCCTCCCTTACTATTGTATGTGCGTCCCTGCTGCGCTCACGTCCTCGTGTGTAAGGCACTATGCAATAAGAACATACATTGTTGCAGCCTCTCATGATGGAAATGAATGCCGAGATTCCGTTCTTGTCCAGCCTTACCGGTGAAATCTCCGCATATGTCTCTTCATGAGAAAGCAGTACATTTATCTGCGGACTGTCAGGAGTGACAGCCTTGAGCAGCTCCGGCAGCGTTCTGTATGAGTCAGGTCCTGCAACGATATCGACGGCTTTCAGCAGTTCATCCTTCAGTCTTTCCGCCATGCAGCCGACGATGCCGATGATCACCCCTTTTCTCTTTCTTTTCTGTATCTTGAACTGATCGATCCTGCCCCATATCCTCTGCTCGGCGTTGTCCCTGATGGAACAAGTATTGGCGAGTATCACATCCGCCTGAGCGATGTCCTCGGTCAGGACATATCCGGCATCCTGAAGTATGGAAAGAATTACTTCGCTGTCATTTACATTCATCTGACAGCCGTATGTCTCTATATAAACCTTCGGTCTTGAAGGGTCTTGAATAGGTCTTATGTTGCGCATTTCCATTATCTTTAACACCTCGCAAAGATAGGTTTTTTCGGCGAATATATTTATCTTTGCCAAGATATATAATATAGAATCGCATGAGAAAAGGGAGATTCATAGCCTTGTTCGTCATACTCTGCCTGATGCTCTCTGCTTTGAGCGGATGCGGCAAGTACAAACAGATAAAAATAACCGGCGGAAAGGTCGAGACTATATCCATGGTCGGACTGCGTACGATTAATCTGGCAGTCGTGATAGGGATAGATAATCCGGCAGGAAAGCTTGATGTCCGTCAGGCGGAAGGGGAACTTACACACTTTGGCAAGGTTATTGGTAGGGTGACGCTCGATCCTTTCATCGTGAACAGGAAGACATGTCTGGATCATAGGCTTTCTGCAAGAATAGACCTGGGGTCACAGGTGGGTTTCAGAGAACTTATGACATTCATGGATGTGAATAAACTGCAGGAATGTTCCCTGGATGTACATGTGAAAGGATATGTCGCCGGTGTCGCGATAAAAAAAGATATCAAGGAAATACCATTGAAGAAACTATTAGAACTTTAATTTTATGAAAACTACTCAGAACCTTATTCTGAAAATGCTGGTCTGCTTTATTGTGGCGGCAGTTCCGTCTGTCCTGGCTGCACAGGAGCTTGAAACTGCAGTTCAGATGCCGGAAGTGCCGGAGGGTTATGAACTCGTGGACTCCCTGGTATACAGGTTCGTGTCCGGAGTCGATACGACATTTACGGGAAAAGATATTTTCCATATCATGCCATTGAAGGCAAGAGGAGATAATGCCGATGTGGAGATATATCAGTCACAGGAGGTTGCGAATGCGCTCAGAGAGCAGGTGGCTGCAAATTCCTCGAGGATGATAAACGGATTCAGAGTGCGTATATTCTTTGATCACAAGCAGTCGGCAAGACAGGAGTCGGAGGCTGTTCAGAAAAGGTTTGAAGCGCTCCACCGCGATATCAAGGCGTACAGAACTTACGCTAATCCTTATTTCAAGGTGACGGTAGGTGATTTCAGGACGAAGTCAGAGGCTATGGAAGTGCTCGCCCGTATCAAGCCGGAGTTCCCGAGTGCATTTGTAGTCAAGGAAAGCATTGAATATCCGATAGTTGACAAAACAAATGTTTATGTGGTCGATACCGTAAAGGTGCTCAGGCCTATAAACATAGAATTATAGACCATTAAACAGAATATCTTATGTTGAAGCAAGGCTTAGAACTCAAGCAGACGCAAAAACTTTCTCCACTTCAGATTCAGACTATCAAGCTTATCGAACTTCCTGTTCAGGAGTTTGAACAGCGGGTGCGTAAGGAAATTGAGGAGAATCCTGTGCTTGATGAGGAACAGCCTGCCGAAACAGAAGTGGAAGAAGCTCCAAGGGAGGTGTCGTTGTCCGAGTATAAGGAAGATGACTCGATTCCTTCCTATCGTCTGCGTTCGGACAATTATAATATAAAGGATGAGCGCCCGCAGTACAGTACATTTTCAGTAAAGGAAAGTTTTACACAGAGCCTTCAGGAACAGTTGGGATATAGAAGCCTTTCTGAACATCAGTATGCCGTAGGTTCATTCATTATCGGCAGTCTTGACGATGATGGATATCTTCGAAGAAGCATTGACAGTATCGTGGATGACCTTTCTTTCAGGGCCAATGTTGAGACTACCGAGGAAGAAGTCCTTCAGATGCTTTCCATCATCCAGGAATTCGAGCCGGCAGGTGTCGGTGCGCGTGACCTGCGTGAATGTCTCCTGCTCCAGATAAAGCATAAGAAGCGTTCTGTGGAGGTGGAGAATGCTGAGAAGATTCTGAAGAATCATTTTCAGGAGTTTACCAACAAGCATTTTCATAAGATAATGGCCCGGATGGGCATTTCGGAAGAAGAACTCAAGGCAGCGATCGCAAAGATTCTGAAACTTAATCCATCCCCTGGCGGACAGATCGATGATTCGTATAACGATCAGGCCCAGCAGATTGTACCGGATTTTATCCTGGAATATAAAGATGGAGAACTGCTGCTGTCCATGCCTCGCTTTACGATACCCGAACTGAAGGTTAACCGTAAGTATGCGGAACTTCTGATGGAGGCAGCGAATTCATCCGAGAGGGAGAAGAAGGAGGCTGCAACTTTCGTAAAGAAGAAGCTTGATTCTGCAAAGTGGTTCGTCGAAGCTATAAAACAGCGTCATAATACACTATCAAGCACGATGAAGGCCATCCTGGATTATCAGCATGATTATTTTCAGGACGGAGATGAGGCCAATCTCAAGCCGATGGTGCTCAAGGATATCGCGGAGATGACCGGCTTTGATATTTCAACGATATCTCGTGTGGTGAATTCCAAGTACATTGAGACTCATTTCGGTATATACTCGCTTAAGTATTTCTTTTCGGAAGGTCTTGAAAATCAGGAGGGTGAGGAAGTGTCGACCCGAGAACTCAAGAAAGCCTTGCTTGAATGTGTCGAAAATGAAGACAAGCGTAAGCCGCTCACTGACGATGAACTTGTGGAACAGATGACGGCAAAGGGTTACAAGGTCGCAAGGCGCACTATAGCCAAGTATCGTGACCAGCTTGGTATTCCGAAAGCGAGGTTGAGAAAAGAGTTGTAAGCCGGACTCTGTTCATATTTTATAGAAGTTTTGCAGGAAAATGTTGCAGGAATGAAATTTTTGCGTATCTTTGCAGTCCTTAATCCAACACGGTGCCTTTAGTTCAGTTGGTTAGAGCGTCAGATTGTGGTTCTGAATGTCATGGGTTCGAATCCCATAAGGCACCCTCCCAAGTCCTCGTGATCAGTCACGGGGACTTTTTATTTTGTGTTTCCTGATTACGGCTGACTATGTCCGGCATCGAACAGGAATGGAACTTCAAAAAAAGAAAAATCATAAAAAAAAGAAATTAATTTTCGTCTGCCTCCCTCTGAGTGTTGCAACCGTATACCTTCATCCATATTTTTGCATCATGACCGGCAGGCTCCAACAGGTTGAATTGCACCTGGTAGTTGTCCGGCTGGTCTGGAGTTATAGTTAATTTGCAAAACGAGTGTTATGAGACTGAAGGAAATGTGTGCAGATGAGATGCCGCGCGAGAGGCTGCTTGCCAAGGGCGCCGGCTCATTGAGCGATGTGGAATTGCTGGCGATACTGCTCAGAACAGGAAGGGGAGGACAGAATGTTATAGACATGGCCAGGGAACTGCTGCAGAGCGGGGACGGAGGCCTTGCCGGAATAGCTGAAATGAGCATCGACAGGTTGAAGTCCATTAGCGGAATAGGACCGGGCAAGGCGGTTACTGTTGCCGCTGCATTTGAACTCGGCAGAAGGGCTTCTCTCAGGTCTGCTCTTGATTCGGCCGGTTCCCTTTCGTCTCCTCGGAAAGTCTTTGAAATCATGCAGCCTATCCTTAGAGACCTTGATCACGAGGAATGCTGGGTCCTGTTTCTCAATAAAGCAAACAGGTTGATTGCCAGGGATATGATTACCCGTGGTGGACTGGACAGTACAATAATTGACAACCGGGCTATCATCAAGGCAGCCTTCGATAAAAAAGCGTCTGCCGTGATACTTGTCCATAACCATCCTTCAGGAAGTGCTCTTCCCAGCCGGGCTGATATTACGCAGACAAGCGCTCTTAACAAGGCGCTGAAAACCTGCGACCTTTCTCTGATGGATCATGTCATCATCTCCCGCGATTCCTTTTACAGCTTTGCTGACGAGCGTCTGGTGCCGTAAAAACATTCGAATAGGTTTACATTAATGGAAACTTTGTATTATATTTGCAACGCATATGGATCAAAACCCAATGTTTCAGATAATATATTCTGAAGAAGTTGTTGAATTTTTGAAAGGTCTTGGAGAAAAGGCTAAGGCAAAGATTATGTACAACATCAACCGGTGTAAGTATGTAATGAGTAAGGACTTGTTTAAGAAACTGCAGAATACTGACATCTGGGAATTCAGGACATTATATGCAGGTGTACATTATAGGATTTTTGCTTTTTGGGATAAAAGTATTGAAACACTTGTAATAACCACACATGCAATTGTTAAGAAGACTCAAAAGACGCCGCAAAAAGAGATAGAAAAGGCGGAGAGGATAATGAAGGAATATTTTAAGAACAAATGATATGGGAAAGATGAAGTTTTATTCAGAGGAGGAAGCTCTAAAGATGGTGCTGGGCGAGCAAGGAACCAGTGCCCGAGACATATATGAGGAGGATATGAGCGCGTTCATAATGGGTGAGACAATAAGGAAGGCCAGGCAGTCCAGAAACCTCACTCAAGAAGAACTCGGGGCTTTGATCGGAGTGAAGAAGGCGCAGATTTCAAGGCTTGAGAGAGGATATAACAACATGACACTTTCCACAATCAGCCGTGTGTTCCGGGCTTTGGGTATCACGAGCGCCACCCTTGACTTGGGAATCATGGGAAAGATTGCGTTATGGGGCTGAAAATTTTGTCAGACTGAAAAATAAGGATAAATTTGTGTTCCGAAACCAAATACAACGACAATGAAAGTCATAAATCTCGGTGAGAACAATACGATTCTCAACAAATTCGTAGCGCAGATGCGCGACCAGAAGATTCAGAAGGACAGCATGCGCTTCCGCAGAAACCTTGAAAGACTTGGCGAGATCTTCGCCTATGAGATCAGCAAGACATTGGACTATTCTGAGAAGCCTGTGACGACTCCTCTGGGCATCGCTCCAATGCGCACACATGACGATCAGGTCGTTGTGGCTACCATTCTCCGCGCCGGCCTGCCTCTGCATCAGGGCATCCTGAACTATTTCGATGACGCCCAGAACGCATTCGTGGCGGCATACAGAAAGTATGACAAGGGAGAAGGTTTCCATATCAATATTGAATATGCCAGCACACCCGACCTCAATGACAAGACCCTCATTCTTGCTGACACCATGCTCGCAACAGGCGCATCTCTGGAAATAGCCTACAGGAAACTTCTTGAGCAGGGTACTCCGAAACATACTCACATCGTATGTCCGATATCTAGCGCATACGCAGTGGAGTATCTTCTGAAGAATATTGACGGCGAGCATGTTACCCTATGGGTCGCTGCGATTGATGAAGAGCTCACCAGCAAATCGTACATCGTTCCTGGTCTTGGAGATGCCGGCGACCTGGCATACGGCATCAAGAAATAACATTGTCACATTATAAGTTGCGCCCCCGGATCGGATAGGTCCGGGGGCGCTGAAATATTCTCAAAGAGGCGATAGGGATTACAATTCCTCAACACCATGTTCAGAAAGCCGATAAGCACGTCTTTGTTGGCTTCGCTGCCGAATTTCCCTTTGGTTTGATCGTTTGCTCTAGCATATTCATAACTTAAGTCTTATACTTTACTTCCGCAAAGTTCCGTAGAGTTATCCGTGTTCCGTGAAATAAAACGGATAAAATTTAAAATCGCCGTCAGAAGGACTTCTGGTGGCGATTAGTGTGCGAAATTTTATTCCAAAGTTCGGAACTTCAGGATAAAATCATTAACGGACATTTATTCGCAAGCCATTGCGAACGGTGATGTGCAATATAAGGCGCAGATTAACGATCAGCGTCCGCAATGGTATGTAACGACAGGCCGTTGAGAACAGCAGATGGCGTTATAGGCCCTGATATGAGGTTTAGTGTACGCGACGGCTCGGCATGCCGTTCCCGAAGTCCACCCCTTCGGGAACTCCTGGCAACCTATATCTGCGTTCTGTCAAAAAGGTAGAAATGCGCCTTGATAATTTATTAATTATCATTACCTTTGTCGATTCATTCAGGATAGCAGAAAATACAACAATAAAATTATAACTTATGAGTAACAAAAAAACATTTACTCAGGAGGCGGGCCTATGCTATGCCACGCCTTCTGTGTCTGTTCTGGACTGCCAGAACGAAGGCCTGCTGTGCGTCAGTGGCGAATTCAATCTCGGTGGTGGTGGAGCCTACGGTGAAGGCGACATCAATGAAAATGGTGAATATTAAAATGATGCAGCTATGAGAAAGAATTTTTCAACAATAATGCTCGTTGCTGCAGCAGCAATGACATTTGCTTCCTGCCAGAAGGAAGAGAATTATGCTCCAGAGACAATATCTGCAACACTTACACTCAACACAGAGGTTGAGCAGACTAAGACTTACCTTGATGAGGAAAACACCGTTCTGTGGGGTGAGGCAGAATCGGTTGTTCTCGGCGTAATGGCCGGAAATGCTGATCCTAAGTTTGTTACATCAACTTCGACAGATGCCTATAATGGTCAGGCATCAGCATCCTTTGTGTTTAGCCTTAATGACATTGCTAAGGCAGATTCTTATACAATCGGTGGTGTATATCCAGCCTCAGCATCTAAAGGTATTAGCAACGAAAACGGAGAAGCATATAAAGTTGCCCTTCCGGCTACTCAGAATGCATCTGTAGATAATTATGACCCGGCTGCCTTTATCATGGTTATGAAACCGGAGACAGTTCAAACTATTCCGTCTACATATACTGCTTCGTTCCGTCGTGCTGTGGCTCTCAACAAGATTACACTCACTGGTGTGAAGGAGAATATTTCATCGGTTGAGGTAACAGTTCCACAGGATAAATATCTTGCTGGCCGTCGTTTCATCGATCTCACAACAGGAAAGTCGGGCGAGATTTATGAGAATGGCGGAAGAACTAATACAGTAAAGGTTAATGCAGATTATCCATCTGGCTCTATTGACGTGTGGTTCACGTCGTGGGGAGTAGAACTCAAGCCGGGTGACAAACTTACTGTAAAGATGACTTCAGAGGCAAAGATATATACCAGAACAATAACTGCAAACGAAAACGGTATCAAGTTCGTTGAGGGCGATCTCAATAAATTGAAGGTCAATATGTCTTCAGCTGAAGAGGAAGTTCTTGATAACATGTCTGGAGAATACCTTATAGCTGCAGTTCCGCAGAATTGGAACCTGATGTCAGGAACTAATGGAGGAAAATACTACAGTCATGTGGCGTCAAATGTAAAAACTACCGCAGCAAATGTCAAGTGCTCGGATTTCTATGGTGTTGCAAACATAGAAGAATGTGTTTGGACATTAGCAAAGGTTGATGGCGGTTACTCTATCAAGAATAAAGCGACAGGCAAGTATGTTTCGTATACTGGTTCTAGCAATGAAGCATATGTTTCAACAACAGCTGTTCCAATGGCCCTTACTCAGAATGCTGGAGTTACAACTGTTGAATCGGTTGCCGTTGCTGGAAGAAAGCTTCAGTATAATGCGAGCAGTCCACGATTTGCATTCTATACAACGAATCAGACACAGTTATACTTTATACCATGGGTAGCAGATACAACTCCAAGAATCTTTGTTAGTAAGGCAGAGTACGAAGTGCAGGCTGCAGGCGGCTCAGTGGAACTCACTTATTCTACAAACTCGTATGTAGAGGGTAGCGTGACTGCTACTGTCAAGACCGGTGCTACAATGAGTATATCTTCTGTAAATGTTGCTGCAGGTAAGGTGACTGTTAATTATGCTGAAAATACAGAAGGGAAGTCGAAGGCTGCCACTATAGTACTTTCATATAATGGTGCAGAGTCAAAAGAAGTAGTAATCAACCAGGCTGGTGCTCAGACCGGTGGTGGATCAAGTTCGCAAGTTATACTTTCAGAGCAGTTTGATAATAGTACAACAGCTGATAGTTCGACCGCTATAACTAGTTCTAAATTCCCTAATTTCTCCGGCCAGACATCAAAGGCATACACAAGTAAATATGGTGGTCTCAAATTAGGCTCTTCAAGTGCTGTTGGTTACATAACGTCTAAATCTCTTGATTTGTCCTCATCTTTCACTGTTCAGATTGATGCTTGTAAATATGGTTCTGATACAGGAAATATTGTTGTGACAGTAGGCTCCCAGGAACAGAAGATTTCCAATAGTCAGTTAGCTGCAGCTGGAACATTCAAGACCTTTACATTGAGTTTTAATGCTGCGACATCTTCATCAACAGTGAAGATAGCAACATCTGCTAAGAGAGCATATATTGATAATGTCGTAATTACAAGGAACTGACCCTCATCCGGCGACAGCGTCGGGGGTGAAGAGCCCGCGGGCGAGCAGCCTGGCGCGACGGTAACGACTGGTGGGGCGAGCGTGAAGAGTTCGACAGGGGTGACCCTGTCGGGCTCTTTTGCAGATGCGACAGGAACGCCGACGGAGGTGGGATTCTATTATGGAACTTCTTCCTCTGCCATGACGAGTAAGGTAAAGGCAACGGCCTCGACATCGGGGACCAGCGGCAGTTTTACTGCAGACCTTACTGGCTTGGATGCGACAAAGACATATTATTACAGGGCATACGCTGTGGTGCCGGGTAATGGTACCTATGCATTACAGACTGCCGAGTTTACTGCTACCTATTATGATACGGTCATGATAGGGGTGGAGGCCTCGGCGAGTGTGACAACCAAGGCGGCAAGTTCAATCGGCTATACTAGTGCGACTATCTCCGCTTCCTTTGCGGATGCCAGTGCAGTGCCAGTAGAGGTGGGCTTCTATTGGGGAACTACCTCGTCAATGGATAACAAGGTCGTAGCCACCGACCCGACAGGAAAGAGCGGCACCTTCAGTGTAAGCCTCAGTGGATTGTCTGAAGGTACGAAATACTATTACAAGCCTTATGTCCTTGTGACTGGTTCTGGAGAGCAGGCTTCGACCAGCGCCCTGAAGTATGGCTCAGTGCAGTATTTCTACACGACAGCTCCGGAGCAGCCTGATGCTGAGCCGGCTGTTTCAGGAAAGACATGGCTGGAGCTTCCGGGAGCCAGGAGCATGAGCAACTGTGTAGTCAACACTATGTATCATGTCACCAGCAGCCGCAACTATACGCATTGCTACGACAAGTCGAAGTATACTTCGCTTTGGACGGCATACCACCTGAAGGCATCCCACATGGGCAGTCTCGACCGTCCAGGCAGTTGGACATACAATCCGAAGATCGATGAGTCATATCAGGTGAACCTCAAGAGCCATAGTTACAATGACGACTACTCCCGCGGCCACCTGATTCCTAACGGTTCAAGGAACGGGGTAGAGACCATGCAGCTGCAGACTTTCCATGTGACCAATTCGGTGCCTCAGATCCAGAACAGTTTCAATAACGGCATCTGGTCATCTTTGGAGAATGCCTTGCAGACTATCGCTCAATCGGAGGAAATCTATATCGTGACTGGCGTTGCCTTTAATAAGGTAGGGGAGAGCAAGACCATAAAATATACTACGGCAAAGGATGATACCAAGAGGGTGCCGGTGCCTAACTACTTTTATAAAGTGGTGCTGAGGGTGAAGAAATCGGGAAGTACCGTGACTGATGCCAGTGCTGTCGGCTTCTGGTTCGAGCATAAGGCCTACACGAACGACAGTTTCACCAACTACGATGTCTCTGTCGATCAGATAGAGCAGTGGACCGGATTCGATTTCTTTGTCAATGTGCCTGATGCATTGGAGAGAGAGGCGGAAGCTAATGAGTACTGGACAACATTCCGGGATTTTTAATGATTTTGTATGAAGGAAAAATTTGGACTGATTTTACTGTTTCTTGGATTTGCGTGTGTTTTCGCTTACGGTCAGACCAGAGAGAGTGCGGAACCTGGCTCTGTTCAAGAGAGTCCAGTCAGCCCTGTATGGCTGGAACTTCCTGGGGCGGAGCGAAATGGTGCGGAATATCGTGTGACTCATTATGCACAGATGGAGGGATGTAAGCAGAGGAATTATACTGTACTTTATGATCCGGATACATTCGCTTCATATTGGGTGGCTTATCCGCTTTGCCATAGTCATATGACCAGCGGTAGAGAGGAGATATGGGACTATGATCCCAAGGTGGGACGTCATCATCAGACCAGCGTAAGTCGCGGATACGGTGCAAGTTGTCCGACTGAAAACTATCCGAAGAACTTCTACGCCCGCGGACATCAGCTGCCTAATGCTGACCGCAATGCAGTGACTCAGATGCAGTGTCAGACATACTATTCCACCAATATCACTCCGCAGCTTCAGTACGGCTTCAATGCCGGAATCTGGAAGAATCTTGAAACAGCGGTCCGTGCTTGTGTGCCGCAGGGAGATACGTTGTATGTCGTCACCGGTGCTGCGTTCAGAAAGGTCGGTGAGAATCTTGTTGCAAAGAAGATTGTCAACAAGAACGACGGCAAGTCGCTGCCGGTTCCGAACTATTATTGGAAGGTTCTGCTGAAGGTGAAACGTAGTGGTGGAGTTGTTGATGATGCAATCGCTATAGGGTTCTGGATGCCTCACAGGGACCTTAAGTCTTATGGGTATCCGTCTTTTGCAGTGAGCGTTGACCAGATTGAAGCATGGACCGGATTTGATATGTTTGTCAATCTGCCCGAATTTGTTCAGAATAAGGCCGAGTCGAATGTGAGTTGGACCGCCTTTAAATCATATTTGCATGAGTAAAAGAAGTTATTTGATTTTTCTTGCACCGCTTATGGTGCTGATGATGGCATTTTCTTGTGAGCCGGAAAATCCGGAAGTGTTGCCTGGAACAGGAGATGATACAGAATTGCCCACTGAGCCTGGAGACAATCAGGAACCCGGAGATAATCAGAATCCTGGTCAGGGCGATCAGCCGGATCAGGGAGGTGACGAACCTGGCCAGGATGGGGGTACAACAGATACACCGGATCCCGCCCCGACTCCGGTAGAGGCATATTATGTCAAGGTCGCTCAGTCATATGACGACTGGAGCGGTGATTATCTGATAACATATACCTCAGGAGGTGAAGTCATTGTTCTGAATGGCTTTGGCGATACCAAGGGTAGCGGAAAAGATATCTCGTCTTCATTGACCTCCGAAGGAATCCATTCTTCAACCGGTGACCAGTACAAGGCTACAGTGGTAAAGGATGGCAGCGGATATACTATCAATGTGACTAATGTCGGTTATATAGGTCTTGAAAGTGCCAGGAATGCTCTCAATGTCAAGGCCGGACAGGTATCGGGTGACGGCAAGTATCAGTGGGCGTTCTCATATAAGAGCGGTATCTGGGTGAGCAATGTCGGAAATAGTGGCAGAAGGCTTCAGTGGAATAAAAGTGCAAACTGTTTCAGGTGTTATACCGGTAGCCAGGAGGAACTCACCTTATATAGAAGGACTATATCTACAGGTGGTTCTACTCCTTCGACACCGGAACCGGATCCTACTCCAACACCAGACCCGACACCAGATCCTGAACCAGAACCGGAACCTGATCCTACACCAGATCCGGACCCTACGCCAACTCCGACCCCGGATCCAAACGACAACTGTCCTAATGACTGGTATGAATTGCCGACAATAAACTATAGTAAAGAGGGCAGTTATTATACTTCAACAAGCAGTTTATACGGCAAGCTTTACTATGCTCACCATATCTGCGCAGGTGGTGAAAAGTATAGTCATGGCGGTTCTCATCCGTTTAATGGAAAACCGATGAGAAACTATACTGTCTGCTACAGCTCGGAACATCATTGTCCTGTATGGGTGGCGGCTCCAAGGCATCAAAGGTATCAAAGTGGTGCAAGCAGAACAGATGCTTATGCGCAGGATCCAAAGATTCCTTCAAATATACAGTATAGCAGCAAAAGTACAGGTGGCGGATGCAACAAGGGTCACATGCTGGGATCTGCTGAAAGATTGTCAACTTCAGCAACTAACAGGCAGGTATTCTATTATACCAACATTGCCCCGCAATACTCAGACACATTCAATACTGGTGGTGGCGCTTGGAACAATCTCGAAGATTGGGTGGATGGCCATGTCTGTTCAGACACATTGTATGTTGTGATCGGAGCATATTTCAATGACTTCTCCAGCAAGAGCGGAAGCGCTACAGCAAAGAAGATCTCATACGGTGGACGAAGTGATGTGTCATGCCCGACAATGTTCTATTATGTGCTCTTGCGCACTAAAAATGGAAACACCGGAAAACCACTTTCGCAGTGTTCTTCCAGTGAAATGCAGTGCGTCGCAATCGTAAGGAGTCATAAGGCAGCAAAGGGACGCAAGAATTTTGCAGAAGATATGATGTCTGTCAGCGATCTGGAGAAGATTACCGGATTTACATACTTCCAGAATGTGCCGCAAGCACCGAAGTCAACCTACAAGGCTTCTGATTGGGGGCTGTAGTGTGTTTATGCGCAGGAAAAATAACTACTTGATGTATAATGGCTTACACGAATCAGGGTGGACAAAATAGTTCCACCCTGATTCGTGTAATTAGTTGTCTATTAACGATTTATGTTTTACTCTTTTCTTGCAAGTCCGACCGTTTTCGTTTCTTGCAAGTCCGACCGTTTTGCCTGTCTGTAATCCGTCTCCGGTCCACTTCCTGCAGGCAAGCAGTCTTTATTCCAGGCATGCAGCTGCCGGAGTGACAATCGAGCTCTTCTGAGGATGTTCATATCCGATACGCTTCCAGTTGAAGGTCTTGCTCTTGGCCTCGCTGCCGAAAATTGAAAGCCAGCCACCTTCCAGCTTATAGGAGTTCCAGTTCAGGGTGATATCTGCCTCATCGCCGTCGATAAGATGTGCGACAGGGAAGCTTACATAGCCTCCGGAGATAGTGTACTGCTCTGAATTCTCTTCAGTTGCGACCTCTCCGAATGCGTTATGACGGAGGGTGAAGGTGTGGTTCTTCACTTGGCTGCCTTCGGCTGGTTCCGCCACTTCGCTAAAGATGAGGTTGATAAGGTGCTTGGTGTCACTGTTTGTCTTCGCGGCAAATTCCAGAAGCATATTGATGTAGCCGCCGCCATACCAGATGTCCCTGATGTGGATCGGGTCGTCAACGTTGATTTCATCCTCGGGCTTTATGGCTTCTGCCGGTACAGGCTCCTTGGCAAGGACAGATTCGATGTCTTTCAGTCTGATGTCGTATCTTTTTTCTGCAGTCTTTTTCAGTACATCGCATACCAGGATGGCTCTGTCGTACTTGAAGTTCTCCGGAGTCAGGATATCCTGCGCGTCCATTATGTCAAATGTATTGCCCTGGTCGCTGACCAGACTCCCGTCAACGATGTTGGCCATTGTTATGTTGTTGTAGCAGATGGTGTCGTCCTTTTTGCAGGCTGTGACAGCAAGCAGTGTGATGATAAGTGATGCAAATATTTTCTTCATAATTTGAAATTTCAAAAGCCCCAATTAGATGCTAAATCATTCCTAATCGTTGCATATGACAATTAAACTTGATAAATTTGTCTTCGCTAACCATAGGCCAGACCAGGCCTTGAAACCACTATGATATGATAACTTTTTTTGTCTCTATCATCCTTCTTGTCGGAGGGTATTTTCTCTATGGTAAATATGTAGCACGCTACTTTGACATAGATCCTTCAAGAAAGACACCCGCCTATGAACTGGCCGACGGAGTAGACTATTCTCCGATGCCGACTTGGAAAGTCTTTGTGATCCAGTTCCTTAATATTGCCGGCCTTGGCCCTATCTTCGGTGCAGTCACAGGTGCTGCATTCGGCCCTGCCGCTTATCTCTGGATTGTGTTCGGATGCATTTTCATGGGCGCAGTACACGATTTCTTTGCAGGTATGATGTCTCTGAGGAACGGCGGCGTCAATATGCCTGATCTGGCTGCAAAATACCTGGGTAAGGGAATGAAGGGAGTTGTAAATTTCGTGGTTGCTTTCCTTCTTCTTGCTGTCGGTGTCTCTTTCGTTATCGGTCCTTCCGGTCTGATGTCGAAACTCACCGGACTCAGCGCCGAGGTGTGGCTTTATATTATCTTCGGATACTATATTCTTGCGACTCTTCTGCCGGTAGATAAGATAATAGGTTCCATTTATCCGTTCATGGGTGCCATCCTTCTGTTCATGGCCTTCGGAGTCGGTGTCATGCTGATAGCTGGGGATATCACCGGTGCCCATGAGATGGTTGAACTGACCCCTTCAATGCTGAAGAACTGGCACTTCGCTCCTGAGGGCAACCTTTTGATTCCGATGATGTTCATTGTGATTTCCTGTGGAGCGGTTTCAGGCTTTCACGCCACTCAGTCTCCGATGATGGCAAGATGTCTTAAAAATGAGAAATATGCGCGTCCGGTATTCTATGGAGCAATGATTGCCGAGGGTATAGTTGCGATGATATGGGCGACTGCCGCCATTGCATACTGCGGAGGTCCTGAAGGACTTAACCATGCGATGACATCGGTCGGAACAGAGATCAATGGAGTCATAGTTAAGAATGCCCAGGCAGCTGACCTTGTGGATATGATATGCAAGAGCTGGTTAGGAAAGGCCGGTGCAATAATCGCGATTCTTGGAGTGGTGATATGTCCTATAACATCCGGTGACACAGCATTCCGCAGTCTCCGCCTCTCTGTTTCGGATTTCCTGAAGTATGATCAGAAGCCTGTCAAGAACAGACTCCTGGTCTGCCTGCCGATCTTTGCGGTGGCGTTCTTCTGCTGCAAGATGGATTTCAATACTGCATGGAAGTTCCTCGGCATCGCAAATCAGATTCTTGCGACAATAGTGCTGTGGACAGGTGCGGCATACCTTATAAATAAAGGAAAGCCACATTGGATATGTTCTGTTCCTGCGGCTTTCCTGACTTTCATATGTGTGAGTTTCCTTCTTGTCTCTCCTGCACCGACCGGGCTGTTCTTGAATCCGATGATCGGCTATGTGGCCGGCGTTGCAGTGGCAATACCTCTTTTCATCATCTTCATCAGGAAGGGTGTCAAGGCACGAAAGACTCTTTAAACTACATATTTCTTTTTAGTAGGACGGGCTACGAGTTGAATGTCAATGCTTTCAATCTTGTAGCCCTTCACTTTTTTGCGTGAAAGGTATGATTCGATCAGTGTGACAAGATCATCATCGACAACGTCCTTGAACATATGGTTCTCGGAGTCGTAAAGATGCATGTGCTTGAATGTGTTGACATCGAAATACATCTTGTTGTTGGCACTGTGCCGATAAATGTAGATTTTCAGCATGGCCATCTGGGTCAGTATGTTATATACCGACGCCAGCGTCACTTTTGCAGAGCCTTTCTCCTTGATCAATTCTGTGACCATGTCTGCAGATGCGTGACCTAGTTCCATCATTGCCTGGTGAACGGCCAGCCTCTGAGGGGTGGCCTTGAGTGAGTGTTTGCGGAGAAGTTCCTTGAATTCCTCCAGATTTGGGCATTTGTGTGCGTTCATGGGTGCAAAGGTATTTAGAATTATTCAAAATTCCAAATCAAAAATTTTTGCTATCTTTGCATGATTTTATGAATTGCACAACTATGTATAAGGGTTTTAAATGGTTTTCACGTTATGCCCTGGTGACGGGAGCTGCTTCAGGAATGGGTAGAATCTATTCAAGAGAGCTTGCCTTGAAGGGGTACAATGTGATATTGGTAGATATCAATTCCGCAGGTCTGGATGAAACAGTAGCGGTTGTGAAGAAAGCTGTGGAGTCATCTGAAAAGGTTCCGGCAGATGTAAAGGCATCCTTGCAGTTGATGCCGTTGGTGCAGGACCTGTCTGCTGTGGATGCAGCTGACTGCATTCATGCAAGGACTCAGGAAGCCGGATGTGAAGTAGAGGTTCTTGTCAATAATGCAGGCGTGATGTACTGTCAAGGTATCGCAGAGACGTCGGAGAGGATGCTCAAGCTCATCATGATGGTTCACATGAATACGCCGCTGATGCTTTGCCGCAAGTATGTGGGGGCGATGAAGGAGCGCGGACGCGGATATATACTCAATATATCATCTCTGGCGGCATGGATGAGCTGGCCGGGTATCGGTATGTATGGAAATACAAAGCGTTTTGTGAGGAACTACTCGCGAGAACTCCGTATAGAGTGCCAGTTCACGGGAGTGAGCGTTACCAATGCATATTTTGGTGCTGTTGATACTCCTCTCATCCCTTTGAAACCATCTTTGAGGAAACTGGCCCGTGTGCTGACCGTGATGATTACTCCAGAAAAGGCCGTCAGAAGGGCACTCAGGGCTACATTCTGGAGATGCCGTGGCACAATGCCGGGTCTTCTGAACAAGATTTTCTTCCCGTTCATCGTGATCCTTCCGGATTTCCTTCTCGGATGGGTTTACAGGATGGCTAGGAAACATCTTATGAATGTCTGATAAATTGTTATATTTGTAGGTTATGGAAAGAATAAAGTGTCTTATTATAGGTGGTGGCCCGGCGGGCTATACTGCAGCTATTTACGGTGCCAGAGCAGAGATCGCTCCGGTAGTTTATGAAGGTGTGCAGCCGGGAGGACAGCTTACTACCACTACCGATATTGAAAATTATCCCGGTTTCGAGAACGGAATCGCCGGTCAGCAGCTCATGTCTGTCATGAGGGCGCAGGCAGTCAGGCTTGGTGCGGATGTGCGTACAGGCGCAGTGACATCGGCGGATCTTTCGCAGAGGCCTTTCAGGATTGTCATAGACGGAAGTCATGAGATTGAAGCGGATTCTCTCATCATCGCGACAGGAGCGACTGCAAAGTATCTCGGTCTCCCTTCTGAAACAAAGTTCAAGGGACTCGGAGTGTCGGCGTGCGCAACTTGCGACGGCTTCTTCTATCGTAAGAAGGTCGTGGCGGTTGTCGGCGGCGGAGATACTGCATGTGAGGAAGCAACGTATCTCGCAGGTCTTTGCAGGAAGGTATATATGATTGTAAGGAGAGATGTTCTTCGCGCGTCTGAGGCCATGCAGGAGCGCGTCCGCAATACTGAAAATATTGAGATCCTTTGGAACTGCAACACTCAGGAGGTGCTCGGAGATGAGTATGGCGTAACAGGAGCCAGACTTGTCAGAAAAGATGGCGAGGTTTTTGATATTGCGGTGGATGGCTTTTTCCTTGCCATCGGTCATCATCCTAATTCCGAACTGTTCAGCCAGTGGGTGGCAGTTGACAAAGAAGGATACATAGTTACCGACGGCAAGACTTCAAGGACAAATGTGGAAGGCGTCTTTGCCGCAGGAGATGTGCAGGATCCTATATACAGACAGGCGATTACTGCTGCTGCGTCAGGTTGCCGTGCGGCCCTGGATGCAGAGAAGTTCCTTAAACTTTAGCAAAATCAGTGGGAAAATACAGTATGAAATTCAGGTTTATAATCGCATCTTTTGTGCTTCTGGCGATGTGCTCATGCAAGTCGCAGTACGAACTTCTGCTTAACAGCAACGATGTGGATGCGAAGTACAAGGCGGCATTCGAGTATTTTGAGAATAAGAAATACTCCAAGGCAGCATCTCTGTTCGAGTCGCTTTCTGTGCTTACCGAGGGTACAGAGAAGGATGATACGGTAAAGTATTACTGGGGTTTGAGCAATTATAAAGGCAAGGATTACTATACTGCCGAGACAAACTTCGAGAAATTCGTGGAAATCTATCCTCGCAGCCCTTTTGCTTCTGAAGCCAGATACCTCCGTCTGGACTGTCTCTACATGCAGACCTTGAGGTATGAGCTTGACCAGACTCCTACATATAAGGCAATGAACGCCATATCCGAGTACATTCTTGACTATCCGGAATCTGAAAGACTCAGTTCATGTCGTGACATGCTCACCGAACTTGGCGAACGTCTTGACAGAAAGGCATACGAAGGAGCCAGACTGTACTACAAGATGGAAGACTATCTGGCATCGCGTGTGGCCTTCAGAAATGTCCTCAAGGATGATTCGGAGAACATATTCCGTGAAGATATCCTGTATTACATAGCAATGTCTTCATACAAGTATGCCCTTCTCAGCATCCCGTCAAAGCAGAAGGAGAGATATCTTACTTTCGTAGATGATTACCTTAATTTCGTCGGCGAAATACCGCAGTCCCCATACAGGAAGGAGCTTGATCTGGTATATAGAAAAGCCCAGAAAGCTCTCGGACGTTATTCAGTTGAAGTGGACGACATCGACATGACGGAAAGACAGTTTGCACGCGAGCGTAAGAAGCTTGACAGGGCTTCTGACCGGGCAGGTAAATAACCTGCAAGTCGGGTTGAATTTCCAAGCGAGTGAAGATTTTTGAAACTACCATTGAAACTGACAGTATAATTAAATAGAGACAAATAAAATTTTATAATACAAATGGCAAAGAAAATACCTACAAACACAGAGACTCGTAATCTTAACGATCTTGCTGCACCGACAGGAAACATCTATGAAACAGTGGTAATCCTCGCTAAGAGGGCAAACCAGATTGCAATAGCGGAAAAGAAGGAGCTCACCCGCAAGCTTGAGGGATTCAAGAGCGATCACGACACAATGGAAGAAGTGTTTGAGAACCGCGAGCAGATCGAGATTTCAAAATACTACGAAAGACAGCCGAAGCCAAGCCTCGTAGCTATCGAGGAGTTCAAGGAAGGCGAGGTCTTCTACAGAATGGCAAAGCAGGACGAAGAGTAAACAATCCATGCTTTCACGGCTTCAGATAAAGAATTATGTATTGATAGACTCTCTGGAAATTGATTTTCCGGAGGGTCTGGTCATTATTACGGGACAGACTGGAGCCGGAAAATCAATCCTTCTGGGAGCATTGTCCCTTCTGATGGGAACCAAGGCGGATGCCAGGGTGGTTTCGGAAGGCGCGGAAAACTGCGTTGTGGAGGCGGAGTTTGAGGTGGATGCTGCTGATCATTACATCAGGACGCTTCTGGAAGAGAATGAAGTAGAGTGGGACGAAGGACATCTTATAGTCAGGCGCGTGGTCAATCGTTCCGGACGTTCAAGGTCCTTTGTCAATGATTCACCGATACCGGTGGGGGTGCTCCAGGATATATCCTCACGTCTGGTCGATATCCATTCGCAACATCAGACTCTGATGCTTGCCGACAGGTTTTTCCAGTTGGAAACCCTTGACCTTTTTGCATCGAATGCCCAGTTGCGCACCCAATGCGCGTCCTTGTGGACAGAGTTGCAGCAGAAGAAACGCGAACTTGCTGACCTGGAGCAGAAACTTTCCCGCGTAAGCGCAGACAGGGACTACAATGAGGCTCAGTTCCGTCAACTTGAGTCTGCCGGGCTCAGAGATGGTGAACTTGCCGAGTTGGAGGAAGAACAGAAGCAGTTGGCTAATGCAGAGGAGATAAAGTCCGGGCTCAGCGCAGCAGAGCAGCTGTACGCGCCTTCTTCAGATTCGCTTTCAATTGATGCGGCTTTGAAGGAAGTTGACAGGCTCCTTTCAAGAGTAGGAAAATTTGTTCCTATGGCGTCAGAACTTTCAGAGAGAGTTGAGTCCTGCCGTCGCGAACTGGACGATATCTTCTGTGATGTGTCATCGCTGAATTCAAGAATCGATGTCTCTCAGGATCGTCTGGAGCAGGTGGAGGACAGGATGTCTCTGCTTTACTCACTTATGCAGAAGCACTCATGCAGGGATGAAGCCGAACTTATAGATGTCAGAAACAGACTTTCAGAGGCATTGTTTGATTCGTCTGCTCTTGATGAGAGGATTATTGTGGTCAGGGAGGAGATCACATCAACACAAGCGCAGCTGGAAACAGTGGCTGCACAGCTTCATGACTCTCGTGTCAACGCCTCTGCGATGTTCTCAGAGCAGATGACTCTCTCTATACGTGAACTGGAGCTTACTTATGCCAACTTCGATGTGCAGATCACAGATGCTCCGATGGGACAGTATGGCTCGGATGCAGTTACCTTCCGCTTCTCGGCTACCGGACGCAATCTGACCGATCTGGCCAAATGTGCATCAGGTGGCGAACTTTCACGTATCATGCTTGCCTTGAAGGCTTTGAGGGCAAGGTATGTAAATATGCCGACCATGATCTTTGACGAGATCGATACTGGAGTGTCAGGCAGCGTAGCGGACAAGATGGGCTCGATGATATGTGATATGGGAGCCTATATGCAGGTGTTCGCCATTACGCACCTGCCACAGGTTGCTGCAAAGGGCAGCGCCCATTATATGGTGTCCAAGGATGTTGATGCCTCGAGGTCGGTAGCCGTGACAAGAATAGAAAAACTCTCCCGCCAGGAGAGAGTTCTTGAAATTGCACGTATGTTGAGCGGTTCTACGCTTACAGATGCCGCTGTCGCAAATGCCAAGTCGCTTCTGAATCTTAATTAGCGACCGTTACAGCATATCCTTTGTCGTATACTATTCTGCGTGTTCCGTTGTTCAGATAGCCTTTGAATGGCTCTTTCTTGATTGCAAAGGTGCTCTGCAGCATCTTCTTTTGTGTTTCTGAGAGTTTCTGCAGCCAGCCATCTCCGAATTCAGCACACATTTCCATACAGAATCTTGCAATGTCATAGCCCTGATATGCAAACTGGGATGGTTCAGTATTGAAGAATGCCCTGTATTTGAGCAGGAAGTCCATCACTTCAGGACTGTTGTAGTCTATATAATAGGTCAGACTTACACGGGTGGCAAGATTGTGAAGGTTCTCGACTTCAATGGTGTCGAAACTTCTGATCTTTGACGGAGAGTAGAGTACGATGTCTATGTTCTCCCTGATGAGAAGGTTCAGGTTTCTGACGACATCATTCACGAATGCTTCGCTTTCTGATGCGATGATGATGCGGTTTGTGCCTTCCTGGGACATGAGTTCGGTAAGAGGGGCTGATACGTCCCTTCCTTCGAGAATGCTGTAGGAGAATGTCTGATATGCCAGTGATGAAGAGTCAAGGACTTCCTTCATAGGACCGGTAAGGTTGTTCTGCCGGGCTGCTTTTTCAGATATCATCAGCACCTTGTCACCGTCCCTGTATTCTTCTTCCATCCATTTTACAAGGTCTCTGTATTGGGCGGATGCAGGAGCCGGAATCTGGAGCATGTTCGTGTGCTCGTTTATGAGTTTTTCTGTTCTCTGGTCCAGAGGCGATATGATGATGCGGGCATTCGGCACGGCTGAAAACATGCGCGTCAGGTCTGCTGTCGAAACAGGACCTATTATCATGTCGCTGCCGGTGATCACATCAAGGTTCATATGCGCGTCTTTGTCCATTATGTCATAGACATTCAGTTTGCAGTCAATGCCCTTGTTTCCGAGATCATAAATGGCAAGCAGGGTGCCGCAATAGAAGTCGATGTTGTTTCTGTTAGGCTTGCCTTCATTGTTTGTCAGAGGCAGCACCAAGGTTGCATTGACTTCATTTTTAGGTGTGACGACTGTCTGAACGGAGTCTGCTGCCGGTACAAGAGTGGCAATCTCGGCAATGACACTTAAAGTGTCTTCCTTCGGCTCTACTGCTGTGATTTCTACTTCTTCGTCAGGATAGGGGATGATGAGTTTCTGTCTCCTGGCCAGTTTCCTTCCGGTAAGGTTGTTGGCAGCCATGATGTCCTCTACGCTTACATCATACATTTCAGATATGACATCAAGGTCCTCATGCCATTTCGCAATGTGTATCCTCTTTGCCTTCTCCTTCTGAGGTTCAGATGCGGCTGGCTCAGGGACCTTAGTAGAAGGCTTGCTCTCCTCCGGCTTCACGGCCTCTGCCTGTTTAGGTGCGGCAGACGAAAGGGCCTCGGCTGAAGGTATGATGATGATGGAGTTCTTCTTCAGACCGGTCTGTTGTACTGAAGGATTGAATCTGTAGATGTCGTCAATGCTGACGCCGTATGCCTTGCTGATGGAGTAGAGTGTCTGCTTTTCCAGCACAATATGCGAGTAGCAGATCTTACCATCAACTTTTACCCTCTCCTTGGATATCTCCACAGGTGTGTTGACATACTCCTGGGCCGATAAGAAATCAGGCAGGAGTGCTGCAAAGATTATTGCTATGGCTAAGTGTCGTTTCATCATTCAATCCTTTATAAAGCTTCTGTAAATTCAATCAGTCTTTCGGCGAAGCTGCTCCATGAAAGCCTGTCCTTTTCCGTCCTTATGTTTCTTATGCATTCCTGGGCGATGGCCGGGTCTGCGAAATATCTTTCTATCTCCCTGCAGATTGCTTCCGGCGTACCTTCTTTAGAAACAAGTCCGGTGCCGCGGTCTCCTATGGTCTCTTTCAGCCCTCCCACATCTGTAACTATCATGGGAACTTCAAAGTGGTATGAAACCGAGCTTATTCCACTTTGGGTGGCGCTGCGGTAGGGCAGTACAGCAAGGTCCGCAGCAGAGAAGTAGTCCGAAACTTCCGAGTCCTTTATGTATTTCAACTCCTTCTTTATCCTGTCCTTCCCCGGCAGTCTGTCAATGATCTCCTGATATGGTTCGAATGAACCGTAAGGCTCTCCTGCTATTATCAGCTGGTATTCGTCTGAAAGTTTGCCGAATGCTTCCAGCAGTATGTCCAATCCTTTGTATTTTCTTATAAGACCGAAGAACAGGAGGTTCTTCTTTCCGGATTGCAGACCAAGTTTCCTCTCTGCCTGAGCCCTGTCTTTTTTTGCTCCGAAGTGCGAGTAGAGCGGGTGCTGGATCACTGTGTATCTGGAATCTGGCTTTATTCTAAGCAGGTCTTCCGACACAGCCTCGCATAAGGTCACGCATCCGGTGCTTCCCTTCAGGAAATATCGGGTGAGCGGCGTATCGAAGAACCGTGGCTCATGAGGCACGACATTGTCAAGTATTGAAATGACCTTGCAGTGTTTCTTCATCTTCCTCGTTATATATCCAAGAGAAGGTGCAAAGAAAGACATCCAGTACCTGACTATCAACAGATCCGGTTTCCAGTCTCTGATGGCACGATATGTTCTGATGTAAGAAAAAGGATTGACCGTATCCAGCAGAGATGTGCTCTCTACCGGTACGGCCTCGTCGTCCTCTGTCACAAACTGTGTCTTTCCCGGAAACAGGATTTCAGGATACTGGCGGCTGAAATTGAACGCCCTGACATCATGAACTTTGCCCAGTTCTCCATATAGGCATGCGTTGAACTGAGATATCCCGCCTCGATAGGGGTAAAAACAGGACAGTATTGCGATTTTCAAATCTTGTCTTAGTTCTTGGCGTTCTTTGACTCTACGTATTCCTCGTTAAGTCTTGCAAGAACGTCTTCAGTAATGTTAAGCCCCTCGTCTGCTGTGATTACAGGTGCTCCGCCGCTGTTGGTGATGATCATGGCATACTCCTTTTCCACATTGTAAGCGTCAAGGAATGTCTTGATTGCATCTCCTATCTGGTTCATCATCACCATCTGCTCTTCCTGTGCGAGCTGCTCCTGCTGTGCCGCATACTGTGCGAACTCTTCCTGCTGCTTCTGGAGCTTTGCCTGCTGAGCCTCAGCGACCGATCTGGTCATCAGACCCTTGTTGAGCTTTTCCTGCCAGGCATTGATGTCTTTTTCAAGTTTCTTGCCTCTTCTTTCCACTTCCTCCTGAATCTTCTGGATTCTGGCCTCTACAGATGATCTGAGGTCGTTAGCCATATCATATTCCATGAGGATTCTGTCAAGCTCAACATATACGATGTCTCCTGCAGAAGCAGTGATTTCTGTGCTTTCTCCTTCAGGGGCAGCAACTTTCCTGTCATTCTTGCCTGTAAGATAAAGTACGCCGAATGTAATGGCTACGACCAGCGAAAGAGCGCTGATTATGAGTGATGTGTTTTTCATTTGTGTTTTATTGTTTTATAAGATATTCTACAAAGATAGTTAAAAAATCTTAACTTTTGACAGATAGGCCTTGATCGTGCTCTCCAGACCCATATAAAGGGCGTCGCAGATGATGGCATGGCCTATCGAAACCTCGTCAGTCCAAGGGATGTTGCGGATGTAGTATTCTAGATTTTCAAGGTTGAGGTCATGGCCGGCGTTAAGTCCGAGTCCGCATTTTCTTGCGGCTTCTGCAGCCTGTATGAACGGTGCTATCGCAGCTTCGGGGTTCTTAGGGAACATTGATGCGTAGGATTCTGTGTATAGTTCGACACGGTCACATCCACATGCTGCCGCTCCCTCGGCCATTTTAGGATCCGGGTCAACGAATATCGATGTTCTGATACCATGCTTTCGGAATTCATCACATACTTCTGTGAGGAAACTCCTGTGAGTCACTGTGTCCCATCCGGCGTTGGAAGTTATCGCGTTGTGTGCGTCGGGCACCAGTGTCACCTGTGTGGGAACTACTTCAAGAACCAGGTTAACGAATGACTCAATGGGGTTGCCTTCAATGTTGAACTCTGTGGTTACAAGTGGTTTCAGCAATCTGACATCCTGGTATCTGATGTGTCTTTCGTCCGGTCGTGGGTGTACTGTTATGCCTTCCGCACCGAATTTTTCGCAGTCGACTGCTGCCTTCTGCACATCCGGCATGTTGCCACCACGGGCGTTCCTGATGGTAGCGATCTTGTTTATATTTACGCTAAGTCTTGTCATAAGAAGTTTATTGTCTAATTTTGTCGTAATTTGCAAAAGTAGGCAATAAACTTCAATTTTAAAGAATATTGTACTATTTTTGACCCGTTATTCGATTATCTATGAAGACTGCTATATATATAGGTACTGATCACATCCGCTCCGACGAGAGGCTGGTCACACTTGTGAATGAACTTGAGCGCTCCGGATGCGAGGCTTATTTCACTTCACGAGGGGAAGCCTTGCATCAGGGTACTGACATGCTTCTGAGCGTCGGTGGTGACGGGACTTTCCTTTCTGCTGCGATCAAGGCGGCGCCTGATGGTGTCCCGGTGGCCGGGGTCAATATGGGTAGGATGGGTTTCCTGTCCGAGAACAGGGTCGAAGATGTGGCTGAGTCCCTGATCTCCGGAAAGTATTCTATAGAGCAGAGGACGATGCTGAAGGCGGATGTAAGGACCGGTAACGCTGCCATAGACGAGTGCCCGTATGCACTTAACGAGATGACCGTCAGGCGCAGCGGAGCCGCTATGCTTGGAGTTGATGTGTGTGTGGACGGTGTCGTGCTCCCGACCTATTGGGGAGATGGACTTGTGATATCTACCCCATCGGGATCGACCGCATATTCGCTCAGTGTCGGAGGACCTATCGTGTTGCCTCAGGCAAAGGTGTTCATAATATCTCCTATTGCACCTCACAACCTGAATGTAAGGCCTCTGGTTGTGCCTGACACGTCCGTGATTAGTCTGAAGGTCCATTCGCGTGACGGACATTTCGAGTTCTCGGCAGATAACAGGACTTCGGAGGTTGCGGAAGATACTCTTGTGGAAATATCTATGGCACAGTTTTCGCTTAAGCGCGTCAGGCTTGATAAGTCAAGTTTCATCCAGGCCCTCGTTGAGAAGTTATATTGGGGCGAAGATGTCAGAAATATCAGATAGTTATGGCAGTAGAACCTATGAACAGAGTTCCGGTCCATGTTTCCATGATTATGGACGGAAACGGCAGATGGGCCAAGGAAAGAGGAAAGGAAAGACTGTACGGACACTTCGAAGGAGTCGAAAGTGTCCGCGCTTGCGTTGAAGCAGCAGTGGAGACCGGGGTGAAATACCTGTCGATCTATGCTTTCTCGGAGGAGAACTGGAATCGTCCTCAGGCTGAGGTCGATGGACTGATGGAACTGATGGTCAAGGCTATGGCGGCTGAAATGGAGAAGCTCAACCGTAACGGTGTCCGTTTTATGGTGATAGGAAACAGAGACAGGCTTGCTCCTTCTCTTAATGAGGTGATAGATTCATGTATGGCTATGACTGCCGCAAATGATACGCTGACTCTTATTGTGTTCCTCAGTTATAGCGGCAAATGGGATATTCTTCAGGCAGCAAAAAAGATGGTGGAAAGGGCCCTTTCGTCCGAGGAAGGTCTGGAAGAAGTCCGTTCTATGAACGTCGATGCTTTTGATGCTTTTCTGGCTACTGCCGGTATCCCGGATCCCGATCTGATCGTCCGCACATCAGGGGAAAGCAGGTTGAGCAATTACTTGTTATGGCAGGGAGCGTATTCGGAGTTCTATTTTACGGATACTCTTTGGCCGGACTTCAGAAAGGATGAGTTCCGTCTGGCGCTGAATGAATACGCAAAACGGGACAGGCGTTATGGAAAAGTCAAATAATTGCGTATATTTGCAGTTTTGAATCAAGAAGAATACAATGAGAATGTCATACATAATCTCCATCGCAATCCTGTCTGTGGTCACGGTAGTGTGCGGGGCGCAGAGCAAGGATGTCGTGGTAGATTACAATAATCCGCAGAAATATGTCGTCGGTGGGGTTTCCGTCGAGGGTAACAACCACTTTTCTCAGGAGCAGATCATACAGGTTACCGGACTGCGTGAGGGTATGGAAGTTACTGTGCCCAGCGAAACCTTCTCGTCAATTGTGAACAGGCTGTGGTTGCAGAGGTTCTTTGAAGACGTTGCTGTATCAGTGGATTCCATTGCACCTTCAAGAGATACTGCATTCTTCAAGATCAGCATAGTCGAAAGGCCGAGGGTTTCAAGGTGGACTTTCAGCGGAGTCAAGTCCGGGGAGCAGAAGGAACTTCAGGATCGTTTGAATCTGCGTCGAGGAGGCGAGTTCTCCGAGTATGTGGCCAAGACATCGTCCGACATCATCAAGAGATATTACAAGGAGAAGGGCTTCCAGAATGTAGAAGTGCAGGTAAATACGAAGAAGGATACAATGGTCCGCAGTGCCATCAGGGTGCAGTTTGCTGTTAATCGTGGCAATAAGTTGAAAATCAAGAAGATCAACTTCATTGGAGCGGATCATGTAAAGGAGAGCAAGCTTGTGCGTGCGATGAAGAAGACTCGAGACAACCGTTTCCAGAACATATTCAGTTCAAAGAAATTCCAGGAGAAGGAATATGACAATGACAAGAGGGCGATGCTCAGCGTCTTCAACGAAGCCGGATACCGTGACGCCAGGATTGTCAAGGATACCATGTATTATATAGAGCCGGACAGGCTGCAGATAGACTTCGTGATAGACGAGGGTAAAAAATACTATTTCAGAGACATTACATGGACAGGAAACTCGGTATATGGTTCGGATGTCCTCAATGACATCCTTATGATCAAGAAAGGTGATGTCTATGATGTGGTGACAATGGAGAAACGTCTTTTCGGAGGCGGAAAACAGAACGAATACGATGTTTCAAAGCTTTATAGGGATAACGGATATCTGTTCTTCAACATCCAGCCAGTAGAACTGAATGTGGTCGGTGACTCTGTGGATGTGGAGATGCGTATCGTAGAGGGAAAGCCTGCAACATTGAACAATATCGTAATCAACGGTAATGACCTGACAAATGAAAGGGTTGTGCGCCGTCAGGTGTTTACCCGTCCCGGATATCTTTTCAGCCAGTCAGACTTCGAACGTTCCATCCGGGAAATCGCTTCCATGGGACAGTTTGACCCGGAGGCCATCATGGATCCGGCCAAGGGATATTCAATCATTCCGAACCAGTTGAACAATACCGTAGATATCGTCTATAATGTTACGGAGAAACCGTCGTCACAACTTGAACTTTCCGGAGGTTGGGGCGGTAACACGTTTGTGGCGACAGTCGGTGTGAGCTTCAACAACTTCTCGACACGCCGTTTCTTTGACAAGACAGCCTGGAGACCTGTGCCTCTGGGTGATGCCCAGAATCTTTCTGTCCGTTTCCAGACCAACGGTACATACTATACCAGCTTGTCTGCAAGTTTCTCAGAGCCTTGGCTCTTCGGAAAGAAGCCGACATCATTGAATATGTCTCTCTATTATACGCGTCAGACCAATTCATATCTGGCATTCAATATCCTCAATAACAATGAGTATATGGAAGTCTATGGATTCGCGGCAGGTATAGGTAAGCGTCTGAAATGGCCGGATAACTACTTTGTCCTCTACAACCAGTTGAGTTGGCAGACTTACAAACTTCAGGACTGGGCTTATCAATTCATGTTTGATACCGGTATTTCGCACAACCTCAGTTATACTTTGAGTCTGTCGCGTAACTCTACCGACCAGCAGATTTACCCGCGTCAGGGATCAGATTTCAGCTTCTCGCTCCAGTTGACGCCGCCTTATTCGCTTTTGAGAAAGAAGGGTATCGCAGGATATGACAGGGAAGGAAAGGCCATTGCGGCTAAAAGTTGGAAGGATATAGATTATGATCTTCAGACTCCTGAACAACGATACAAGTGGATTGAGTATCATAAATGGTCATTCAAGGGTGCAATTTATACCAAGCTTGTAGGTGACCTGGTACTCATGGCCCGCGCCCAGTTCGGATATCTGGGATATTATAACAGAAAATGGGGATATTCGCCGTTCGAGGGATTCCGTGTCGGAGGTGACGGAATGTCCGGATATGATACCTACGGATCGGAAATCATTTCACTAAGAGGTTACGAGAACTACTCTCTTACGCCGACAGCGACATCTTCGGCAACAGGAAACTACTATGCCGGAAACGTATATGATAAGTTTACTGTCGAACTCAGGTATCCTGTGATTCTTCAGCCTCAGTCTACCATCTATGCATTGCTCTTCCTGGAGGGAGGTAACTGTTGGTCTGATATCAGGGATTTCAATCCGTTCCAGATCAAGAGGTCTGCCGGTGTGGGTGTGAGAGTGTTCCTGCCGATGATCGGTCTTCTCGGTGTTGACTGGGGATGGGGATTCGATGACCCTGTAAACGGAAAGAGCCAGTTCCACTTCGTGATCGGACAGCAGTTCTAGAAAAACAACAAAACATTATATTATGAAGAAAATCGTACTTATCGCAGTAGCTGCCTTCTTTACAGTTGCAGCATCAGCACAGAATCTCAAGTTTGCATATGTGGATTTCGCACAGCTTGTACAGCTTATGCCGGAAATGGATCAGGCAAGAGCGACTTTGGAGGAGAACTCAAAGGCTAATGAGGAAATCCTGATGTCAATGTATGAGGAGTATCAGAAGAAAGGTCAGGAGTATCAGCAGAAGGCATCTACATGGACAACAGCCATCCGTGAGAGCAAGGAGAAGGAACTGATGGACATCCAGGCAAGGCTTGAGCAGACACAGCAGAGTCTTCAGCTGGAACTTCAGCAGCTTCAGAATCAGCTTCAGGCACCTGTAGTTGAGAAGGCTCAGAAGGCTGTCGAGACACTTGCAAAGGCAAAGGGTGTTGCAGGCGTGTTTGAGAAGGCATCGCTTCTGTATGTGGATTCTGCACAGATGATAGACCTTACTGCAGAGGCGCGTGTGGCGCTTAATATTCCGGAAGGACGTACGCTTGAGCAGCTCCAGCAGGAACTCGCAGCCAAGGCGCAGGCAGCACAGCAGGGCATGTAATTAGAGAATCGCTTAATAACTTGTTTATTAGCATTTTAAACAATGAAGGGTACCAGACGTGGTGCCCTTCATTGTTGTAATGCATTGTGGGTTAATTGTTTGAGTGCTGCATCACTAAATTATGCATTTTTGTGGTATAGCGAGCGGAAATATTTCTTAAATTTGTTGAGTTTTGCAATTGAAGTATAACACTAAACGAACTCATATGGTAATAGATGCGAAAGATGTTGTAATCAGGTTTGCCGGAGATTCTGGAGACGGTATGCAGCTTACCGGATCTCTTTTTGCAGATATGTCTGCAATTTTTGGAAACTCCCTTTCAACATTTCCGGACTATCCTGCGGAAATCAGGGCCCCTCAGGGAACTGTTTCGGGAGTGTCTGGTTTTCAGGTACATATCGGTAGCGAAAATGTCACCACCCCGGGTGACTTCTGCGACCTGCTGGTGGCGATGAATCCTGCCGCTCTCAAGGCAAATGCCAAGTGGCTCAAGAGAACAGCAATGGTGCTTCTGGATTCGGACACTTTTGATCAGGCGGGTCTCACTAAAGCCGGTCTTGGAGAATATCCGATAGCGGAACTTCATATCGAGGACAGGGTGATCATAGCTGCACCGATTACCACATTGACTGCTGAAAGTCTCAAGGACAGCGGTCTTGACAGAAAGAGTATAGCAAAGTGCAAGAATATGTTCACCCTCGGTATGGCATGTTATATCTACAGCCGTCCGATGGAATACATCTTCCAATATCTCGAGAAGAAATTCGGAAAGAAGAAGCCTGAACTGATCGAACCGAACAAGAAGGTTCTCAAGGACGGTTTCAATTATGCCGCAAACATCCAGGCTATTCCGAATACATATACAGTCGAGCCTGCTCAGCAGGAAAAGGGCATTTACAGGAACATTACGGGTAACCAGGCAGCGGCATGGGGACTTCTGGCCGCATCAGAAAAGGCTGGACTCCCTCTGTTCTGCGGTTCATATCCGATTACTCCTGCGACAGGTATCCTTGAAGAACTTGCCATCCATAAGAACCTCGGAGCAAAGACTTTTCAGGCAGAGGATGAGATAGCAGGCATCTGTACCGCGATCGGAGCATCGTTTGCGGGAAATCTTGCTGTGACGACGACCTCTGGTCCAGGTCTTTCGCTTAAGTCTGAGGCGCTCGGACTTGCGATGATCACTGAACTTCCGTTGGTTGTCATCGATGTCCAGAGAGCAGGCCCTTCAACAGGTATCCCGACAAAGACAGAACAGACGGACCTCAATCAGGCTCTCTATGGCCGCAATGGTGAGTGTCCTGTGGTCGTGATGGCAGCTCATTCCCCTGCAGACTGTTTCGATGCGGCATTCAATGCGGCGAAAATCGCCCTTGAGCATATGACTCCGGTAATCCTCCTTACCGAAGGCTTCCTTGGAAACGGTTCTGAGCCATGGAAGATACCTTCAATGAAGGATTATCCGAAGATCAATCCTCCTTTTGCCCGTCCGAACACCCCATACAAGCCGTTTGAAAGAGATCCTGAAACTCTAGTGCGCAAGTGGGCTGTGCCGGGAATGGCTGGTTGTGAGCATCGAGTAGGAGGTCTGGAGAAGAATCATGCAGGCGTGTTGTCATCAGACCCTCTGAATCATGAAATGATGGTGGCAGAAAGAGCAGCCAAGGTTCAGAAGGTGGCGGACTTTATTCCGGAACTCAAGGTGGATGGTCCTTCTTCCGGCAAACTTCTCGTTGTCGGCTGGGGCGGTACTTACGGACATGTGCTTTCTGCAGTAAAGGCGGCCCGTGAAGAAGGTGTGGAAGTGTCTTTCGCTCATTTTGATTACATCATGCCGCTTCCGAAAAACACAGCAGAAGTGTTCGCAGGCTTTGATAAAGTGCTCGTGTGCGAGCTTAACAGCGGACAGTTTGCAAACTATCTCAGAGGAATCATGCCGCAGTTTACTTATGCTCAGGCAAACAAGGTTCAGGGACAGCCGTTCCTCGTTCAGGAGATCGTCTCTGCCATCAAGGAAAATGTGTAGAATGTCATTCCGAGCTTGTCTGGGAATCTAAAATGAATTATTATGCCAAGATATACATTCAAAGAATTCAAGTCCGATCAGGAAGTAAGATGGTGCCCCGGTTGTGGTGATCACGGGGTGCTGACCGCCCTGCAGCGTGCCCTGCCGGATGTAACTGAAGCGATGGGATACAGCAAGGAAAGATATGTTGTCGTTTCCGGCATCGGATGCTCTTCCCGTCTTCCTTATTATATGAATACTTATGGATTCCATAGTATCCATGGCCGTGCAACCGCAATTTCCAGCGGTATAAAGGTCGCCAATCCGGACCTTGCCGTATGGCAGGCATGTGGCGACGGTGACGCTCTGGCTATCGGAGGAAACCATTTTATCCACGCCATAAGACGAAATGTAGATATAAACATAGTGCTGTTCAACAATCAGATTTATGGTCTGACAAAGGGACAGTATTCTCCGACTTCAAAGTTCGGTGCCATTACCAAGACATCTCCATACGGAACTGTCGAGCATCCGTTCAATCCAGGAAGTCTTGTGCTGGGAGCAAAGGGAACATTTTTTGCACGCAGCCTTGATTCTGAGCTGAAGCTTACCTCGGAAATCATGGTTCAGGCTGCAAAGCACGAGGGATGTTCAGTCATGGAAATGCTCACGAACTGCGTCATTTTCAATGATGGTGCCCATAAGCTGATTGTTGACAGGGAGTTCCGTGCAGACAGGACTATCGTGCTGCGCCATGGCGAGAAGATGATTTTCGGCAAGGACGGTAACAAGGGTCTGGTTATGGACGGCATGGGATTGAAAGTCGTCACGATAGGCGAGAACGGTGTTACTGAGGATGATATCCTTGTACATGACGCTCATTGTGACAATGTCGGAGTGCATATGTTGCTTGCAGATATGAAGTATCCTGAATTCCCGGTTGCTCTCGGAGTGATACGTGATGTGAAGGATGTTACTTATGACGATGGTGTGCGTCAGCAGGTTGAGGAGGTCAAGGCGAAGTCGAAGATCCAGTGCGTCGACGACCTTCTGCGCAGCGGAAGCACCTGGGAAGTGAAATAATTACCGTCGGTTTCCCCACAGTACAGGTTTCCCCACTGTAATGTCGCGAGAAGTCGATTTTGAACGACCACATTAATTAATGCGATATTATGAAAACTAATGAATTGATGGCCCGTCTTCAGGCCAAGTACCCTTATGAGAAGGAATATCTTCAGGCGGTACATGAAGTGTTGGAGTCAGTGGAGGAAGTTTATAATCAACATCCTGAATTTGAGGATGCGAAGATCGTCGAGCGTATCGTCGAACCTGAGCGCATACTTACATTCAAGGTTACGTGGGTGGATGACAATGGTGAAATCCAGACCAATACCGGCTATCGTGTGCAGTTCAACTCTGCAATCGGGCCTTACAAGGGAGGTATCCGTTTCCATCCTTCCGTAAATCTTTCTATCCTGAAGTTCCTCGGTTTCGAGCAGACCTTCAAGAATGCCCTTACCACTCTTCCTATGGGTGGCGGTAAAGGTGGTTCGGATTTCAATCCGAGAGGAAAGTCGGATGCAGAGATCATGCGTTTCTGCCAGGCATTCATGCTTGAACTCTGGAAGGTGATCGGTCCGGATCAGGATGTACCTGCCGGAGATATCGGAGTAGGTGGACGTGAGATCGGTTTCATGTACGGAATGTATAAGAAGCTTGCTCAGCAGTACAATACAGGAGTGCTTACCGGAAAGGGTATGACCTGGGGAGGCTCGATTCTCCGACCTGAAGCAACTGGTTTTGGTGCTGTTTATTTTGTTCAGCACATGCTTCAGATGGTAGGAAAGGATATCGCGGGTAAGACTGTTGTCCTTTCCGGTTTCGGAAACGTGGCCTGGGGTGCGGCAAAGAAGGCTACCGAGCTTGGTGCCAAGGTCATTGGTATCTCTGGTCCTGACGGGGCAATCTATGATCCGGAGGGAATGAACGACGAGAAGATCGCGTACATGCTGGAACTCCGTGCGTCGAATAATGATGTCGTGGCTCCGTTCGCAGAGAAATTCCCTTCAGCGACATTCTACCCTGGCAAGAAGGCGTGGAGCATCAAGTGTGATATTGCAATGCCTTGTGCATTCCAGAATGAACTCACAGGCGCGGATGCCGAGGAACTGCTTGCAAATGGAACATGGCTTGCAGCAGAGGTTTCTAATATGGGATGCACTCCTGAGGCAATCGCGGCTTTCCAGAAGGCGGGAATAATTTTCGCACCGGGAAAGGCGGTCAATGCAGGCGGCGTGGCAACTTCAGGTCTTGAAATGACCCAGAATGCAATGCACATAAGTTGGTCACCGGCTGAGGTTGATGAAAAGCTCCATTCTATAATGTCGAATATCCATGAAGCATGTGTGAAATACGGTACCCAGCCGGATGGTTACATCAATTATGTCAAAGGTGCCAATATCGCCGGATTCATGAAGGTGGCTCAGGCTATGTTGGAACAGGGAATAGTATAAACGTCATTCCCGGCTTGACCCTCACGTCATTCCCGGCTTGACCGGGAATCTTTTAGCAATTATTTAATTGCTTTATTATAAATAAAGAGTAACTTTGCGCCCGTTTTTCGAAACGAGCGCATTTTTTATTAACGAAATAACAGAATTATGTTTAAGATTTTCCCAGGTTATGACCTTGTAGAGGCATATCACAATTGGAAAAAGGCTCACAAGACCGATGACAAGACGGTCTCTCGTGCAATCCGTCTCATCATTGCGGTTGTTGCAGCCCTTGTTGTCTGGTGTCTTCCAGTAGAGACTTGGATAGATGGTATGACCATCATTCAGAAGCGTACCCTCGCCATCTTCCTCTTCGCCATCCTTATGTGGCTTTTCGAGGCTGTTCCGGCGTGGACGACATCTGTGATGGTAGTGGTTCTCCTGCTGTTCACTACTTCCAACAGCAGTCTGGTGTTCTTTGAGAATGCCGCCCCTGAGGCTCTGGGTACTCAGACAAGCTACAAGTCACTGCTTCATTGTTTCGCAGACCCTATCATCATGCTCTTTATCGGAGGATTCGTTCTCGCGATTGCGGCATCAAAGACAGGTCTTGACCAGTTCCTCGCCAAGGTGATGCTCAAACCTTTCGGCAAGAACCCTAAGATGGTTCTTCTGGGCTTCCTCCTTGTTACAGGTATCTTCTCGATGTTCCTTTCAAACACTGCGACAGCAGCGATGATGCTTACTTTCCTCGGACCTGTCCTTAAGGCTCTTCCAGCTGACGGAAAGGGTAAGACAGCTCTTGCTCTTGCTATTCCGATCTCAGCGAATGTCGGTGGTATGGGTACACCTATCGGAACACCTCCGAATGCGATTGCTCTGAAGTATATGAATGAGATAGGCATCAACATCGGTTTCGGTGAGTGGATGGCATTCATGATTCCTTTCACTATGCTTCTTCTCTTCCTCGCATGGCTGATGCTCATAAAGCTTTTCCCATTCAAGGCGAAGTCAATCGAACTGAACATCGAAGGCGAACTCAAGAAAGATTGGAAATCGATTGTGGTTTATATCACTTTCATCTGCACAGTACTCCTTTGGGTTCTAGACAAGAAGACAGGTGTAAATGCAAATGTGGTGGCTATGCTTCCAGTGGGTGTATGCGCTATCCTTGGCGTTCTTACCAAGCGTGACCTTGAGGAGATCAGCTGGTCTGTACTCTGGATGGTTGCCGGTGGTTTCGCTCTCGGAGTAGGTCTTCAGGAGACAGGTCTTGCACAGACCATCATCAATGCTATCCCATTCGGCTCATGGCCGGCTGTGATCATGGTTGTAGGTTCTGGTCTTATCTGCTACGCTATGGCGAACTTCATTTCGCATACTGCAACGGCATCCCTCCTGGTTCCGATCCTTGCAGTTGTCGGAGCAAGTGTTGCTGGTAACCTTGCACCTCTCGGCGGCGTATCGACTCTCCTTGTCGGAGTGGCAATAGGATCATCACTGGGTATGGTGCTTCCAATATCTACTCCACCGAATGCCATCGCTGCCGCGACAGGTATGATCGAGCAGAAGGATATGATCAAGACAGGTCTTATCATGGGTGTTCTCGGACTCGTTATCGGATACGGAATGCTTATCGTTCTCGGTTCGACTGGACTGATTTAATTATAACCGGAAAATATATTCCTGAGCAAGAGGAAAGTCAAGGCTTTTCTCTTGCTTTTTTTAAATAAATTAGTCAAATTCGCGTTCCGAATAATTAAAACTTACACTAAAACAATAAGGCTATGTCCTATTTTTCTTTTCTTGGTCATCCAATGAACCTTAAACGCTGCCTCTCATTTCTGATTGTATGCGTTTTCACATTTTTCCTGGCATTGGTGCCGACATCATTCTATGGCGTAAATCCTGAAACAGGTCTTCCGCTATTTACACTTACCCAGCAGAGGGTAATCGCGATTTTCGTGTTTACTGCTATGATGTGGATACTTGAAGTTATCCCGACCTGGACGACATCGGTAGTGGCTATAGTTTCTATTCTGTTGACTACTTCAAACAAGGGCCTTGGCTTCCTGATGGCAAAAGACAATATCGGTGAGCTGACTAACTACAAGAACATAATGGCTGCGTTTGCGGACCCTGTGATCATGCTCTTCCTCGGCGGATTTGTCCTTGCGTTTGCTGCAACAAAGGTCGGTCTTGATGTCCAGTTGGCTCGAGTGATGCTCAAGCCTTTCGGAAAGAATCCGAAATTTGTCCTTCTCGGAGTGCTGCTTGTCATCGGTATCTTCTCTATGTTCATGAGCAATACCGCTACGGCAGCGATGATGCTTACATTCCTTACCCCGGTTCTTGCAACATTGCCAAAAGACGGTGGCGGACGAATTTCGTTGGCGCTAGCAATCCCGATTGCCGCCAATATCGGTGGTATGGGTACTCCTATCGGAACCCCACCTAATGCAATTGCGCTCGGAGCTCTCCAGGATGCCGGATATGCAATAACATTTGCCAGCTGGATGTCAAGGATGGTTCCATTCGTTATAGTGATGCTCCTGATTGCTTGGGTACTTCTTATGAAACTGTATCCGTTCAAGGCAAAGAGCATAGAACTGAAGATAGAAGGTGCTCCGACAAAGACCACTCCTTTCCAGAAGTATGTAGTCTGGGTGACTTTCGCTCTGACTATAATCCTTTGGGTCTTTGAAAGCCTTTTCAAGGTTAATTCGAATATTGTCGCAATGATACCGTTTGCGGTATTCTCTGCTACCGGTATACTTAAGTCCCGGGATCTGGAGCATATAAATTGGGCCGTGCTGTGGATGGTCGCAGGAGGCTTTGCCCTCGGAACTGCCCTCAATCAGACCGGACTTGCAACTACGCTTATCAATACCATTCCGTTTGCAAGCTGGAATGCGATAATCGTCATGCTTGTGGGTGGTTTTATCTGCTACTTCCTTTCTAACTTCATTTCAAACTCTGCTTCGGCAAACCTGGTTGTTCCAATACTTATAGTAGTAGGCAAGGCTATGGCCGGAAATCCAGAGTTTGATGCCCTTGGTGGCGTTCCTGCAATGATTATCGGAGTTGCGATATGTGCTTCCCTTGCAATGTGTCTTCCGGTTTCTACTCCGCCAAATGCTCTTGCGCACTCGACAGGCATGATTACAACAAAGCAGATGGCTACGGTCGGTATCGTTCTCGGTGTTGTAGGTTTCATCCTCGGTTACCTTATGCTCATCTTTATCGGATTCTAATCCAATACAATCAATGAAAAGAATTTTATTATCAATATTCTCCATTGCGACAGCCCTCACAGCCTTTGCTTCCGAGACTGCATCGCAGAAGGAGACTCCTGTAAAGGATCATCTCCAGAACCATTTCAAACTTTACGGTTTCATCCGCAACTATTTCGTATATGATTCGCGTGAGAGTGTATCCGGCACTGCCGACCTTTTCTACTATCTCCCAAAGGATGTAAGCATCAAGAACGCAGGTACCGATTATGAAATGGACCAGAATGCGACATCATCATTCCGTTTTCTTGCCCTGACTTCGCGTCTTGGTGTTGATGTCAGCGGTTATCATATCGGAAACGTCCATTTTGGAGCAAAGATAGAGGGTGACTTTTATTCTGGCTTGTCATCAGTTGACGATGTGAAGAATCCGAGTGTGAAGAATTTGTTCCCGTCAAATTCAAAGATTATGGGAACTGCAGCTGCCCGTCTTCGTCAGGCCTATGCTACAATTACATGGAAGGACCTTCCTATGTGTAAAGATCAGAAGGCGTCTGTCGCTTTGAAGATCGGACAGGCATGGCATCCTATGGGATCCGATATGCCACATGTATTCAGTCTTGAGGCGGGTGCACCTTTCGGTCCGTTCTCAAGAACTCCTCAGGTGACGATGGATGCGTCACTTGGAAATAACTGGGTTCTCTCTGCGTCGGCCATATGGCAGATGCAGTACCAGTCTGCAGGTCCAGTAGGTACGTCGGCAATATATATGAAATATGGCAAGACTCCGGAAATTTATCTCGGACTTACATATAAGTATAAAGGATTCCTTGCACGTGCCGGTGCAGACCTTGTCAGCATCAAGCCAAGAGTTCTCGGAACAAGAGTAGTTGACACTCCGACAGAGCAAAATCCTACAGCGACAACTTCATATACGGTTCGCGTTTCAGACCGCAAGACATCGCTGCTTTATTATTTATATGCTCAGTACTCTTACAAGTCGTTTGCAATCAAGGCCAAGACAACTTTTGGAGAAGGCGGAGAGCACATGAACCTCATGAGTGGATATGCGAAGGTGGGGGAGAATCCGGATGGAAGCTGGAACTATGCTTCTCTTCGAAATTCTTCGAGCTGGCTTTCGATGAGTGTCGGCAAGAAATGGCAAGGAGTGCTCTATCTTGGTTATGTCAAGAATCTGGGACTTGCCAAGGAGGCTGACAAACCGCTTGCAAAGTCTGATGTCTATTTCTGTGGCAATGGTTTTTCAAACCTTAATCAGATGTATCGTATCAACCCGCAGCTTATATATAATATAGGTAAACTTAATCTTGGTCTCGAGTATCAGTGGACTGCAGTCCAGTATGGCGAATATCAGAATAATGTTTATGAGCTAGGTGCTGCTCCTGTAGTGAGTCTGGATAAGAGAGGGCTTGCTTCAGAAGGCCTCCATTGGGTCGGTAACCACCGTATCAATCTGATGGTGAAATATAACTTCTAGCATACTTTACGTCATTACCCGGAGCATCAGCAACGTCCTTTTACGTCATTGCGAGGAATGCCACCGACGTCCTTTTACGTTACTGTAATGATTGTCAGCGACATCCTTTTACGTTACTGTAATGATTGTCAGCGCCCTCCTTTTACGTCATTGCGAGGAATGCCACCGACGTCCTTTACGTTACTGTGATGATCGTCAGCAACGCCCTTTTACGTCATTGCCAGGAGCGTCAGCGATGTCCTTTTACGTTACTGTGATGATCGTCAGCAACGCCCTTTTAGGTCATTGCCAGGAGCGTCAGCGATGTCCTTTTACGTTACTGTGATGATCGTCAGCAACGCCCTTTTAGGTCATTGCCAGGAGCGTCAGCGATGTCCTTTACGTTACTGTGATGATCGTCAGCGATGTCCTTTTACGTCATTGCGAGGAGCGTCAGCGACGTGGCAATCTATTTAACAAAATTGTAACACACATATATCCCCGTAGTTTTCAATCAGTTGTGAATCTACGGGGATAAATTATGCGGTTTTTAGGGGTTTTGAGTTTCAGG
>JBGVQP010000027.1:0-56835 GCA_045127685.1 Candidatus Cryptobacteroides sp.
CTCGATAGTAGTGAAGAATTTGTTGTTTAAGATCCATAGAAATCATTAGTTAAAGATTTACTCACCGCAAATCTAAAAACCTTAATTCCATGGTCCCTTTTTCAATTATTTTCGTGGGGGAATTTTGCGTTACTATCTACAGCAACTGGTGCTCTTGACCCTGTGGAAGTCGCAGATGCATTGATTGACACGACGGCATCTAGAGTTGTTGCTGTTACAGAATATGCATTTGAATCAGGTGCAGTCAACAAAATATTGACACAAGGAACCGTTGCTGTGCTGACTTACTTCAAGGTTCCCAATGCTCAAGCCTTTGCGCCTTTCATCAGCAAATTTATAAATAAGGTTGAGAAACCAATAAAGGAAAAAATCATTCAAGGCATAAATTTCATACAAAATAAATCTAAGCTACTTGTGCAACAAACAGTCACATCTGTTAAAAATTACCTAAAGAACAAAATAACAGTTTTTGCGTAATGAAACTTATTCCCAAAGCCAAACCCGTGCGCATAAGGATATCTGCCGGAGGTCAAGAGCATAGTTCGCTGGATACTCTGTTGGAAAGTTTTGACATTGAGTCCATGTTGTCTCTCTATATTAACGGAAGCTTATCACGATGGCTGAATCAGATAGGAGCATTTGACATTGCTGATAAGCTGAGTGGTCTGAAAATTAGTGACTTAGATAATATAACTGATGGCGAACTAGAAAGCTTTGTTAAACTTTTTTATAATGATGAAATTTCTACCGTAGCTCGTAAGATAGCCCATTCATATGAGAGCTCTGGAAATGGAGAACAGATTGTGCGATGGCATAATATAGCATATAAATACGGCAATATCGAGTCATGCTCAGAATTGGGACGTATCTACCAATATGGTCTCTTTGGGGTAAGACAATGCTATAGTAAAGCTGTTGAAAATTTTAAAATAGCGGCAGAAAATGGAGATGCAGAAGCCCAGTATAGTCTAGCATGTTATTATAGCGAAGGAGTCCACGTTGAACAATCTACCTCTGAAGCTACATCTCTTTTGGAAAAGGCAGCAAAGTCGGGACTTGTTCGTTCATACCTCGCTTTAGCATCTGTTCTTTATTCGCAAGAGAGATATGAAGAAGCAAGAAAATGGTGCGAACTGGCCATTGATAATGGGGAAGAACTGGACATTAATAAGCTTGAATTCATTGCCAGGCTATACGATAAAATAGAAGGATATGAAAAGAAAAGTTTCGATTATTTCCTACAAGCTGCCCAACAAGGTTCTACGCTTTCCCAAAGAATGATAGGCCATTTTTATTGTTCAGGAACAGCTGTGAAGGAAGACCTTAACCAGGCTTTTTACTGGTACAAAAGAGCTGCAGATGCAGGGGATGCTGATGGGCAATATCTGGTAAGCCGATCTTACTATTTTGGGTGGGGCGTGCCTCAAGATATCGACTCCGCAATGAGGTGGGCTAAAATAGCTATAAAGCAGAATTCTACTCATGCAAAACTAATTTTAGCACTCTGCTATGGATATCAAGGATCATACAACACTGCATTTGAACTTTTAACAGAGGCTGCTGAAGCTAATTATGATGAAGCACAATATCTGTTAGGCTCCTGCTATGAAGATGGAAGTTGGGGAAGAAAAAACAGAAAGACTGCCATTTTATGGTATAAGAAAGCTGCTGAGAATGGTTTTAGTGAAGCCATAGAAAAATTAAAGGAATTAGGTGTAGAGTAAATGCGGCAATAGTATGAATACAAAAGTATTATCTGATTTTCAGAAATATATTGATGTAAATAGTCCGATTATCTACATCAATGATTTTGATTTTGCGAGAGTCGATGAGATAATCAAAACTGTAATTGGGCGCAAGAAGATTTTTGAATGGAATCCGGCTACAGGTACTACAGACTTCAAGACTAGGAACTCTCGAGGCCTTGGCGTGGAACAAAGTCTGGTGCATTTTCTGCGTGATCAATATACCATAGAGATTGATCCATCTCTTTCTGTACAGGAAAAGTATCTTGTTCTGCGTGACATTCAGGATTATATAGAGGATCCAGAAGTGAAGACATTGCTTGCTCTCATTGCTCAAAGGAAGTTATATGACAGATCTTTTGAGACTACGATAATCATTGTCTCATCAATAAGCAAAGTGCCTTCAGAATTAACTCAATATATCACATTTCTTGATGTCGAATACCCTAAGGATGAAGAAATAAATATCTTGATAGACGAACATATTGAAGCCAATGGGTATACAGGCTTTAAAGAGTCAGATCGAGAGAAATTGATGCCATCTCTGCAAGGTCTGACCGCATTTGAGATTGACAGAATACTGGACATGGCGATGAGTAATAACGGCTCATTGAGCGCAGAAGACAAGGAAATGATTCTTCGTCAGAAAAAGGGTATGGTCAAAAAGTCCGGATTGGTTGAACTGATAGATACACCTGAAAAGCTTGATAGTATAGGTGGATTGGATGATCTCAAGCAATATCTAAAAGCAAAGTCATCTATATTCCATCATCTGTCGGATGCTCTTAACTTTGGAGTCTCCATGCCGAAAGGTGTTTTTCTAGTCGGTATGCCAGGTTGTGGTAAATCGTTATGTGCTAAGGCTGCTGCATCCATATTTGAAGTTCCGCTGCTTAAGTTGGATATGGGCAGTATGATGGGTAAGTATGTCGGACAGAGTGAAGAAAATCTGCGAAAGGCAATTAAAATTGCCGAAGCTGCCGCTCCTTGTATCTTATGGATTGATGAAATAGAAAAAGCGTTTTCCGGTGTCGGTGGGCAAAATGATGCTGTCTTGACTCGTATGTTCGGTAACTTCCTTTATTGGATGCAGGAAAAAAGTTCACCTGTATATGTCATTGCCACTGCTAATAATGCAGAATCCCTCCCTCCTGAATTAAAGAGAAAAGGACGATTTGATGAGATTTTCTGTGTAAATCTTCCAACAAAGGAAGAACGTAAAAAGATATTCGAAGTTCATATTAACAAACTTATAGGAAAGGAATGCATAGAGGATAATGCCATATTTGATTTTGAAAAACTTTCATCGGTCACTTCAGGATTTAACGGAGCAGATATCGAATCGGTTATATATCAAACAGTTGAGAATTGTTTTTTGAATGGTTGCGCAAGTATAACAACAGGTGCTCTCGTCAACACAGCTAAAACGACATTGAGCATAACCAAATCCTGCAAAAAACAGATTGATGCTATGGAATCAATATTCAAAGAGAGCAGCTTCCGAGATGCTACGACAGGTAAAATAACGAATATGTAAGTCTGCATACGGTGAAGGCTAATATCACCCCTGCAGTAAGAAAGAAAGCGGTTCAGAAACTCTACGACTGGTTTGTTGATGTCGATTACAGTAAAGTGGAGGAATATGACAAAGAAGTATAGGGTGGTTAGATATGAACTCGGTTGGGATTACGTCGCTGCGCTCCGTTTTCCCTTCCTCCGCGGGCCATCATCGAAAGCAAAGCAAAAGCTTGTCCTGCGTGCGCAGGACGGCTTTTTTCGCACTATGCCACTCCTTACGAAAGCGAGCTTTCGACGTCGTGTCACAGCACGAAAAAAGCGCAGTCTTGTGGACTGCGCTTTGCTTTTGCGTCGTGATTCGGTTGGGATTCGAACCCAAGACCCACAGCTTAGAAGGCTGTTGCTCTATCCAGCTGAGCTACCGAACCGATCCGTATTGCTTTCGGGTGTCAGCGGGGCTGATTCCAAAAGTGGGTGCAAATATAGCGGGTTTTGTTGAAAAATGCAAGATGTTTCGTAAAAGATTGTTCGGCAGGTGTTAATCATACGATCCTTTTCGGACCAGGCGTGTAGTGTATGAGACGGGGGAGTCGGAGTAGTGCCAGCTGAGCAGGAGCTGGTCGTTGCTTCGGTGGGCTTCTTCGAGGATGATTGTCCGGGGTGTGCTGTCGTGATAGTTGCTCAGGCGCAGGTCTATGAAGTAGGCGGTGTTGCCTTGGGGATCATAGGTGCCGTAGGAACCGATTGCGTGTGGGGCGATGGTGCAGACGCTGCCTCCGCAGAGGAATTCAACAGTGAGGGATTCTAACGGGGCTTCTTCGCAGACCCAGAGGGTTCGGTAGAATCTGTCGTTGGGAGCCTCGAAGATGCATGATGTCGTCAGGATGACCATGGCGAGTAGAAGGACGACTGTGGGGCTTGCAGATGGGGTTTCTGCCGGAGTAAAGAATCTTTTCATTGTGTTGTATGACAAGTCGTTTCGCCCAATGGGATCTGGGCTTGACCGGCGCAAATCAACTACTGTGCCACAGCTGGACAAAAGAAAAAGGGCTTGACTGTTCTGATCAGCCAAGCCCTTGTCAATATGGTCAACTCTGTTAGAGTGTTCTCTTGATTTCCTCGATGGTGTATGCCTCGATCACGTCGCCGACCTTGACGTCGTTGTAGCCTTGGATGTTGAGACCGCAGTCCATACCCATGTGTACTTCCTTGACGTCGTCCTTGAATCTCTTGAGAGATCCGAGCTCGCCGGTGTAGACTACGATACCGTCGCGGATCACGCGGACTTTCGCAGTTCTTGTGAGCTTTCCTTCGCGGACGATACATCCGGCGATGGTTCCCACCTTCGAGATCTTGAATGTCTCCTGAACCTCGGCAGTTGCAGTGACAACTTCCTTCTGCTCAGGCTCGAGCATACCCTCGATACCGCTCTTGAGTTCGTTGATACAGTCGTAGATGACAGAGTAGAGACGGATTTCGATCTCTTCCTTCTCTGCGAGTTTACGCGCAGACGGCATAGGACGAACCTGGAAGCCGATGATGATCGCGTCTGATGCTGCTGCCAGAAGGATATCTGACTCCGAGATAGCACCCACTGCCTTGTGGATTACGTTTACGCGTACTTCCTCAGTAGAGAGCTTGATGATAGAGTCTGAAAGGGCCTCCACCGATCCGTCCACGTCTCCCTTGACGATGACGTTGAGCTCCTTGAAGTTTCCGATGGCGATACGGCGTCCGATCTCCTCGAGAGTCATATGCTTCTGGGTCTTGATGCCCTGGATACGGATGAGCTGCTCACGTTTGTTCGCGATGTCCTTGGCCTCTTTCTCGTCAGCCATTACAACGAATGTCTCACCCGCTGTAGGTGCGCCGTTAAGACCGAGTACTGATACCGGTGTTGATGGACCTGCTTCAGAAACCTTCTGACCGCGCTCGTTGAACATAGCCTTTACCTTACCTGTATAACATCCTGAGAGCATTACGTCTCCTACACGAAGTGTTCCGTTCTGAACGAGGATGGTTGCGAGGTATCCACGGCCCTTGTCGAGCGATGACTCGATGATGGCACCGGAAGCCTTCTTGTTAGGGTTGGCCTTGAGTTCGAGCATTTCTGACTCGAGGAGTACCTTCTCAAGAAGCTGGTCAACATTGATACCCTTCTTTGCAGAGATTTCCTGGCACTGGAATTTTCCGCCCCAGTCCTCCACGAGGATATTCATGTTGGAGAGCTGCTCGCGGATCTTCTCAGGGTTTGCGCCAGCCTTGTCTATCTTGTTGATTGCAAATACCATAGGTACGCCCGCTGCCTGTGCGTGGTTGATTGCCTCGACTGTCTGAGGCATTATGCAGTCATCGGCAGCCACAATGATGATGGCAACGTCAGTCATCTTGGCACCACGGGCACGCATCGCTGTGAAGGCTTCGTGACCAGGGGTGTCGAGGAAGGTGATGGCCTGTCCGTCAGGGAGTTCCACGTGGTATGCGCCGATGTGCTGGGTGATACCGCCGGCCTCACCTGCGATAACGTTTGCATTACGGATGTGGTCGAGGAGGGAAGTCTTACCGTGGTCAACGTGTCCCATGACAGTGATCACCGGTGGACGTGGGAGGAGATCCTCTTCGGTATCCTCCGTCTCTCCCTGTGCGATTGCGTCAGTAAGGTTTGCAGTGACGAACTCGACCTCATATCCGAACTCCTCGGCAACAAGCACGAGGGTCTCTGCGTCGAGACGCTGGTTGATGGATACCATCATACCGAGGCTCATACATGCTCCGATGACCTTGGTCACAGGAGTGTTGTTCATCAGCGTAGCAAGGTCGTTTACTGTCACGAACTCGGTAACCTTGAGCACCTTCTGCTCGAGCTGCTGCATCTCCATCTCCTCCTGCATCCTCTGTGAGGCTGCCTCTCTCTTGTCCTTTCTGTGCTTTGCTCCGAAGTTGTTCTTCTTTCCTTCGTTCATGCGGGCGTAAGTCTCCTTGATCTGCTTCTGGATTTCCCTCTGCATCTCTTCCTGCTCCTGTTCGGTCATTGCAGGCTTGAACTTGTCACCGCCTCTGTCGCGACGGTTCTTCTTGTCGTTCTTCTTGCCCTGGTTCTGCTGCTGAGCATTGTTTGAGCCCTTGTTCTTATCTTTCTTTCCGCCGTTGGTCGCCTCTACCTTGGTAACGTCAACCTTCTGGCTTGCGCTCTTGTCGATACGCTCTCTCTTCTTCTTTTTCTTCTTTGTGTCGAACTGTGAAAGGTCAATCTTGTCCACAACCTTAGGCCCTGCGAGTCTCTCGACCTCAACCTTTATCTCGCGTGGTTCCGGCTTGGTTACTTCTGCCGGTGCAGGAGCCGATTTTGGCTCCGGCTCAACTACGGGTGCTTCAGCGACAGGAGTTTCCGCAACAGGAGCTGCAACGGGAACTTCTGCAACAGCCTCTTCCACCGGCTTTGGTTCTTCCTTCTTTGCAGGCTTCTTGTCGAACTGCGAAAGGTCGATTTTCGCAATAACCTTCGGACCTGTCACTTCTGTCTTTGCTGCTTCAGCTTCCTGTGTTTTCTCCTTTGCCGGTTCTGGCTGGGCAGGAACTGGTGCAGGAGCAGGTGTTTCAACCTTTGGTGCAGGAGCAGCCGGCTCGCTGTTGAGGGTGTTAGTCTTGATGACAACCTCCTTCTCAGGGATTTCTTCCTCCTCGTGTGCGGATTTCTTCTTTGATCCGAGCTCTATGATCTCCTTGAGCTTGATTGCAACTTTTTCCGAGTCTTTCTTGAGTTTCAGGTCTTCGCCGAACTTCGCTTCGAGCGCCGGAAGAAACTCGTCCGAAATCTTTGCATTCGGATTGGTCTCCACTCCGGCTCCCTTCTCATTGAGGAAATCAACGAGTGTCTGGAGTCCGATGCCGAATTGTTTAGTAAGTTTACTTAATCTTATTTCTGCCATAAACGTAAATTTCAATTAGTCTTCAAACTCAGCGCGGAGGATTTCGAGAACTTCCTCTACTGTCTCATCCTCAAGGTCGGCTCTCTTGGCGATGTCGGCCGCAGAAAGTGCAAGAACACTCTTTGCTGTGTCGCAGCCGATGCTCTGGAGCTTCTCGATGATCCATGGCTCGATGTCGTCATCGAATGCGCTGAGGAGTACGTCCTCTTCGTCATCTTCTGCCTCGCTTGCCTGGATGTCTCTCCAAACCTCGATTTCCTTTCCTACGAGCATGCCTGCAAGACGGATGTTGCATCCACCCTTACCGATACCCTTCTTGACTTCCTCAGGAAGCATGTAAACCTTGATCTTGTCTTCTTCGCCTCCCAGTACGATAGATGAAATCTTTGCAGGGCTGAGTGCTCTCTGGATAAGGAGCTGTGTGTTGCTTGTCCACTGGAGGACGTCGATGTTCTCGTTGCGAAGTTCGCGTACGATTCCGATGATGCGTGAACCCTTGACACCGATACATGCTCCGATAGGATCGATACGCTCGTCGTAAGACTCTACAGCCACCTTCGCACGTTCGCCAGGTACGCGGACAACCTTCTTGATGGTGATGAGTCCGTCGTAGATCTCAGGAACTTCCTGCTCAAAGAGCTTCTCAAGGAAATCAGGAGTTGTACGTGAAAGGACGATGTATGGAGTTGTGTTGTTCTTCATCTCCACGCTCTTGATGATGGCCCTTACAGTGTCGCCCTTCTTGAAGTGCTCGCCAGGGATCTGCTCTGATTTAGGGAGCCTGAGCTCGTTGTCATCCTCATCAAGGATAAGCACTTCCTTTGCCCATGTCTGGTAAACCTCTCCGGTGAAGAGTTCACCTACCTTGCTGATGTACTTGTTGTAAAGGTTAGCCTTCTCGATGTCCATGATGCGGCCCTGGAGGTTCTGGCGGATGTTGAGGATACCGCGGCGTCCGAAGTCCTTGAGTTCGATCTTCTTCGCGAATGTTTCACCGACTTCATAGTCGTCGTCGAGTTCAGGGTCGTTGATAGCGATCTCTGTGTTAGGATCCTCTACTTCCTCAACTACATCCCTGTTCCAATAGATCTCGCAGTCTCCCTTGTCGATGTTGATGATGATGTCAAAGTTGTCTGCTGATCCGTAAGTCTTTGTGATCTGAGTTCTGAACACATCCTCGAGTACACCCATCATGGTAGGGCGGTCGATGTTCTTCTGGTTCTTGAACTCTGCAAAAGCGTCTTTAAGTTCGATCTTTTCCATTTTTATTATATATTTTATATTGTTTAATCACGTCATTGCGAGCGTAACATCACACGTCATTGCGAGCCGGAACGGCGTGGCAATCTAAAATTCGATGTACGGTCTCACGGAGTTTACCTGGTCCATCGTGAAGCGGTCGTTGTGCTCCACCAGCTCCTTCTTCTTTCCCTCTACTGCTTCCTTCGCGGTGTATGAAAGTGTTATGCTTTCTTCATCTGCCGCGGTGAGGGTAGCTATAAGCTTCTTTCCTCCCTTGAGCTGGACTTCCACCTTGGTCCCGATGGCCTTGATGTACTGTTTCAAAACCTTGAAAGGCAGGTCAAGACCAGCTGAAGTCACAGTGAGTTCATAGTCTTCCTTCTCCCTGTCGAAGCATGTTTCGAAGTAACGGCTTATGGCTACACAGTCGTCAAGTTCGATTCTTCCTTCTTCCGATTCAATTATTACCTCAATTTCATTATCTTTGCTGACTGTAACGTCAACGAGGTAACAGCCACGTGCAACAATTTCGTTGCTGATTGCATCTTTGATTTCTGATACGTTCATTTGACTTTTTTGATAAGGTATATATCCGTGAAACGATTTCAGGGGGCTCTCTGCCCCCTGAAATCATTCTCACGGTGCAAATGTACGAATAAAATTATAATTAACAAACCTAACCTGTAAAATAATGGAATTCAAGGCAAAAGAGTTGGCCGAAATCCTTGGCGGAACGGTCGACGGCAACCCTGAAGCAACCGTATCAACCTTCGCCCGCATCGAGCAGGGCAAGCCTGGAGCAATCTGCTTCTTCGCAAATCCGAAATACGAGCATTATGTGTACGAATGCAAGGCTTCCATCATCATTGTAAACAATTCATTCGAGCCGAAGGCACCGGTCAGCGCGACTATGGTCCGTGTCGAGAATTCGTATACGGCAGTAGCATCCCTTCTGGAGTATGTTCAGGCAAAGAAACGTGCATACAGGAGATATCGCGGTCTTCGCAGCAGGGTCCGTTGGAGTGCAAAGATCGGCAGGAAGGTGTATGTCGGCGATTTCGCATATATCGGCAAGAAGGCTGAAATCGGAGATTATACGAAGATATATGAGAATGTGTATATCGGCGACGGCGTCAAGATTGGAAAATACTGCACCATCTATCCGGGTGCATGCATATACCCGGGCATGGTCATCGGCAACAATGTTACCATTCATGCGAATGCTGTGATCGGTACGGACGGATTCGGATATGCTCCGCTTGAAGACGGTACATGGAAGAAGATAGAGCATGTGGGTAATGTCATAATCGAGGACGATGTGGAGATTGGCTCATGTGCCGGTGTGGACAGGTCACAGATGGGATCTACCATTATCAGGCAGGGATGTAAGATTGACAATCATTGCCAGATCGCCCATAATGTAGAGGTCGGAAAGAATACCGTGATGGCAGCGATGACAGGTGTGGCGGGCTCTACAAAGATCGGGGAACATTGTATCTTCGGCGGTCAGGTCGGAGTGGCAGGTCATATTACGATAGCTGACAATACTAGCGTAGGTGCTCAGACCGGTATCATGAGTTCTATCAAGGAGCCTGGAAAGCAATATTTCGGCAGTCCGGCTCTTCCATATATGGAGTTCATGCGCAGTTATGCTGTGTTTAAAAAGCAAGGAAAGCGCTAATTGAGAAAAAATGCCTATCTTTGCGCGATTGACCAAATCCAGGTAAAAAATAAAGAAAATGCAATTCCAGCAAACCTTAAATAAAAGCTATTCATTCGAAGGCAAAGGACTGCACACCGGACGTACGGCGAAGATGACCGTCGGTCCGGCTCCTGTAAATACAGGTGTTGTGTTCAGAAGGACTGACCTTGGAGAAAATGCTCTTGTCGAGGCAGTGGCGGAAAACGTTTCCAATACTGCAAGAAGCACGACCATTTCGAAAGGTGATGCATCTGTGTCTACCATCGAGCATATAATGTCAGCCCTTACCGGTCTCGGTATCGATAATGCCTTCATAGACATCGACAATGTCGAGGTTCCGATTCTTGACGGCAGCGCGAAGCCTTACATCGATGCAATGTGGAAAGATGGTGTACAGGTACAGGATCAGCCGCGCAGGTATATAGAAATCAAGGAGACCATCGAGGTTACCAACGAAAAGGGATCTATCGTGAGGATCGAGCCGGCGGAAGAGTTCTCATACAATATCAAGACTGACTTCAATTCGAGGGTTCTCGGCGTTCAGTATGCACAGTGGGATTCATCTGTCGAGTATGCAGAGGAGATAGGAGTGTGCAGGACATTCGTGTTCTTCCACGAACTTCAGTTCCTGTTCGCGAATAACCTTGTCAAGGGAGGCGATGTAGATAATGCGATAGTTATTGTGGAGCATCCGGTGACTGATGAGCAGGTGCAGCAGATTTCGCAGCTGTTCAATGTCCCAGCTCTTGAAGTCCGCGAGGACGGCTATCTGAGCAATCTCGTGCTTCGTTTCCCTAACGAGTGTTCAAGACACAAGCTTCTTGACCTTATCGGCGACCTCAGGCTTGCAGGCGGCTTCCTCAAGGCAAAGGTTACCGCAGAGAAGGCTGGTCACGGCATCAATACGACGGCTGCCCGCAGAATCCGCGAGTCTGTGCTAGGCAAGTAGATAAATTTTTAGAAAATCAGTAAACAGAATATCATGGCAAACATTCATCCATTGGCAGTAGTCCATCCGAATGCAAAACTCGGCGAGAATGTTGAGGTAGGACCATTCGCATACATTGAGGAACATGTTGAAATCGGTGACGGAAGCAAGATTCTTCCTCATGCAACGATTTTCAACTATGTAAAGATGGGAAAGAACTGCTGCGTTTTCCCGGGAGCGGTGATCGGTGCCGTTCCACAGGACCTCAAGTTTGACGGCGAGGTTACATGGGTAGAAATCGGTGACAATGTGAATATCCGCGAGTGCGCTACAATCAACCGTGGTACAAAGGCAAGCGGCAGAAGCGTGACAAAGATCGGAAACAACTGTCTTATCATGTCGTACGCACATGTTGCACATGACTGTACAGTAGGAAACAACTGTATTCTCGTAAGTTATGTAGGTATCGCCGGCGAGACGGATGTTGACGACTGGGCTACAATCGGCGGCAGCACCGTGGCTCATCAGTTCTCACGCATCGGAAAGCATGCGTTTGTCGGAGGCGGATCAAAGATCAACAAGGATGTACCTCCATATGTACTTTGCGGTCGCGAACCTCTCTCATATGCAGGTGTAAACATAGTAGGACTCCGCAGAAGAGGATTCACTTCAGACCAGATATATGCTATCAAGGATATGTATGATGTGATCTACAACAGGGGACTGAATGTTTCAGATGCAGTTGCACAGATCGAGTCGGGCTTCCCTGAGTCGGAGGAGCGCGATACGATTCTCTCATTCATCAAGTCGTCTAAGCGCGGTATCATCAGAGGCGCAGAGTCGTCTGTAAAAGGAGAGTAGTGGCTAAACTGCTGACAACGGCATATTTTCCTCCGGTTTCCTATTTTGCCGCAATGGCGCAGGAAATGTCGGGGCTTATAGACAGACAAGGCGGTGACGGTTCTTCGGAACTGTCTCCGTCTGTCGTATATATAGAGGCGTGCGAAAATTATCAGAAGCAGTCGTATCGTAACCGATGCCGTTTCTATGCCGCCGACGGGGTGCAGGCCCTTACATTTCCTGTCGTTCACCAGGGTGGGACGCATAAGCTCCCCATTTCTGAAATCAAGGTGGACTATTCTACTCCATGGCTGCTCCAGCATCAGAGGGCTATTGTGTCCGCTTACCGCACATCTGCATACTTCGAATACTATCAGGATGAACTTTTCGCTATCATGGACTCCCGTCCGGAGAAGCTCATCGACCTTAATACGGCATTGCTCAGGTTCTTTATTGAGAAGACGGGGCTCTGGGTTGACCTTCGTATGACAGAGGACTACTCGCCAGAAGGCATTGCCGGCGGTGTGGAGTGTGATGACCTTCGTGAAGTGATCCATCCGAAGCGCCCGAATACGATTCTTACTGACCTGGCACTTGAAAAGCCGTATTTCCAGGTCTTTTCCCCGAAATACGGCTTCCATTCAGATCTTTCCATCATGGACCTTCTCTTCAACGAAGGCCCGGACAGTATCCTTTTCTTGAAGTCAATCTAAAACCTCCAGCCGATCGTCAGCAGTAACTTCCAGTTTGAATGTCTGTTGAGGATTTCTGGCGACCATGTGCCATAATCTGCCAGATAATCCGAATATGGAAGTATGAACTCGTCTGTATTGAATGTGTATCTGCATCCGAGGTCTGCGAAGAACGATTTCTTTGAGGCGTATCCCACTCCGAATGAGACATTCTGTGTAAATGTCGGATCCAGACTCTTGTACTCTTCTTTTTCATAGTCGAAATATTTCTTCTGTGCAGATGTTGTCAGGTTGTATCCTGCTCTTACGGCCAAGACATTCAATGGTTTGAATTCGGCTCCGAACCTGAAATGGTGTGCTGCACCGTATGAAGCCTTGATGTCCTCGTTTACGGAGTTGAAATGTTCAATGTCTGCATCTGACATGTCGTGTCTGTCGGTCTTGTATTTCATGCCGGAGAAGTCTGCAACCTCATAGTCTGCGCTTATGACTGCAAGCTTTCCGAGCGTGTATGCCGCACCGACTCCGAATCTCCATGGAGAATTGAAACGGTATTCATTGTATCCCAGTTCGCTTTCTGCCTTGCCGCTGAATTTTGAGTTTGTGAATGCGGTCTCGGCCATATCCTGCCATTGCTCCCTGATGGTGGTGGCAGTCGGAGTCTGTACCGTCGCACCGAATCGTAGTCCGAATCCCGGGGTCAGGATGATTCCGAGTTTTCCGAATACTCCTGTGCCGTCCGCGCTGTAACTGTGTCGGTAGACCGCGTTCTTGAAGTATGTGGTGGATTGTGCTCCTTCACTGTCTGTGAATATGTTCTCAAACATATCCGGGTCAACTGCCGCTTCCTTGAAGTAATGGGTGTAATCGTATGTCAATGAGTTGATTCCCAGATTGAATCCTATATACACAAAGTCGGAGATGTTTGCTCCGATATTCAACAGGTAATCAAACTTGTTTCCATCCACCTGTCTTCCATAGGTCTGTTCAACTTTCCCGGCCTGCATCAGATCGCCGTTGTCAAGTACGGTTTCCGTCGCTCCTGCAAACTTCTGCCCGTCTGCATCGAATGCCGAGAACATTCCGCTTCTGTAGCCCACCGTATTCTGCCAGTTCATGTACTTGAATGCGTCTTTGGCCATATAGTCCGCTTTGCTGTATGGAGGATCAGCGTTGGGCTCGAAGTAGTTCAGGTCCTCGATTTCATTTGTTGCGTCCGAAGCCAGCGCAGCCAGGAAACTTGTCTGGTTGTTGGTGCCGTTTGCATAGACATTCTCGCACCAGCTGTTTGTCTGGTTGAGGACGAATCCGACTGTAATGTTTTTAAGGCCATAGGAACGTCCTGTGTCGAAGTTGAATGTGAATCCTACATTAGGAATGCCTGCACGGGTGGTCCTGCTCTTCATTTCTCTCTGGAAATACAGGTCTGTCTTTCTGTTGTCCAATGTGCCTGATGCTGTGTTTGTCGAGAATGTCAGCGACGGGGTGAGGCTTATCTGCGAATATCCCGCTACTGCGCTTCCTGCAGGGTTGATCGAGACAGCGCCAAGATCTCCTCCAAGTGCGGTAAAGGCATTGCCCATCGCAACAGATCGTGCTGTCCCCTCGTAATTATTCTCACTGAATAGCCACGCGTCATATGCTGTCTGTGCTGAAGCCCCGATGCTTGACGCTATTGAAAGAAGTATGGTAAAAACTGTCTTCTTCATACTATCAAAATGTTCTTGTTGTTTGGACTGAGGGGGGTCGATGTGCGACCTCGTCATTTATGTTGTGCGATTATCTTCTGTATCCTCCGCCGGATGAGTGTGAACTTCCGCGGCTGTACGATGAGCCTCCGGAAGAGTACGAACTGCCTCTGCTGTAACTGCTGCCGGAAGATGAACTTCTGTTGTAGTCGGAACCTGAGCTTCTGTTGTATGATGATCCTCTGTCGTATGAAGATCCTCTGTCGTATGATGAACTTCTGTCATAAGACGACGAACTGCTGCTTCTGGTTGAAGATGATGAACTTCCACGACTGTAACCTGATGAGGAACTGCTGCCGGAAGCTGGTCTTCTGTATGTCGGACTAGTGCTTCTGCCGCCGGTGCTGCGGGATGTTGTACTGCCTGCCGTGACGCTGCTTCTTGAGGTTGTGCTTCTGCTGACAGTTGACCTGCTAGTCCTGTTGCCGACGCTCATTCCGCCACGTATGGTGCCGCTGGTTGCTCTGACCGAACTTGACGGCTTGGATGATGTGCTGTGGCCCGATGCGAACGCCCCGTTGGATTCGGTCCGTGCACGAAGGCCGTGGTATATGTCTTTACGGTTACCGCTGCCTCCGTCGATGTGTGAAGGCCCTCCGTGATGGTGGTGATGGTGATAATATGGGTCGTACCAGCCGCAGTGGTGATGGTAATGGTGCCATGGGTCATGCCAGCCCCAATAGCCTCCCCACATTCCGCCCCAATAACCTCCATAGTGCCATGGGTCATGCCATCCCCAGTATCCGGCATATCCCCACGGGTCGTAGTACCATGGGTCATAAAATCCGTGATATCTCCACGGACTGTAACTCCATGAACTCCAGTACGGACTGTAATATGAACTCCAGTACGGACTGTAATGTCTGCTCCAATACCATGAACTGCCGATGCTGTATGGCCCGTAATAATATCCGTAGTTGTTTTCAAGGTCCCATCTCCAGTCGTATGGGTTTTCTCCGACAGTCACGACCGTACCACCGACCTTCTGGTCATATTGAATCTTTGCCGAGAAGTTTTCCGGTATCATTATGGTGTCCTTCCTGTCTCCGAAAAGGTAGATGGGGGACTCTTTTGTTCTGGCTATGAGTTCATCAGTTTCTGACTTTGCCGCAGCTTTGTCCGCCTTGCTGCGGAATGTTGGTGAGCTGGCGTATATGCCGTCCTGAAAACGTGAGTCGTCATCGGAGGATGTGGATTGGGCTATCATACCGCATGAGGTGATCGCGAAGATGGCCCCTAAAAGTAGTATGCAAGTCTTTTTCATGTTCATTCTCCTTATTTATTTATAATTATTTCGTATCTTCGCAAGTTGTTGGGTTTTGCAATATGCAGGCCCTGCGAGATACGCCTTTCCGTTACTTTGACGAGCAAATGTCCGGAAGGTTTACAAAAGTACGAATAATCGTTTAAAAACATAAATATCATGGCAAAAGAAGTGACCAAAAGGTCGGATAATTATTCCCAGTGGTACGATAACCTGGTTGTGAAGGCGGACTTGGCAGAGCGTTCTGCGGTAAGAGGCTGCATGGTGATCAAGCCTTATGGTTATGCTATCTGGGAGAAGATGCACGAGGTGCTTGACAAGATGTTCAAGGAGACAGGACATGTTAATGCATATTTCCCTCTTTTCATTCCGAAATCTTTCCTCAGCCGCGAGGCGGAGCACGTGGAAGGTTTTGCAAAGGAATGTGCAGTCGTGACCCATCACAGACTCATGGCCGATCCTGACGGAAACGGCGTCGTAGTTGACCCGTCGGCAAGGCTGGAGGAAGAACTCATCGTACGTCCTACATCTGAGACTATCATCTGGAATACATACAAGAACTGGGTTACATCATGGAGAGACCTTCCGATCCTCTGCAACCAGTGGGCTAATGTTGTCCGTTGGGAGATGCGTACCCGTCTTTTCCTCCGTACGGCGGAGTTCCTCTGGCAGGAGGGACATACAGCACATGCTACCCGTCAGGAGGCAGAGGAAGAGACAATGAAGATGGTGAATGTGTATGCTGACTTTGCACGAAACTACATGGGTGTTCCTGTTGTTGTAGGCCACAAGAGCCCTAACGAGCGTTTTGCAGGAGCCCTTGATACAATGACCATCGAGGCTCTCATGCAGGATGGAAAGGCACTTCAGGCAGGTACATCGCACTTCCTTGGACAAAATTTCGCAAAGGCTTTTGATGTGATGTTTACCAACAAGGAAGGCAAGCAGGAGTATGTGTGGGCTACTTCATGGGGAGTTTCTACCCGTCTTATGGGTGCGCTCATCATGGCTCACGGTGATGACAATGGTCTTGTTCTCCCTCCGAAGCTTGCACCTATCCAGGTTGTCATGGTTCCTATCACAGGTAAGGATGAGGTGGTCAACAATGCTATCCTTGACAAGATGACTGCGTTCAAGAAGGAGCTCGAAGCCAAGGGTATCAGCGTGAAGATCGACAGCCGTGACACACTCCGCCCTGGATTCAAGTTCGCCGAGTGGGAACTCAAGGGTGTGCCAGTACGTCTTGCTATGGGAGGACGCGATCTTGAGAACGGCACAGTGGAGCTCGCACGCCGTGATACTTGTGAGAAGTCTTCACACTCGCAGGAGGGAATTGCTGACGTTATCGCTGCCCTTCTTGACGATATCCAGGCAAATATCTATGCAAAGGCGCTCAAGTTCCGTGACGAGAGCATCCGCAAGGTCGATACATGGGAGGAGTTCAAGGAAGAGATCACCAAGGGTGGATTCCTTCTCTGCCACTGGGACGGCACTCCTGAGACAGAGGAAAAGATCAAGGAAGAGACAAAGGCTACCATCCGTTGTATCCCTGTAGACAGCGCGGTATGCGAGGAAGACGGCAAGTGTATCTATACCGGCAAGCCTTCAAGCCGTCGTGTACTTTTTGCAATTTCATATTAAGATTTCTTTACGTCATTGCGAGCGAAGCGTGGCAATCTAAAAAAATATAGATTATGAAAAAAGTATTCACTATCATTTCTGCTGCCATTATTTCATTGGGCGCTTACGCTCAGGACATACAGCAAGCTGCGGCAGATGCTGCACAGGCACTCTCGGCAGCGCCTCAGGCGGCTGCGAAGGTTGAAAAGCCCAACTATTGGTCAACTTCACTGAAGACTCAGATCAACATAGGCCAGACCGGTCTTTCCAACTGGGCAGCCGGTGGTGATAATACAGTTTCGCTCGCAGCCTTCATAGACGGAAATGCAAACTGGAAGAAGGGTGAGATGTTTTGGAACAACCGCCTTCAGTTGGATTACGGATTCCTATACGCGTCATCAAAGCCACTACTTCAGAAGAGTACTGACCGTATCTACCTTGAAAGCAAGTGGGGTTATAAAGCCCCTTCAACAAAGCATCTCTATTTCTCGGCGAACTATGACTTCAAGTCTCAGTTTTCGACAGGATATGATTACAAGACCCCGGCAAGCATACCGGAGGGAACCAAGGGCTCTGAACTGCGTCAACTATGGCGTGATGCGCGTGATATGAAGTCGAATTTCCTTGCTCCGGCATATACCAATCTCGCGCTCGGTCTTGATTATGTTCCTACGAAGTGGCTCTCTATTAACTTCGCACCTCTGACCGGAGGTTTTGTGATAGTGAAGGATTCGGCTTTGCGTAAGAGTTATTCGATGAAAGCGAAGAAATCGACTACTGCAGAAATGCTTACGGCTGCGGAAGCGGCTCTGGCAGCAGCGACAACTGCCAAGGAGAAGGAAAATGCAACTATCGCGCTCGGCAATCTTTACAGGTCAGCTAACTTCGAATTCGGTGCCCAGCTCAAGGCAGATGCGAAGCTCAATATCAATGACAACTTTGCTTATAGTACACAGGTAGTATTCTTTGTAAACTACCTTGACATCAAGCACTGTCCTCGTATCAACTGGGACAACCGTATAGACTGGAAACTTGCAAAATATTTCTCTCTTACCCTTACGACCAATCTGATTTACGACGATCAGATTCTCATCAAGACGGATAAATATCCTGAAGGCAAGAAGGGACTTGTTCAGTTCAAGGAGTCCATCGCATTCGGATTTACTTATACAATCGCAAACAAGAAATAATGCTCAGGCAGTTTGCACAGAAGGTTGAAGAAATGAGGAGGCTGATCGAAAATCAACGGTCAGCCTCTTTTCTCCTTGCTGTCAGCGGCGGTATGGACTCCATGTGCCTGCTGGACCTGTTCAGCAAGACTCTTCCTGCGTCCGACTTTGCCATTGCGCATTGCAACTTTTCATTAAGAGGCGACGAAAGCGACGGTGACCAGGCATTGGTCGAGGCACGTGCAGCAGAACTTGGCGTGCGTCTGTTTGTCAAGCGATTTGATACGACTGCATATGCGCGCGAACATGGTATCAGCATCGAGATGGCTGCCCGTGAATTACGATATGCCTGGTTTGAAGATCTTTGTCATGAGCATGGTTTTGATGTGCTCGCTGTGGCCCATAATGCCAACGATAATGCGGAGACCCTGATGCTCAATCTGCTTCGTGGAACAGGTTTGAACGGTCTGCACGGGATGCACGCATCTTCACCTATCGCCACGGCTCAGACCGTCACCGGGCACGACATTGCGACAAGCAGTTCCTGGTACGACATTGCGAAAAACGGTTTCGAGCGCAACATTGCGACAAGGACCGAATGTCCCATGTGGCAACCTCATATCTTCCGTCCACTTCTGGAATTTACACGTAAGCAGATTGAAGGCTATGTGTTTGCCCACAAGGTTCCATATCGTCATGACAGCAGCAATTTCGAGTCGGACTACAAGCGCAACCGCATCCGCAATGAAGTGTTCCCTGTCTTCGAGAAGATCAACCCTTCCTTTATCCGCACCCTGAACCGTGAAATCGGTTATTTTGCCGAAGCAGGATCCATCGTCGAGGATTGGTGCCGCTCCCAACTGCCGAATGTCCTTGTGGCCAGTCCCGACGTGGTAATCTCTACGGCGAAACTCCTTGCAACACCACATTGGCGATACCTTTTATATTATATACTCGAGCCATACGGTTTCAACTCCCAGACCGTCGCATCAGTAGAAGACCTTCTGGATTCTGACCGTACAGTTTCCGGCAAGCGTTTCGATTCTCCGACTCATACCTTGCTTACTGCCCGTGACTCCCTGATGGTGGTCCCTTCAGAAAGCCGTTCCGCTTTCAGCAAGAATAATAAAGTGCCTCTTGATGGTCGTTTGGCCATGAGCGAGAGGAGCAGAACTCCACTCTCCAGCGTTGCGAACCAAGGAGAAACGGCATTGTGTGAGAGGGTGTGTGAGTCTGATGACGTCATGGTGGTCCGTGGCTGTGGCATATACAACTTTAACGGCGCACGATTTTCCGTCGAACTTCTGGACCGGACACCAGATATGCCCCTCAGACAACCTGCAGGCACCCTCGTTTTTGATGCCGACACATTGCAGATTCCGTTTGTCTGCCGCAGATGGCGACAAGGCGATTGGTTCGTTCCGCTTGGCATGCGAGGAAAGAAAAAGGTCAGCGACCTCTTTGCCGACCTGAAATTCAACGCCATCCAGAAGGATAGGGCGGTAATTTTCGTTGATACCCATACCCCAGGTCTCGCCGAGCAGCAGCACATCGTCGCCCTCCTGGGCCACCGCATCGATGACCGCTACAAGGTTACCTCTTCCACCCGCGCCGTCCTTCGGATCACAGTTCTGTAATCTCACGCTACGGTAATTTCATTCACGACGTTATTGTCAAATAAGGTAACCTGGACATTTGGGATGATAGATTGAGCGCCCAAACTTGAGGGTGGACATTTCGGGTGAAGGATAGGCAACAGTCAAGCGCGAGGACGGCCCTTTGGCCGAGCCGCCCGCAGCGCTTGATCTATAGTCGCCGGAGGTCGTATATTCCGGCGACGGTGCCATAGGTCAGCAATGTCTTTTGATATAACCACCTACGCGATTTAGCCTGTTTTCGTGTAGGTGTGTCGGCGGCAAGGTTCAGGTGATGCCCTTCAGGGTGCTATAACGGGGGTGCTGTCAAATCCCGATCATAGAATTGACTTTCTGTGATCGTGGTACGTAAGTGACTGGTGTACAGACGTTTGTGTGTTTGGCGGTGCGTTAGAAAGCCCACCGCAAAGTACGTAATAAGTTGTTTAATAACTAGTTATGTTTCACGGGTCGTGTCGGAGTGCTTCCTGGCCGAAGGAAACCTTGCCGCCCGGTCCGTAAAACTGTACCAGCACATCGTCACCAGCACATCGTCACTGGCACATCGTCACTGGCACATCGTCACCGGCACTTCACAGTTGAGTCATCAAACCCTTCCAGCAGAGCCAGCAAAGCCAGCAGAGTCATCAAACCCTTCCAGCAGAGCCTGCAAAGCCAGCATGGTCAGCAGAGCCGGCAGAGTCGTGAAGGATTATTGTATGCAGAGTCGTGAAGGATTATTGTATTACGATCTCGTATGGCATGCGGGCGTAGGTCTTGCCACCTTCTGTTGCCTTCCAGTTGCCGAAAGCCTGACCAACGGCAGCGAAAGGTGTGTCGCTGAGGATATTCTGCTGTCTTCCCTGCATCTGCTCGAGAAGGGCTTCAAGACCTGTTGTCGGCTTGGGGTATGCGACGATTTCAATATCTGACATCACGCTGCTGTCTTCGATGCAGGCAAGGGCCCAGTCGATGGCATCATCAAGGGTTCCGATCTCGTCGGCCAGGTTCAGAGCGACTGCCTGGCTGCCTGTCCATACGCGTCCCTGAGCGATAAGGTCAACCTGCGGAACCGTCATGCCTCGTCCTTGAGCGACCAGACCTGTGAATCTGTCGTAGATGTTTTCGATGCTTTTCTGCATGTATTTGACTTCAGCACCATCGAGAGGCCTGAGCATTCCGTACATGTCTGCATGCTTGTTGGAGCTGACTCCTACGACATTCACGTGCAGTTTCTTCTGCAGGGTCTTCTGGAAATCCGGAATCATGCTGAATACACCGATAGAGCCTGTCAGAGTGGTGGCGTTAGTGTAGATCTTGTCGCATCCGGCAGAAATCCAATATCCTCCTGATGCCGCATAGTTTCCGTATGATGCGACCACAGGCATCTTCTCCTGAAGAAGTTCGACTTCTGCAAGTATCTTTTCCGCAGCGAGTACACTTCCGCCCGGAGAGTTTATTCTGAGCACGGTGGCCTTGACGGCTGGGTCTTTTCTGATATCAGCAAGAATTTTGGCAAAACGGTCTCCTGCAATCTGCTCTATGTGGTCACCGTCCACAATCTCGCCGTCAAGGAAAACGACTGCGACCTTTGGTTGAGCGCCGATAGGCTCCAGAGGTTCGGTGGCGCGAGCATAGTCATAGATGGATATTGCCTTGATGTCGTCCGCTGAACTTACGTTCGAGAGCAGGGCGAGTTTGTCCCTCATCTCCGCTCGAGTGGTGAGGCCGTCGACCAGTCCTTTTTCAAGAAAATCTTCAGGAAAACACAATTCCAGATTATTCAGCATGGCGTCAAGATCTTCCTTGGACAATTCGCGTGCGTCTGCTATGGTTTCAGCCCATGTCTTCCAGATGGACTCTACTGTCTCCTTGTTCTGTTCCAGGTTTTCTTTGCTTGGAGTAGAGTTGATGAACATTTCGCCGGCAGATTTGTATTTTCCGTGGCGGATCAGCTGGACATTGACTCCCAGACTTTCAAGAAGGTCTTTCAGGAAAACCATCTGTGACGATATTCCCGTGAACATGTTCATACCTCCGTCGTATGGAGTCATGTAGACTTTGTCCGATACGCAGGCAAGGTAAACTCCGGCGTTGGTAGGATTTTCGATGTATGAAACGACTGCCTTGCCGCTTTCCCGGAAATTTTCAAGAGCCTTTCTTAATTCCTCTATCTGGGCCGTGCCGGCGACGACAGCATCCGGTTTCATGTATATGTATGTGATGGACGGGTCTGCTGCTGCATTATTGATGGCCCTGACGGCGCTGTATATTCCCAATGTCTGTACTTCCATGCTTTTGCCTTGCACCATGGAAAGTATGTCAAGTTCCTTGGTCTGCTCGGTAAGGATGATCTTTGACATGTCTATTGTCATCACTGATGAAGGCTGCACGACCGGCTTTACATTGCCGATGGATGCGAGGCCGCCTATGATACCGAAGAATACGAATGTAGAGAAGAAACTGAACAGCAGCAGTCCGACAATCGTGCCTGAAACAATCTTTAAGAAGTCCTTCATATAAAATCTGATCTGAAATATAAACATACAAAATTATGCAAAAATCATGAAATTTTTACATTTGCATCCTTTTTTGTACCTTTGCAGGTTGGTATGAAGAATTTGCTCACATCATTATCCGCACTGCTGCTTGTCGTATGGTATTCGTTGAGTATCATAGGTTTTGATGTGCATACATGTACCGCCAGCGGTGAGGTGTACATCGCTACCGTCGCCAGCGGATTTACATGTGAGGATATTCATCCTGCCTCTCACCGGACCGCGTCTGGTTCTGGACATTCCGGTTGCAGCTGCTGTCATTGTCATAAGGAGGATGCATCCCGTGTTGCCTCCGAGTCATGCTGCAGCGATGAATATCATGCTATAGTCCTTACAGGTGTGCGTGGATCACAGGGTGCTGATGAAGATCTGCTCCTACAGAGTCCGGTAGCGATGCTTCAGATTGACTGTTCGGATAATATTTCTTCACATATATTCAATAACGGCCTTCGGGCCTTCTATAAACCAGGCACAGGGGGCTTGACCCCTCATGATATACAGGCCGTCTATAATATCTGGCGTATTTGATATGTAGAACATCATCAGGACGTTTTACAATTTAAATACAGATATTATGAAAGCAATTACAACTATATTATTATTTTGCGCAGTTGCGTCTGCAGCTGCTGCACAGCCCGATACTACAGGTATTTACGGAGAACGCAAGGATAGCCTCGAGGCGGCTGTCTTTGTCGGAAAGCAACAGGGTAACTTCCTGTCGAAGGGTAAGGAAATCCGCACGGAGGTGATTTCCGCTGCGGGACTCTGCAAGATGGCTTGCTGTAATCTTGCAGAGAGTTTCGAGAACTCGGCGAGCGTGACTGTCGGTTATTCAGACGCAGTCACAGGAGCACGTCAGATCAGGCTCCTTGGCCTTTCTGGCGTATATACTCAGATGTTGGACGAGACCCGTCCGGTGATGCGCGGACTTGCTTCACCGTTCGGACTTTCCTATGTTCCAGGCCAGTGGCTGGAGAGCATACAGATAGCCAAGGGAGCATCTTCCGTGATAAATGGAGTGGAGTGCATGACCGGGCAGATAAACATGGAACATCGCAAGCCGACCGATGAGAAGCCGCTTTTCATAAATGCGGCAGTGATGAGCGACACAAAGATGGATTTCAATATAGCATCGTCGCTGCAGATGGGATATAAATGGAGTACCGTTCTTCTTGGACATGTGTCGGGAAACATCAAGTCTCACGATATGGATGGTGACGGTTTCATGGATGATCCGAAGCTGCTTCAGTTCAACCTGGCCAACAGATGGCTTTACATGGCGGACAACGGTATGCAGATCCGTTTTGGAGTACGTGCCATCCAGGACAGCAGGCATGGCGGCCAGCTGCTCAAGGAGAACGGCAGGCAGGTGTCATATGATTATGACAAGTATATCTTCGATAAGTCATGGGATGCTCCTGGAACCGGTGTGAATCCATGGGGCTCGGACATCCTCAACAGCTCCTTGAACGGTTATTTCAAGATAGGAGTGCCTCTGAATGAGGATAATTCCCAGAACATCGCCCTGATCGCCGACTATAATTATCAGGACATGGACTCGTATTTCGGCAAGACCAAATATATCGCTGACCAGCATTCAGCCTATGCCAATCTTCTTTATCAGAATGTCATAAGCGATGCCCACAGGTTTACTGTGGGACTGAACGGAACCTTTGACAGGTATGGTGAAGTCTTCAGCAGAACATTATGGTTCGAAGGTAAGACAAATGTCATGGGAGGAGAGAATCCCGTCCTTACAGACCTTGCGAATGCAGGCGTTTTCGGAGAATATACATATAAATATGGCGAGACTTTGTCAGTAATCGCAGGAGTCCGTGCAGACTGGTTCAATCATATTACAGACGGCTCCGGCAAGTTCAAGGTGTCACCGCGCCTGACCCTCAAATATATGCCGATCGACGAGATCGTGCTCAGGGCCAACGGTGGACGCGGTCTGCGCTATTCGACTCCGCTTGTGGACAATATAGGGGTGTTCTCGACAGGAAAGAGGTTCGAGGGAGCATATGACGAGCATATCCTCGAAGATGCATGGACATTCGGTGGAAATATTACATACTATCTTCCATTCGGTGCGTCGTCCAACACATATCTGAGCGTGGATTTCTTCAGGACCCAGTTCGCCCAGCAGATGGTTGTAGATTATGAGAGCCCTATCGTGAATCCGCAGATGTATCATAATACCATCCGCTTCTATGCCCTTGACGGCAGACGTTCGTTTACAGACAATATCCAGTTGGACTTCTCGGTAGATCCGGTGGATCGTTTCAATATTACCTTGACCGCCCGTTATACCAACGCAAGAATAGAACTTGACGGCAAAGGTCTTGTTGAAAAGCCTATGACCAGCCGCTTCAAGGGAGTGCTGAACCTTCAATATGCAACGCACTTGAACAAATGGATATTCGATTTCACAGCATCGCTCAACGGCTCATGCAGGGTGTATGATTTCATGAAGGATATCAACGAGGATGGCTCTGTATCAGCATTGCCGAAGGAAGGCGTGGCAAGAATGTACAAGAACGGCCGAACTCCGGTCTATCCTATGCTTTATGCCCAGGTCACACGCCGGTTCAAGGGTTGGGATGTATATGTCGGGGCCGAGAACCTGACCAACTTCCGTCAGAAGAATGCAATCATCAGTGCGGATAATCCTCGCCAGGCATCGTTTGATGCAAGTTGCGTCTGGGGTCCGCTTATGGGAATAAAGGCACATGTGGGATTCCGTTTCACACTTTGGAAATGACGTCGTCATTGCGAACGAAGTGTGGCAATCTAAGAATGACGTCGTCATTGCGAACGAAGTGTGGCAATCTAAAAATAAAGAACTATATTTGTAAGACTATGAAAAAGACAATAATTCTCATCCTTGCCGCTTTCGTGGCATTTTCAACAGTTGCTTCGGCAGCAGAAACATCAATTCTGGCCGTTCCTTCGGCACAGAAGCCGAAGAAGGTGAAGGCGGAAATCAAAGAAGTGACATTCAATGTGTCTATCCATTGCAAGAGCTGTCTCAAGAAGCTTCAGGAAAACCTGCCGTTTGAAAAGGGCGTGAAGGATCTTCATATCTGCATGGAGGATCAGATAGTATTCTTCAAGTATGATGCTTCAAAGACAAATGAAGAAATATTGAAGAATGCAATTATAAAACTTGGTGTTCCTGTCAATGGCAAAAGCGAGGCAGGTCACCAGCATAACCACTAATAAAACGGACTTATGTACAGAATTCTAACCAAGGACATGCTGACCCCGACAATCTGCCGCATGAAGGTGGAGGCGCCGCGTCTTGCAAAAGCCGCTCAGCCAGGTCAGTTCCTTATCATTCGCGCTGATGAACAGGGCGAGCGTGTGCCGCTTACCATCAGTGACTTCGACCGTGAAGAAGGCTCAGTCACTATAGTAACCCAGCAGATCGGTGCGTCCACCTCCGAGATTTGTTCATACGAGGCAGGCGATTCCTTCGCCGATGTTGTGGGTCCTCTCGGCATCCCTTCTGACTTTACAGAGATGTCGGCAGAGGAACTTTCAGGTAAGAGATATGTTTTCATCGCAGGTGGAGTCGGTACGGCTCCCGTATATCCGCAGGTGAAATGGCTCCATGCACATGGGGTCAAGGTGGATGTCATCATCGGTGCCAAGACAAAGGACCTTATTATATATAAGGAAGAGATGAAGGCAGTCTGCGATAATCTGTATATATGTACTGATGACGGCTCGGAGGGCTTCAAGGGTCTTGTTACAGCGATGCTAGAGAAGCTCGTGAACGAGGATGGAAAAGTCTATGACCAGGCTGTTGCCATCGGACCTATGATCATGATGAAGTTCGCGACCCTGACCTGCAGGAAACTCGGTCTTCCTGTTATCGTGAGCTTGAATACGCTCATGGTTGACGGTACAGGTATGTGTGGTGCATGTCGCGTCACAGTCGGCGGAAAGGTACGCTTCGCGTGTGTCGAGGGGCCGGAGTTTGACGGATATCTCGTTGATTTTGATGAGGCTATGCGTCGTCAGAGAATGTATGTTGAAGAAGAACATGATGCTTCCGAGCACCATGTCTGCAGAATAGGGAGGGGCAAGTAATGGCAAACAAGATTCCAAGAGTTCCTGTACGTGAACAGGACCCGAAGGTCCGCGCGACCAACTTTGAAGAAGTATGCTACGGATATGATGCCGAAGAAGCGATGCTTGAGGCATCAAGATGTCTTAACTGCAAGAATCCACGTTGTGTGGGAGCATGTCCGGTAAGCGTGAAGATTCCTCAGTTCATTCAGCAGGTTGCATCAGGAGATTTCGCTGCTGCAGCTGACATAATCGCAGAAGATTCATCTCTTCCAGCAGTTTGTGGGCGTGTATGCCCGCAGGAGACCCAGTGTGAGGGAAGCTGCATTCTCGGCGTCAAGGGCGAGTCTGTTGCAATCGGCAAGCTCGAGCGCTTCGTTGCAGACTGGAGCAGGGAAAACGGTGGCGTGAAGCCGGCTGTCGCTCAGGCGAATGGTCATAAGGTTGCTGTCATTGGCTCTGGTCCGGCAGGTCTCGCATGTGCATCTGACCTTGCCAAGCTCGGTTATGATGTGACAGCTTTTGAGGCTCTTCACCGTCCGGGAGGTGTGCTTGAATATGGTATCCCTGAATTCCGTCTTCCGAAGGATAAGGTGGTTGCTGCCGAAATCGCTTCTGTCAAGGCGCTCGGAGTGAAGATCGAGACAAATGTGATAGCAGGACGAACGGTCACTATCGACAGCCTTCTCGATGAAGAAGGATTCGCAGCTGTGTTCGTTGGTTCCGGTGCCGGTCTTCCGCGCTTCATGAACATTCCTGGCGAGCATCTTAACGGTGTGTTCTCTGCAAATGAGTTCCTTACCAGAAACAACCTTATGAAGGCATATCGTGACGACTACGATACTCCGATCCATGCCGGAAAGAAGGTGGTGGTTGTCGGAGGTGGTAATGTGGCCATGGATGCTGCGCGTACTGCGCTGCGCCTCGGTGCCGAGACCACTATCGTATATCGCCGTACAGAGAAGGAGCTTCCTGCACGTGTTGAGGAAGTGCATCATGCAAAGGAAGAAGGCATCCAGTTTGCGATGCTGACCAATCCTGTTGAGGTGATCGGTGATGATAAGGGTTGGGTAAAGGCTGTGAAATGTATCCGTATGGAGCTTGGAGAGCCGGATGAAAGCGGACGCCGTAGCCCGGTTGAAGTGCCTGGTTCGGAGTTCGAAATAGAGACAGATACAGTGATCATGTCGCTTGGTACATCTCCGAATCCACTGATCGCAAAGACTACTGCAGGCCTTGAAACCAACAGACGTGGATGTCTGGTGGCAGACGAAAACGGTGCTACAACACGTCCTGGAGTATTTGCCGGTGGAGATGCTGTTACAGGAGCAGCTACTGTCATCCTCGCAATGGGTGCAGGTCGCAAGGCTGCCGCGGCGATCCATGAATATATAAAGAATAAATAATTCCACGCCCGATGAGATGTTCCCGAATTCTCTGCCTGGCAGCGGGTCTTCTGTTCTGCATTGCGGCAGGTGCACAGAAACGTGTGCTTGACCAGATGCCGAATCAGAAGATCAATGACTTCTATCAGGATGATCAGGGGTATGTCTGGATCTCTACGGATTATGGAATATGCAGGTATAACGGCTCTGACTATGTGAATTACTTTCACCTCTCGTCAGAGTCGTCATCCATCCCATCTAACGGCGTGATCTGCGCAAGACAGGATGCGCAGGGACGTCTGTGGGTGTTGACAGATGAAGGACTGTGTCGTTTCGACAGGCAGACGGAGACTTTCATCAGCGTGCTTTCCGACAAGGGTCTTGTCGGAATGGAACTGTCTGGCTCCGATATGATGTGTTACGGTCAGTCCGGCTTTCTTAGAGTAAGTACGGACGCTCCGTCCATCGCCATAAACGGAGTTGATGGAGGAATCAGGGATGTTGATGTGTGCCGGAGTGAGCATATCTGGGCTGTTTCGGCAAAAGATGGGTCTGTGTCATGTTATGACAGCAGATTTGTCAAAGTCGAGACCTTGGATCCCGAGAAGACTGGCAATGTTCTGTGCATTGCGTCAGATGACAATATGCTGTGGCTCGGTACCGATCACGGAATCAGGCTGTATGATACAACCCTCGGAAAGTTTGTGACGGACGGGGAAGTTGTAAGGCAATTGGATTATCTGAAGTCATTCCCGATCGCGGTGATATATCCGTATGAGGATAAGGTCTGTATCTGCGCTAAAAATCAGGATATACATATTTATGACAAACATTCGGGGCAAGTAAGAAGAAATCTGGCCCTGGACCGTTATTTCAACCTCAGCTTTACAAGTGATTTCAGTTGCGCCCTTTATTCAGACGGCCAGCTGTGGGTTGGAACGGAAGACCGTGGATATGACATATATTCCCCGGGTGAAGTTGAGTTCTGCAGCGGCAGACTGATCAAGCGGATGACCCGTGGCAAATATTTCAACAGCATGACAGTCTCGCATGATTCCATCATCTGGATGGCGAGCCGCTACAAGGGCCTTATGTCTGTGGATCCTGCCCATGATAAATATATATGGTACAAGTTCGTCGATGATCCTCAGTTGCGCAAGCTGGGAACTACCGGTCTTTCAACTGTGTTCTGTGACAAGGATGGCGTGCTGTGGCTGAATATGAACGGAAAGTTGGGACTTGCCCATGTCAATGGATTGAAACTGGGAGATATAAGGGTGCTGGATTATACCTTGGAGGCTAATGCCATCTGTCAGGACAAGTCGGGAAATGTGTGGATTGCTGCGGAGGACGGCCTGTATCGTTTCAACGGTTACAGACAGAAGGATGTCCTTTTCGAGGGACAGCAGGTGCGTGATATGACATTTGATCCTGATGGTGACGTATGTTGCTATATCGCTGGCAGAGGAGTGGTGAAGATATCGCCTGCGACTCTTCAGGTCACTAACCTGTATCAGGATCTGAGTTTTACGACAAATCTCAATTCGCTCCGCTTCAACAAGGATGGCTCTGTCTGGTTTGCCACCAGAAATGACGGACTTTATGTGGTCAACGCAGACAAGACCGTGCATTATGGTATACAGACTCATTTCAAGGGCTCGGATGTACAGTCAATAGTGTTTGATCACAATTCCAATGCGTGGCTGGGAACGTCATACGGCCTCTTTCTTATTACGGACGGTGGTGAAAGAATCATATCCTACGATATGAACGAGTCTCTTCTGGTACAGCAGTTTACTCCGCGGTGCGTGACATCTATGGGACGGTATGTGTGCCTTGGAGGCGTGAGCGGCATTGCGCTTTTCCCGTCAGAGGACCTTATATCAAAGATTTCCGACAGCCCTGTGGATTTGAAGATTGTCTGTCTGAAGTCTCAGGGTAAAGTACTGAATGATTGCCTTCGGGATGCCTCGGCGGAGCAGTTCGACGACTTGAAGAAGGTCAGGATTCCTTATAGGAACAGGAATCTGACTATTGAATATGAATCGGTCCAGTTCTATCATCCGAAGGCTGTCAAGTATGCCTATAGGCTCAAGGGACTGGAGCAGGAGTGGCATTATGTCGACAGGGAGCGCTCTGCCAGCTGGTCTTATCTTCCGAGCGGAAGATATACTTTTGAACTGATCGCCATGAACTATGACGGTTTCTGGAATGAAATTCCAAAAACACTTGATATTACCATCAAGCCGTCTCCTTTCCTGTCATGGTATGCGGTTATCCTGTATATCGTCCTGTTGGCAGGTGGTGCTCAGATTTCCATGCGGTACATAATCAACAGGAAACTCCGTGACCAGAAACTGAAGATGATGGTCGAGTCTCTTGAGCAGGAGAAGAATATGGCCAAGATGAAGGTCGGATTCTTTGCCAATATTTCGCACGAGTTGCGTACCGCATTGTCACTGATTTATGGCCCGATAAGCATGCTGGAGACTTCTGATGAGGACAAGAAGCGCAAGGGAATCAGGATGATCCGTTCCAATGCGAACAATCTCCTCGTCCTGATCGACCAGCTGCTCAATATCAGCCGTATAGAGAACGATTCTCTGCCTCTTATGGTCTCTGAAGTCGATCTGAGGCCGTATCTGAACAGGATTACTGCGTCATTTGCGGCTCTGGCGGAGGATAAGTCTATCGAGGTTACGCTTTTGAATGATCTGCCACCTGGAATCAAACTTACGATAGATGTGGATAAGTTCCAGAAGATACTTCAGAACCTGCTTTCCAACGCTGTCAAGTACACTGAACCAGGCGGTCATGTGATAGTCCGGGTGACTCTGACAGATGATATGAAGCTGAGGGTTTCTGTCATTGATGACGGCATAGGCATGAAACCGGAGGAAGCGAAATCGGTTTTCGAGCTTTATCGTCGTCTCAGACCGGCTGAGGCTGGTTACAAAGGCAGCGGAATCGGACTGTATTACACCAAGCAGCTGGTGCTGGTGCATAAGGGTGTGATTGAGGCGAAGGTAAGGGAATGCGGTGGTATGGAGTTCTGTTTTGAACTTCCGGTATCGTCCGATGCGTACACTTCGGAAGAGAGGCAGGAAGCTCCGGCAGATATAATAGATGGACTTCTCTATGTGGAGAGTCTGGAAAACGAGCAGGTCGGCATCGATGATTATTCGGACGAGGATTCGAAACCGCTTGTTGCGGTGGTTGAGGACAATCCTCAGCTGCGCTCCTATCTGAAGACAATCCTTGGCGAGGATTTCCGTGTCATGACGGCAGGCAACGCATCAGATGGACTTGAGATGATATCTGCACATATGCCGGATGTCATAACTACGGATGTCATGATGGAAGGCATGGATGGATATGAGTTCTGCAGGAAGGTGAAGGACGATCCGGAGCTCAGCCATATCCCGGTGGTGATGCTTACGGCGAAGGTGGCCGAGGAGGATAAGATAGCCGGCTATAAGAACAAGGCGAATGCATACATAACCAAACCGTTCAATCCTGAACTTCTCATTACAGTGCTGAACAATCTCGTTGAAGAGACCGAACGCATGAGGAAGGCCGTCCTCGCACCTCGTCATGAAGGAGAACCGGTCGAGATTCCGATGATGTCGGAGTATGACAGGAATTTCCTTGAGAAGCTGGACGGACTCATTGACGAACATATTTCGGAGCCTTCGATGAAGACATCGGAACTGGCGGAGATGATGGGCATGTCGCGCTCCAGTCTGTTCCGAAAGATGAGCGCTCTTGCCGGAGTCGCACCAAATGAATATGTGCTGATATACAAGTTGAACAAGTCGGTGGAGATGCTCAGGAATCTTGAGATGAATATCAGCGAGGTGGCGTATGCCTTAGGTTTTACATCGCCGTCCCATTTTTCAAATACCTTCAAGAAACGCTTTGGTATGAGTCCGAAGAATTATATGCAGAAACAGTAGATTGGGATTATTTTGCAAGTTTTGGGACTGTCCGTTATTTTCTATGATAGGGCAGTCTTTTAATTTTGTGCAGTTAATTCGCACATATATGCATACACGTAAACTAACCCTACTGATAACCGCGCTCTTTTTTCATGTAGCGTGTCTTTCTGCACAACAGAGTCTCACCGGTCAGAAGGTGGACGGATACAAGGGAATCTGGTATGAACTCGGCCAGGTGAACACTCAATATGGAGACAAATATTCGGGCGGACTCGGAACTTATACTGTCAAGCATATCCCAATGGCTGTCTATTCGGAGAAAGTTGAGAAAACGTTTTTCGTGTATGGCGGAACATCGGCTCCGAATCAGAAGTACCTTCTCTGCATGGCCGGTTGCTATGATCATAAGACTGGCATGCTCCAGCGTCCTGTGGTCGTTCATGACAAGGGCGTTGACGGAGTGATAGACCCTCATGACAATCCTACCATCCAGATTGACAAGGACGGATATCTCTGGGTCTTCGTTGCCGGCAGAGGAAATACCCGGCCGGGTGTCAGATACCGCAGCACCAGACCTTACGATATCACCTCTTTCGAGTATGTCAACGAGAGCATAATGGCTTATCCTCAGGTATGGTACGATGCTGACAAAGGCTTTTTCCTCTTCTTTACCAGATATGACGGAAAGCGCAGGACTTATTTCCAGACAAGCGCCGATGGCGTCAATTGGTCGGACTACAAGTCTATAGCTTCCATCATGGAGCCGGGAGATTCGATGTCAGGACATTATCAGGTTACATATTATGACGGGGAGAAGCTGATGTGCAGTTTCAACCGTCATCTCAACGGTGCTTGTGACACAAGAACCAATATCTACTACATCCAGTCAAAGGACTGGGGCAAGACATGGACAAATGCGGCGGGTGAGATAGTCGATCTTCCGGTTACAAGAGAGGAAGGTCCGGCCCTTGTCAAGAATTTCCGCAAGGATGGACGCAACTGCTACATCAAGGATGTCAATGTTGATGCTGAGGGTAACCCGATGATCCTGTATGTAACCAGCGATAATCATCTTACCGGACCGGATGGCGGAAAGAGAAGCTGGGGTGTTGCAAGATGGAACGGAGAGAAATGGGAACACACTTTCATAACCAATTCAACACATTGTTACGACAGCGGAGCTCTGTATGTGGCGGGAAACCGTTGGGTAGTTGTCGGTCCTACCGAACCTGGTCCCGACTATTGGGGTACAGGCGGCGAAATGGCCATATGGCAGACTGAAAACAATGGTGTGATCTGGGAAAGGTTCAAGGATGTGACCAGGAACAGTGAACGTAATCATAGTTATGCCCGCAGACCTTTGAACACTCATCCTGATTTCTATGCTTTCTGGGCTGACGGAGCGGCGGATAAGCTCAGCATTTCTTATCTTTATTTCTGTAACAGACAGGGAGATGTGTTCCGGATGCCATACACTATGACACAGGAGTGGCAGAAACCGGAGCTGGTAGTGAACAAGCCGGTTTTCGATCATCACCTGGCCCTTGAAAGCAAGCATCCGAGAATCCTGCTGAACAAGCAGCAGATGTCGGAATTCAAGAAGAAGGTCACATCCAAAGGTAAGGACTGGTGGCATCTCAAGCAGATGGACAAGGTCATCAAGGCAAGGGCCGCTTCCGTCATAGCCGAGGACAAGGACATTGTGGCTCCAAAGGATAAGAACACCAATCTTGCACATCTTCTTCCGCTTGCATACATGTACCGCGTTCATGGTGACAAGAAGGTGCTTCCGAAACTCAAAAAGGACCTTATAACTATATGTAAAGGAGACTGGGGAACTGGTTTTCTGGCAATATCGGAGAATTCTCTTGCTGTATCCGTTGCCTATGACTGGATTTACAGTGAACTTACAGAGTCTGAACGCGATATAGTATGCACTGCTCTTGTAAATAAGGTACTCAAGCCTTCCGAGTATAACCATTTCAGAGGTTTCAAGGGAAACTGGACGTCAATCTGCAACTGTGCTGTGGTGATGGCTGCCCTGGCTGTCTATGAAACCGCTCCGGAGATGGCAGCAGCGTTCATAGAGTCAAGTTACTGGAACAATAAGGGCAACGCAAGTGTTGCCTATGGCGGTGGCGGATATCCTGAAGGATTCAGTTATTGGAATTACGGAACTCAGTTCCAGATATGTCTTGTCGAGGCGCTTGACAGTGTATTCGGATATGACGGCGGACTTTCGGAAATTCCTGGTTTTATGGAGTCGGCGGATTTCGCGCTCTATGCACACGGAACAGTCAACTCCAATTTCGCTTATGCTGACGGTGGCTCGAAGGATGACCATCCGTTGCTGGCTTCATGGTGGTTCGCTGCAAAGAGGCAGGATCCGACACTCGTGTATCCGGAAAAGCGGTTTGTCCAGGATGGAACCTATATGGAACGTGAGCAGAGGATGCTTCCGGTCATTGCATGTCTGACGGGAGACTATGATCTTGAGAAGGCTGGCATCAGGCCTGCAGAACGTCAGGTGTGGAGTTGTCAGGGAGAAATTCCGGCATGTGTGGTACGCAGGGGCTGGAAGTATGACAGATCGGATGTATATCTTGGCGTGAAGGGTGGAGACTGCAACTCATGGAAGACAATGGTGACTTCGCACAGCCACATGGATGCAGGCTCATTCGTATTCGAGGCGGACGGTGTCAGATGGTCGGACGATGTCATGCGTCCGTCGTACGGTCCGTGGTTCAAGGCTCTTAAGGAGGCCGGTTCGCATAGCGGAGCGACATATCAGAGCAGCCTCCGTTGGAATACTTTCAATGTCTGCAACTTAGGTCACAGTTGCCTTGTTTCTTATTGCAATGATGGTTCGGTGGAAGGAAAGAACCACCCTACAGACTATTTCGTCGACGGCTCGGCAAGCGTGACTCCGATTGATGAACCGACACGTCAGGGTGCGCTCGTGGATATGACGGCTCCTATGAAAGGTCAGGTCAAATCGGCTCAAAGGACTATAGTTGTTCTAGAGGACGGAACATTGCAGGTTACCGATGTGATTGAGGCATTGCCGGGTCTTGACTGCCCTCTGGAGTGGAGGATGCTGACAAAGGCCAAGGCCACCGTTACCTCTGACGGTGTGAGACTCAATGCAGACGGAGCGGCAAGAAACCTTTCGGCAAGTGCGTCAGATGCTGATGTCAAGATTACTTATCAGGTGCAGGCCCCCGGAATACCGGAAAGCTGGACTGATGAATTCACATACTACCAGAAGATGAAGAACCGCTCTTTCGCTACTTGGAGTGCGACTGTACCGGCAGGTAAGACTGTGACTTTCGTGACTACGCTGGCTTTGAATAAATAATAAACCTATAACTTAACTCTGAACAGCAGATGAAATTCAGATACCTTGTTTTATTGATATTGTCAGTCAATATTGTCATCTTCTCTTGCGACAAGCCAGAGGAGATAAAGAAGCCAGGTACCCCTATCGAGGATTTCTGGGATGATGAAGACGAAGACAATGGCAATACGGACGATAATGTCGATGATGACTTTGTTGTAGATGAACCGTCGGAGGATAATGATCTTCCTCCCGGATTCAAGGATGAAAAGAATGATTCATCTAAAGATAGGGCAGGAGTCTTCGATTATGCGAAGTTGGCGAAGGCGGGGCATCCGAGACTTCTTATGTCTGCAAAGGACTTTGATGACCTTAAGGTAAGACTTGGCAAGGATAAGGCGAACAACAGGGTACTCCTTATGATTCATCGCATAATCATAGCGAAGGCAGATGAGTATGCGGCCAGTACAAAAGCTATGAACGATCCGTCTGCTCACGAGGATAATGTTTCCGAACTGCTTACTTTGGCATACGCATACCGTGTCACAGGAGCTTCCAGATATTTGAACCGCCTGGATGCCGATGTCAATAATATCCTTAAATGGACAAGGATAAGCGGCGGGGAACTTGGAACGGGAGAGCACTGTCTTGCCATTGCAATTGTCTACGATTGGCTTTATTACGACTTGTCATACGATCAACGTGTGGGGCTTCGTAAACTATTGGTCAATAAGGCTATTGTGCCGTCAAGCATCTTTGAATTCCGCAATTATCGCGGAAACTGGAATCAGATCGGAAACGGCGGTATCATGAGCGCCGCCTTGGCTACGTATGAAAAGAACAAGACTGCCGCATACGATGCCATAGAGACTGGAGTTTCAGACAATAAGGCCACCCTTCAGAAAATTCTGGTCGGAGGAGGTTATCCGGAAGGAATAGGTTATTGGAATTACGGTATGACATATCAGGTGGCCCTCCTGCAGTCATTGCAGAATATTTTCGGACATACGGCCGGCCTTGCAGAGGTTCCGGGTGTCATGGATTCCGGTATGTACGGGCTGATGATGCATGGAACCATCAATACTTCTTTTGCGTACAATGATGGAGGTACTACAAATGACAATAATCTCACTCCTGTGTGGTGGTATGCAGCCCAAAAACAGGATCCGGATATCGTCTATGGAGAATTGAACCGTATCAATACCGGAGAGTATGCAGATGATTATTCACGCTTCACGGCTCTTATACCTGCGCTTCTCAAATCTTTCAACCCGGATCAGATCTTGACCGGGAAGCCTTCCGACAAGGTATGGAGCTGTAACGGAGAAATGCCGCTCTGTGTTGTACGTCGCGGTTGGAATTATGATAAGAAGGACTATTATCTGGGAATAAAGGCAGGTTATGCAGGTACATGGCAGACCATGAAGACTGCCCATGGTCATATGGATGCCGGTTCGTTTGTCTTTGAGGCAGAGGGAGTCAGGTGGTCTGATGATGTTACCCGTCCGAGCTATTCGACATGGAACTCCGCCCTTAAGAATGCCGGCAGCGCGAGCAGTCTGACCGGTCAGATGGATCTTAAGTGGAGCACTTTCAATATTCATGCTTTGTGTCACAGCACTTTGGTGTCTTATACAAATGATGGAAGCATCAGCAAGCTGCATTCGACCGACCATTATGTCGATGGAAAGGCGACCATCAGCAAGGTGATCGATAATGGCACAGGTCAGGGAGCCGAACTGAACATGTCTGCTCCTCTGAAGGGACAGGTGAAAGAAGCTGTAAGGACAATTCTCCTTCTGCCCGACGGCACATTGCAGGTTACTGACAAGATTACTGCACTCGACAGCAAGGATAGCGTGATTGAATGGAGAATGATAAGCCAGGCTACTGCGGAAAAGAGTTCTTCCGGCATAAAGCTGACTTCTGTCAAGGATTCTTCAAAGAAACGTCAGCTTTCGGCAACATGTGACAACAGCAAGGTTTCCCTGGCCTATAATATCTACAATCCTGTCATACCGTCTGACTGGACCGGCTTTACTTTCATTCAGACAATAAAGGATAAGAAGATCGCTTCATGGAAGGCGACAGTGCCAAAGGGTACTACAGTGACATTTACGACAAAACTCAAAAAACTATAACCGTATGAAAAAGAAGTTGACCCTATTTGTTTCTTTTTTGCTTCTGGCCTTTATCGGTTGTGAGAGGAACTCATTCATTGATGATACGGAGTTCGCTCTATATTACAAAAGTATAAAGCCAATTACGCTCGGCAGCGCTGCTGTGAGTCAGCCGTCTTACATCGGTAGTGCACCTGCTGATTTCAGGATTTACTCGATAACACATAACGGTACTGTGTATTACAATCCGAAATTGGATGGTGAACTTGATTCAAATGACATATTTTACATTGTCCCCGATACCGGAGACTTTAATGTTCACAAGTCGAGTTCCTTAAAACCAGGAACTTACAAGGTGAGTATCGAGTGTAAGTCAGCAGGTAAGCTTTACAGGTTTCCTGATGCAATAGAAGTCGTAATGTCAAAGTAGCTATGATGAGGAAGATATTTTCAATTATGGCGATAAGCCTGGTGGGCTTCTCGCTTGCGGCTCAGAACAAGATTACTGTTAAGGGAACCGTATTGGATGAGAACGATATGCCGCTTCCGGGCCTTACAGTCATGGTCCAGAACTCAACGAACGGTGTCGTTACTGATATAGATGGTAAGTATAGCATCACTACCGAGAGCAATGCCGTGCTTCTGTTCGACTGCATGGGTTATCTCCAGCATAAGGAACCGGTGCAGAAACGTGCTGTAATTAATGTAAAGATGACCTTGGATAACAATCTTCTTGAAGAGGTTGTAGTTGTGGGATACGGTACCATGAAGAGGTCTGACCTTACTGGTTCTGTATCGTCGATTTCATCCAAGCACCTTGAAAACTTCAAGACTGGAGATGTTACGAATGCTCTCGGAGGACAGATCGCCGGAGTAAGTGTGACATCTGCAGACGGTACTCCCGGAGCAGGATTCAATATCGTCATCCGTGGTGTCGGTACAGTCAATGGAGAATCGACTCCGCTGTACATAGTAGATGGATTTGAAGTGGACAATATTGACTACCTGGCCAATCAGGACATCGCATCCATAGAAGTGCTTAAAGATGCATCTGCGTCGGCCATTTATGGTGCGCGCGCTGCTAATGGTGTCGTGCTCGTCACTACCAAATCCGGTAAGGAAGGCAAGCTGACTGTCTCGTACAACGGCTCGGCGACCTTCCGTACCCTCTCTCAAAGACTTGACATTCTCTCTCCGTATGAGTTCGTCAGACTTCAGAAAGATTATGACATGGCCACGACTTCAAGGTACTACAAGGAAGGAGTGGACGAGGACGGCATGCCATACAAGTATCAGTCTCTGGAAGACTATCGTAACGTCAAGGGAATCAACTGGCAGGACGAGGCTTTCCGCAATACCTGGTCACAGAATCATGATGTCAGCGTACAGGGTGGAGTCAAGAGCTTCAAATATACCGCTAGTTTCTCTCACTATGACGAGAATGGTATTTTTGTGAATTCAGGATATAAGAAGACATCTGCCCGCGTGAAATTCAACTATGCCCTTACCAAGTGGCTGGATATGAATGTCAATGTCAACTATACCCAGCAGAAGAGATACGGTATGGGAACATCAGGAGGCGTTCTGAGAAACATCATCGGTTACAGACCTACCGGAGGATTGAAGACACCGGATGAGGTACTCATAAACAGTTCTTATGACCCTGATGATGAAAACTCATATAATGACCATTATAATCCTGTTTCGGCGGCATATACCACCGATGCGGTTACCAAGACCCGAAATTGGATGGCTAACGGAGCCTTGACGGCCAAGATCACGAAACATCTGACCTTCAAGTCTTCATGGAGTTATAATGAGTCTATGTCCAGGAAGGATGACTTCTACTATGCTGACAGCCAGAGTGCAAAGAAGGCGGGTGGAGCGTATGGTCAGACAAGAATGACCCTTACTTCCAACTGGTCGACAAGTAACGTGCTGACATATGACCGTAAGTTCAAGAAGCAGCACAAGGTTACTGCAACCCTTGGACATGAGTATTCTGCCCGCTCGGAGGAGTATCTGAATGCTCAGTCGAAGGAGTTCCCGATAGATGCTCTTGGAAATAACCAGCTCAGCTATGGTACTCCGTCATTAGCTGAAACATCGCTTCTTACCAAAAACAGACTGTCATTCTTTATCCGCGGATTCTATAGCTACAAGGACCGTTATATGATCACAGGTACCATGCGTGCTGATGCTTCGTCCGTCTTTGCCACCAATAACAAGTGGGGCTTCTTCCCTTCTTTCTCGGCAGCGTGGACAATAAGCAAGGAACCTTGGATGTCCGGGGCAAAGTCATGGCTTGACAACTTCAAGCTGCGTGCAGGTTGGGGTATTGTCGGAAACGACCGTATCAGATCATTCCTTTCAAGCGACATCTATACCGATGTGAAGTATGGACATGGTGCTTCCAGCGTGACAGTGTTGCAGCCGCAGCATCTTGCCAACCCGAACCTCAGATGGGAGGGTGCAAGTACAACCAACGTGGGACTCGACCTGGGCTTCTTTGATTCCCGCCTCAATGTCAATGTCGATGCATTCATCAAGGATACAAAGGACCTTCTCCTGGCTCAGAACCTAGCATACGTTACAGGATGGGGCTCACAGTGGCAGAACGTAGGTAAAATCCGTAACAAGGGAATAGAGGTGTCGTTGAACGCGATCGTCATAAACAAGAAGAACTTCTCCTGGTCGGTGGATGCAAACATATCTTTCATAAAGAATACGCTTGTGTCTCTCAACAGTGGAACCGACTATATGCTCACCCGTTCAGGTTTTGACTCCAACAACTCCAATTATGACTATATAGCAATGGTCGGTCATGCTATAGGAAATATGTACGGATACGTCTGGGACGGAATATATCAGTATTCTGACTTCTATATGAATATTGATGGAAAAATGACATTGAAGGATGGAGTGGCTGACTTGTCCGGACGTCTCGGCGATGGAGACAAGATTGCGCCCGGCTATATCAAGTATAAGGATCTGACCGGTGAGGGCAAGATTACAGACCAGGACAGAACCATCATCGGTAACGGTTATCCTGATTGGTTCGGAGGATTCTCGACATCATTCTATATCTACGGAGTGGATGTGTCGGCCGTGTTCCAGTATTCTTACGGTAATGATGTGTTTAATGTAACCCGTTATCAGTCAACAAAATCCAATAAGAAGAGCAGGAATATGCTTGCCGAAGTAGCTGACCGTTGGACTCCGACAAATGCTTCCAATACCGTACCTTCATTGAAGGGATATATCGAGGATGATATCTATTCAAGATTCATTGAAGACGGTTCATACCTTCGATTGAAGAACCTTACCGTAGGTTATACTCTTCCGAGCAGATATGCACATAAATTGAAGATGAGCAAGATCAGAGCCTATGTGTCTGGATCCAACCTTTTCTGCCTGACACGTTATAGCGGATATGACCCTGAGGTGAACAGCAATTCAAGCCCGCTGATGCCGGGTATTGATGCCAACAGCTATCCAAAGAATACAGCATGTGTTATCGGACTTGAACTTAAATTCTAACGAGTATGAAACGATTCCTTATTATATTTTCTGCAGCGCTTCTTTCCTTGGTTTCATGTAATCTGGATGAGACGCTATATATAAATATCGACGGCAAGACATACATAAAGGATGCGGCTACCGCTAAGAACGTGTTGTATGGAGTTTATCGCAATATGGGAACCAACTCACTGTACGGCCGCCACCTTTCCATCATGCTGGATATGCCTACGGATGTTTCCAGGGTTGATGAAGCAAGCGACATCAACGGCAGGGATGTCTGCTGGAATACCCATACCGCAGACAATTCCATGATACTTGAAGTCTGGTCTGGAGCATACAATGTGATCTATAATGCAAATGATTTCCTGGAGAAAGTTTCTGCAGCAAGGGATGGCATGAGCAGGACAGACAAGGCCGTTGTCGATATATACATGGCTGAAGCCAGATCGATCAGGGCGCTGATGTATTTTGAACTTGTCAGGCTTTTCGGTGGTGTGACGCTGATGACCAGTACAGAGCAGTCACAGCGACATCCTTCGACTTTTGTGCGCAACACCTCGAAGGAAATCTATGAGTTTATCGAATCGGAACTTGAAGATTGTGCCAAGATCCTGCCTTGGGCTCAGGAAGACAGCTTGAGGACGGACAATACCTTCATGTTCTCGAAGGCTGCTGCCCTCGGTCTGAATGCCAGAGTCTATGCAACTCATGCAGGTTATCCTCTTCGTGATCAGAGCAAGTGGGAAAAGTGTGACTCTTGCTGCCTTGCAATCATCAACTCGGGTCACAACTCGTTGCTTGCCGATTATGAAGATCTCTGGGAGAACTGCTGCAACGGCGTATGGGATCCGTCAGAAGCGTTGATTCAGATATGTTTCTATTCACCGGTATGGTCTTCTGTTTCGTCCCAGAACAACAGTGGATATATAGGAAAGTGGAATGGAGTAAAGGTGGAGACAAATACGTCAAACCTTGTCCGTGTTGATGCTCGCCAGAGGGCACTGTCTGTTTTTATGGCAGATTGGAAGGACTACAATCTTGACAGGCGCTGGGCGTTGAGTGCGGCGGACTATTCATACAAGGGTACTGCACAGGTACCTATGAATGCCAAGAAGGACGGCACAAAAATACCGTTCTCGTCATTGCTGGACGGCTCATCGACTGATAAGGACCCATATAAGAAAGGACTTTACATCGCAAAGTACGACCTGACAAAGTATGTCGCCCAGGACAAGCAGCTCAAGGATGGTAACTATTCGAATGCCAACTGGTATGTGATGCGTTATGCTGATGTCCTGCTTCTTCATGCGGAGGCTCAGAATGAGATCAATCAAGGTCCTACAGAGGCTGCATACGAAGCTCTGAATATGGTGCGCAGACGCGGTTTCGGACAGACTGACATTACTGTTGAATGCCCTGAGGCTGATCTGACCAGCGGGCTTGACTATCAGCAGTTCCTCAAGGCAATCCAGGATGAGCGCGCTTATGAACTGTGCTTTGAAGGAAACCGTAAGCAGGACCTGATAAGATGGGGTATTTACTATGAAACCATAGAAAGGGTCGTCGAAAGACTTGACTCTTTCAGCGAAGAGTACGGCACCAAATACAGCTGGTATTGGAAGACCATCAAAGGTAAACATGAACTTCAGCCTATCCCGCAAAGAGAAAAAGACCTTATGGTACAGTACGATCAAAATCCAAACTGGTAATGAACTAATTTCTTAAATATATGAAAAAAACACTAATTCTGATCATGTGTGCGGCGCTGCAGATGTTTGTCGCTTGCCAAAAGAATGAAGCCCCCCAAAAGGCTTCTATCGAGATTGCGGTTTCTGAGGTCTCTACCCAGAACGCAAATGTTTCTGTAACAACGCAAGGCCCTAAGCCATACCTTGTGCGTATGACAGCGGCTGTTCTTAAGGACGAATTCCTTTCCAAGGTAGAGACAATGACCAACGATAGCAAGATCATAGCATACGCAAACAAGTATGGATCTGCCATTGTCGTGCCATACACAACTATAGTCAAAGACCTTAATCCTGACCAGGATTACGTCATTGCAGTCATTTCCTACAATGAAAACCTCGATGCCCTTGCGTGGGACGTTGTTGAGTTTAAAACTGCTCCTGTCGGATCTGTCGTTGTCGGAGACGCCAGTGGCGCCGGTTCGGTTACAGAAAATGAATTAGAAAAGAAACCTGTTGCAAACGAGTAAGGAGATATGACTATGAAAAAGATATTTATAATATGTGCAGCTGCACTGGCGTTCGGTGCATGTGTAAAGGAAAATCTCCATGAAATTCAGAAGGAGGCTCCAAAGGGTAGTACTATATGTTTTGAAGGCTCGTTTGAAAGCGAGGCTGCAACCAAGATGGTCCTTGGCGAAAAGGATGAAGACGGCGTATATAAGATGGTATGGACAAAGGGTGATGCCATCGGTATCTTCACTTATAAAGGAAGCGAAACTGCCAACAATAATATCAAGGCTAATCTTTTTGAAAACTCTGAAGGAAACAGCAAGGGACTTTTCGTTCCTGTGGAAAGGGTTTACGAAGTGGAATCTGACATCGAAGGTGGCGACCCGATAACTGTCAAGGAAGAATTGAAGTACTCCGGTACAATGAACGAGAGTTTCTTTGTTTATTACCCATATATTCAGGGAACCCAGATTGAGGAAGGCGGTATTGTAAGGTCAAACATTTCCAAGGTACAGAGTCAGAAGACCGTAGGTGGTGACGAAGTGGGCGTGAATGGTTTCTCGACCGGTATCGCTAATGTTGTGGCCGGAACAAATAAGGCTACATTCAACCTGGAACATCAGATGGCCTATGTACGTATCAAGGCTACAGGTTCTTCTTTTGCCGGCTACCAGCTTCATGCGGCACAGCTCTTCGACAAGTCCGGAGAGGCTAAACTTTCAGGTGAGTTTGATTACAATATTGCAGCCGCAACCGTGACTCCTGCTGCCAAGACTTATCCAAGTGCCAAGATTGTCGCAGCAGACCATGATTGGACTGGTGCTCCGGAAAAGAGCGAACTCTATCTTACTGTATTCCCTGGTGACTATTCGGCAGCAGAAATGTATGTTGCAGTCACATTCATGAATTCAAAGGGTGAAACCTATACAATCCCTATGGAACTTGACCTGGTATGCAAGTTCCCTAAGGCAACAATCACAACTATTGATATGGGTGATGTGCAGCTTAGTGATAACGTGTTCGACTGGTATGAGCCGTTTGAAAAACGTAATCTGCTGGATATGTATGCCTATGGTTCGGAAAACACTTATATGGCTGAGCATAAGACCAGACCAGTGGATAATCCGGACGACAGATCAAGGGTTGAGGTTGTTATCGATGTCAAGCCAAGAGGTGACTTCAGCAAGGTAGCTGAACCTAAATTCTACAAACTTGTCACTCCTTCAGAAAAAGGATGTAACAGTATAAAGTCAAGCACAAGCAAACTGCTGTACCTTTCGGATTCGGTAGATGAAAGCAAGATAACTTCACCTGCTCATGAAGTTGCCGGTGACTATACCATCAGAGTTTATATCGGTGATACGACTGCAGCCAGCGGATCTTGGGGTGTGGTAGGTATTTATGATGCAGATATGAACCTCCTGTGGTCTTATATGGTCTGCACTTATATGGAAGGACATCCGGTACAGGACATCTATTATACAAGCGACATCGCTGTGATGGACCGTTGGCTGGGTCATCCTACCGGAACACGTTCATGTGCTGAAAACGGTTCGTTCAAGGCCCTGAGGGAACCTCAGAAGCAGAATACCGCGACATTCTCGGGAGAACTCCCATATTTCCAGTGGGGACGTAAGGATCCATTCCCGCAGAAAAACGAGGATGGTCTGGCCGGTATCTATTCGGCTCAGCTTGCGACTGATGAAACGACAATCGAGGACGGTATCAAGAATCCGACTGTCCACTATGGATATTCAGCTGGAACGACTGTATATGATACAAAGGGAGATTGGCATTGTGAAGGTGTGAGAAATGATCTTTGGGGCGGTTATAATAATACTGGTTCGGATTGGTGCGATGATGAGGCTGTAGGTCATAAGACTGTCTTTGACCCATGTCCGGCAGGATATCGTGTTCCGGATGCACGTGTCCTTAAACATGTTACTGAAAAGGGAGAAATCTGGGAAACTATCATTCAGAACGAGCCTCTTCAGGATGAAACATATGTCAAGAAGGACTCGCCTTTCTATAAGGACGATGGAGGTACATCCGTAATTGCTGTCAAGGATGTAAACGGAGAATATGATTACTGGTCATTCGTCGGTTACAGAGGTGGCGGAAGCAAGTATGGTGAAGGAACCTCAAATAATAGAAACAAGGGTATGATGGCTTGGGCGAACTCTATAAGCAACGCAGAAAAGGGCATGGGACGCGCCGTCAATATAGAGTATACATATTGGTCTACAGAAAGGCATTTCAATACAAGACATACTTCACGCAGAGCTTACCGTTATCCGGTACGTTGTCAGAAAATTATTGACTAACCAAACACATAAATAACATGAAGACTAAAACATTTTTCAGCCAGAAGCAGGAGTATGTGACTCCCGTGGCAAGCATCTTTACAATTTTCAGCGAAGGCTGCCTTTGTACTTCGGGAGATGATGACCAGGAAGGTGGTGACGCTGGAGTCTTTGGCGAGAACGTATGGTAAAAACTGACAGATCATGAAAAAGATATTCTTAATGCTGGCAGTGGCTGTATCGGCCCTGTCATGTATGAAGGAGTCAGCAACTCCTACAGTTGAAGACGGTGGACAGACAGTGTTTACCGGTGAATTCCTTTCGTCAAAGATAACTTTGGGCAATCCCCAGAACGGTCAGTATCCTGCTCTTTGGGAAGAGGATGATGCAGTTGCTGTCTACAACGCATCAGACAATACTCTTATCGGCAAAGCTACTATTGACCCTGCATACGACAACGGTCACAAGACTCAGGTGGCTCAGTTTGTACTTGACAAATCCATTGCAGATGGCACTCAAGTCCGAATTGTGTATCCTGCAACTGAAGGAGCAAAGATCACAGCAGAGCAGAAGAAGGGTACAGCTACAAACAAACATCTGATCACCCGAGCAGAGTCGGATGTAATAACCATTCAGGATGGTAAGGCTTCTTTCGCTTTGGCACACAAGGATGCTGTCGTAAGGGTACTTATCAGTTCCGCTGACTATAAGGGTTGGAAACTTAAGAGAGTCAGCATCTATTCAAAGGATGTCTCAATCTCTGATGAGTCTGACTACGCAAGAGTGACCTATACAGATCCTACAGTTCTTCCTGACGGCGAATTGGTGTCAGTATTCTCAACCAAGCCGGTTGAGACGGCTACCGACTTCTATGTGGCAGTAACTCTGGTCGATCCGACAGACGACGTGAAGACAACATGCCTTTCAAAGAAGTTCTCTGGCAAGACCATTGACGGCGGTGAGGTAAATGTGATTCCGATGAAGAATCTTACTCTCGCAGATAACGCTCTGGCATGGTACAATCCTGTCTGCACAAGGTATATTCCGGAAGGTGGATGGGCATACGGTACAAGCAATACGTTCGTTTGTGCTCCGGAAGTAGGTGCCACCGGAACGTTTGACGTAAGGGCTCAGGGTGATTTCCTGGATGTCATCAAGTATGCAAAGGAACCGAAGGGCCTTCAGCTCAGGTGTGGAAACATGCAGAAGACTGGAACAGGCAGTATGTGGACGATCGACACTACAACTCCAAAGAAGAAAGCCATTGTTTCTTTGACAAACTACAATCCTACCATAACTTATAATAAGAATAGTGCGAGCTTGACAAATTACGTATCAGGTGTTTTCAACCTCTGTGATGCAGACGGGAAAGTCATATGGTCGTATCTTTGCTGGGCGGCGTGGATTGATACGTTTGCAAAGGAACTGACCAATGGAACAGTCATGGATACCAATCTTGGATTCGGAGGAACCATGACTTCAGATAATACTACATTGAGTAATCAGGGAGTTTACTATCAGTGGGGCCGCCCGTTCCCGTTCGGTTACCCTTCAGGAGCAGATGGTCAGACTGTAAATACGTCTTTGAGAATAAAGAGTTTTCTTGAGTCTGCTGAGAATGCTGCCAGCATGGGATGTACAACTGATGCAAACAACAGAGACTGGTGGCAGGACGGAACTCATAAGTATGATCTTTGGGGCAATCCTGAAAAGACAACCACTTCAGCAGGTGGAGAAAAATCCATCTTTGACCCATGTCCTAAGGGCTGGAAGGTGGCATCTGCAGCCATTTTAAAGGAAGTACATGACAATGCTACCCTCAGTGGCAATGTATATAATTATAAGGAATCTTCATGGCCTACAACTTACTTTATAAGCGGAGAAACCGCTACCCGTGGTAGTGCGAAGGGACTTTATTGGGCTGACAATGCCATCGATGATTATCTTGGCCTCCATTATGAGTTCAATGGTGAGACAAAATCTTTCAACGGTACATGGCGTGCAAATGCTTGTGCAGTGAGATGTATGAAGGATACAGACAACAGATAATATGAACCGGATACTTAAATCTATGATTCTTGTCGCAGCTGTGGCGGTGCTTTCTGCCACAGCATGCGCCAAGCTTGAGATGGATCCTTCCATGCAGGATGGAGTGACAACCTTCACCTGCGAGCTGGTCGACACAAAGATCACTCTCGGATCAAAGGACGGACAGACATATCCTGCCTTGTGGGAGAAAGGAGACCAGATTGCCGTCTATAATGTGTCCACCTCCAAGCTTATAGGAACAGCGACCCTTAAGAGCGGCCAAGGTGACCGCAAGGGTGTGTTCCAGATGCCTGGTACGGTGTCGAAAGGTACCAAGATCAAGGTCGTCTATCCTGCTGATGCCGGATTTGTGATCCCTGCAGAGCAGTATCAGGCAGAGACGGGCAAGAGTGTGCTGCCTACACGTGCAGAGTCAGCTCAGATTACTGCAGACGGAAGCACGAACATCAATTTCTCTCTGACCCATACTGCGGCAATAGTGAAGGTGACTATTTCTACTACAGAGTTTGCGGACATGAAGCTCAAGAGTGTACTGCTTTACTCAAAAGGCAAGACATTGAACGGAAACGAAGATGACAAGGACTATGTCAGAGTAAACTTCAAGGCCCTCAAGCCGCTCTCTGGCACCCAGTCAGCAGTGTTCACTACAGAGCCTTTGACCACCGCATCTGATTTCTATGTTGCGGTGACCATGGCAAAGGATAACAAGACTGTGACCATTCCTATCCTTTACAAGGGCAAGACTCTCAATGCAAACCAGGTCAACCTGATAAAGATAACATCTCTGAGTCTGTCCAACAACTCGGTTGACTGGTACAATCCTGAGTGTACCAGATACATTCCTGAAGGTGCATGGTGCTACGGAACAAACAACTCTATGATGTTTGCAACCGACGGCACATCCAAGAAGTATGATGTCAGGGCTCAAGGAGACTTCCTGGGAGTCATAAAGTATGGCAGGAAGCCTGGTTATCTCCAGCTCCGGCTCGGAGATATGGTAGATCCGGGTAATGCAGGAATGTGGAGCGTAAACGGTGAATCCCCAAAGAAGAAAGGATATGTCCAACTGCCTGCAGACTTCAAACCTGCCATATATCTTGCCAAGTCTCCGATGAACAACAAGAAATCAGTTGTCGGTTTGTTTAATCTGACTGATGAGAATCAGAATGTCATCTGGGCTTTCCTCTGCTGGGCATCAAGCCCTTCACAGGTTACTCTTCCTAAGACTGGAACCATTATCATGGACAGAAACCTTGGAGGATCTGGTGCTGATGCCTTGACCGAGGAGGAACAAAGGGGAACACTTTATCAGTGGGGACGTCCATTCCCGTTCGGACAGACTCCTGGAACAGGAACAGCTTCATCGCATCCGAACGATAAGGTCGTACAGGTACGCTCATATGAAGGCTCTGCCCTGAACGCAGACTATCTGGCGACTATACCGGCAGGACATGACAACAAGGACTGGATGAGAAACCCTGACCACATTAACGACCTGTGGGGAAATCCATACAGCGATCATAATTCAAAAGGTGGTTCCAAGTCTATCTTCGACCCATGTCCTAAGGGATGGAAGGTTATTTCTGCTGCTGCACTTAACGAGGTTTATGCAAACGCAACATGGAATGCCAGCACGTGGGAAAGCGGAATGTATGAATATCCGTCGAATGTCGCTTGGCCTGTGACATGCTTCCTCAATGGAGAAACAGGTGCTAGGGGAGGAACGAGCAAAGGTCTTTATTTTGCTGACAGCCCATGGGATATCAACTATGGAACTCACTTTGAGTATGAGAGAACTACTGGATCTTCTCACCCGAAAACTTTCAACGGTACATGGAAATCCAATGGATGTGCAGTACGTTGTATGAAAGATCCTGATAACAATGATGCAGAGGCACTTCCTGATGTAGGGGAGACTCCTTCGCAGAGAACCTTTACAAACCCTGTCATCTCTACTGTTCTTGCTGATCCTACCATCTGGAAGGTTGGAGATGAGTTCCGCGTGATGGGTACGGGCATCGGATTCGCTTTCTCAAGCACCAATCTTGTGTCCTGGCCTCTTGCTTCGACTGCTCCGGTGGATGCAGACAATCTTGCTAAATGCAGGGCTAACGGCGAGCATTTCTGGGCTCCTGATGTGGTCAAGATCGGAAACAAGTGGATGATGTATGTAACATGTTATACTAGCTTGACCAGCAACAGCATTGTTGCTCTTGAGTCAACTGATGGCAAGGAGTTTACATATGTCGGTGTGATTACTAAATCTTCAACAAACGGCATCAAGGACACTATCGACCCTGAAGTCGTTGTCGCAAGTGACGGCAAGGTGTGGATGTTCTTCGGAGCCAGCGGCGGTATCCACAGGGTTCAGCTCAACTCTACAGGAACAGCTCTCGCTTCGGGTGCAACCTATACCCATGTCGCAGGTCTTGATGTGAACAACAATTCAAACCGCTCGAAGGTGTTTGAGGGTGCATACCTCCATTATAGAGATGGCTATTGGTATCTGTTCGCAAGTGCAGGCAACTACGCAGACTATACTTATAAGATCGTTGTGGGAAGAAGTTCTTCTCTTACTGGAACATTCGTGGATAAGAGCGGCAATAACATGACAGCAGGTAATGCTACCACTCTTATGTCAAGCGGCTCCGGCGATTCTCTCTATGGTCCGGGACACAATGCAGAGATATTTACTGATTCCAAGGGTCAGGATTATATCTTCTACCATTGTCATAGCAAGGCTGTAGGCGCGGGTGCTGACTTGAGATATGGCTGTCTCCAGCGCATTTACTGGGGTAGCGACGGATGGCCTTATGTTACAGACGGCAAGCCGGCTGCCAGCGATGTAGCTCCGCAGTTTTAAAACAGAATTTCGATAGATTTAGTTATTAGTATTTAGTGGTGTTTTCCGTGCACAGGGGTCAAAAGACGTGACCCCCGTGCACGGAAAAATGTAATACAGGCTTTGTAATCAATATAAGTGTGCACGGGGGTTTGACGAAATGACCCCCGTGCACCGTTTGTCTTAATGCTGCTTGTTTAATGCTGCTTGCATATGCTTGCTGCCGGCTCTTGCCTTCTGACGCTTTTCTATTTGCGGTGGTAGATATATACCGGAAGCAGTGCGATGAGGTAGCCTATGAGGGCGACGCCAGCTGCGGTCAGCAGGACATCCCAAAGAGAAACGATGACAGGGTAGGCCTGCACCACGAAGCTGCCGGGCATGCTGATGAACCCGAAGTGTTGCTGGAGCAGGGCTACGCAAATACCGATTATAAGGCCGGTAAGCATTCCGACAAGCGAAATCAGCCAGCCTTCCAGCACGAAGATACGTTTTATGAGACTCTCGCGCGCTCCCATGCTGCGGAGCGTCTGGATGTCGTCCTTCTTTTCGATGATGAGCATCGACAGGCTGCCGAATATGTTGAATGCGATGATGATGATGACGAATATCAGTATCATGAAGATGGCTGCCTTTTCGTATTTCATCATCTTGTAGAGGGATTCGTTCTGCTGGAAACGGTTCTTGACCTTGTAGTCCGGACCGAGCCTTTCCGCAATCTCTTTCTGCAATGCTGTGGTCTGTTTGGCTGATACACCGTCTGCCACTCTGATTTCTATTGCAGAGACTTCGTCATCATATTCCAGGAGTTCACGCATGGTCTCGATCGGAACGATCATCAGTTTGCTGTCCGCTTCGCTGTTTACTGAGAATATGCATGAAGGCCATACCTTGACAGTCTCAAGTGATGCGGCTGGGTTGGACATGGAGATGCGGCGCGTACGGGACGGAAAGTAGATTTCAATCGGTGAAAGGAAACGCGGATTGATGCCCATCTTGTATGCCATTCCGGCACCTGCTGCGGCCAGTGGCACATCTCCCCGGTGCAGCGTAAATGTGCCGTCCACAAGATGCTCCCTGATAGGGGATTCGCTTTCATATATCCAGTCAACACCCTTTACTTGTGCGAGAGACTGCTGCCCGTCATAATTGATGAAAACCTGCTCCTGGAGCACGCTGCACATGTTCTTGACAGACTCCTGCTCATATATCCAGTCGTATGTCTCGCCACCGGGTACGAATGTCTTGCCTGTGGCCGGAGTGATGAGCAGGTCCGGCTCCACATTGCTCATCATGTCCTTGATCAGCGAATCGAAACCGTTATAGACGGACAGGATGATGACCAGCGCGGCTGTTCCTATGGCCATTCCGATGGCGCTTATCGCCGAGATGATGTTGATCACATTGTGTGATTTCTTGGCGAAAAGGTATCGCTTGGCTATGAATCCTGCTAATCTCATTTTATCGTTTCTGCTTTAAGTGAACTGTGACCTGTCCACGAATCTGCAACAAAGGTAATCATTTTGCAGATGATTGGGAAATTTTGTAAATTGGCAGACATATAACCGACACTAAAACTGACACGTCATGGGCTTCATTAAAGATCTTATTTCCAAACCGGCCCAGGTATCTCTGAATCCGGAGATAGAACTGGAGCAGATTCTTTCCTCGCAGATATATAATGCGTTGCATGGTGATATAGTCAACAAGATTATCTCGCTTTCATCTTATAACAGCTCGGGGGACAATGTCCGCAGTGCTATGGAAGGACACAGTTTCAAGGTTGAAAAGAGGCTGATGGATCATCTGTATGAAATGTTGTATGAGGTGAAGGAGAAACTGAACTTCAAGGATCCTGTGGATTTCTACATAACGGGCAATTCTGATGTGAACGCCTGGACAATCGCCGCCGCAAAGGAAGGCGAACCGCACATCGTGAACATTAATTCCGGCCTGCTCAATCTGATGACTGATGATGAATTACGTTTTGTTATCGGCCATGAACTTGGCCATCTGATAAACAAGAATACGGCCATGCTGAGACTCATAAGTTTCATCTTTCCTCCGGAATCCAACCCGCCGCTCATGCTTCAGCATAAGATACGCCTGTGGGAACAGCTTTCGGAACTGGCTGCCGACAGGTACGGCTATCTTGCTGTAGAGAATCTCAACGTCTGTCTGTCTGCGTTCTTCAAGATGACTTCAGGATTGGACATCAGCAAGATAAACATGAGCCTGGAAGTCTATATCGAAGAGAATCTCAAGCGTCTGGAGTATTTCATCAACGACAAGGGTCTGAGCCGTAATACACACCCGGTAAATCCTATCAGGGTGCAGGCCCTTAATCTGTTCGCAACATCTTCCAGCAATGAGGAACTCAAACAGAAGATGGATCAGCTCATTGGCGTTCTGATGAAGGTAAGCAATGACGAACTTGATTACTTCCTGGGTTATTATATCGCTTCTGCCGGTCTCATAGCGATGAATATAGACGGACAGGTGACCCAGGAGGAGGTTGATGTTGTGCTCAACCATCTTGCTGCCTTCCATATCTTCCCACGAAACTTCCTGGACGATGTGAGCCAGAAGAATGTAGTCGAGATATTCAATTCGTCCATCGAGGAAGTCCTCAAGAGAAGTCCCGATTCACGCGAGCCGATGTTCTCTTATCTGATTTCTCTGCTGCTTGCAGACAAGTCTATCGATCAGAAGGAGATAGAGTTCGTATTCGACGCCGGAGAAAAAGCGTTCGGATTCTCGACAATGGAGATCGCGAACCGTCTGGCAGTTGCCATCCAGCGCAATTTTGTCCCAAGTGTCGATGCGATCTGCTGATGCCCTTAATTAATCGTTTAGTGTAAACAAATATATTGTTCCTTAAAATAAAAATACTTATCTTTGCGTAAAATTTACACAAATTATAGTATGAAAGGAAAGTATACATATGAATATCCCCACCCTGCAGTGACAACAGATTGTGTGATTTTCGGTTATGATCCGAAGGAAGGACTGTCTGTTCTTCTTGTGAAGAGGGGGATTGAGCCATTCAAGGATAGATGGGCATTCCCGGGAGGTTTCTTGAAGATGGAAGAGGATGCGGAGATGGGGGCACGTAGGGAATTAAAGGAAGAGACTGGGCTTGATACATTGTATGTGGAGCAGTTCGGATGTTTCTCTGAGGTGAACAGGGATCCGCGAGAAAGAGTCATTACAATAGCATTTTATGCGCTTGTGCGTAAGAGCGAAGTAAAAGGCGGTGACGATGCGTCCGATGCACACTGGTTTCCGATAGATAATATTCCTGCATTGGCATTCGATCATGACAGGATCCTGAGAGTTGCTCTGAAGACGCTGAAGGAGAAGATTCATTTCATGCCGATAGGCTTTGAACTCCTCCCTGAAGTGTTTACGATGCCGCAGTTGCAGGATTTGTACGAATCAATTCTGGAGGTCAATTTTGACCGACGCAACTTTTCAAACAAGATGCTTAAGCTCGGCATCCTTAGAGAGGTCGGTTCACGTCCAAAGAATGCTGGAAGCAGGATCCCGGTGAAATACTGTTTCAATCCTGACAGTTACAACGAACTGAAGAGCAAGGGTTTCCGCCTGGAGTTCTAGGAATGGTTTAAAATTACACTAAATATAAGGTTATGTTAGGAGCAATAATAGGTGATACTGTTGGGTCCGTTTATGAATTCAACAACACAAAGGAAATGGATTTCCAACTGTTCATAGAAAGAAGCAGTTATACAGATGACAGCCTGATGTCGCTGGCAGTGGCAAAGTGGCTGGTGGAGGATCCGGAGCATACACATGAATCTCTGGAGAAGATAATGGTTGAGATTGCCACGTCATATCCATCTCCTGTCGGGGGCTACGGCGGTGGATTCAGAAGATGGCTCTTTGCTCCTCACACTTTGATGGATTATGAAAACGGAGGTTGTGCGACAGGCAGGCGGCCTTACAATTCATGGGGAAACGGCTCTGCTATGAGGGTGTCTGCTGTAGGCTGGATGTTTGAGACGCTTGAAGAGACAGAGAAGGTTGCAGAACTTTCTGCATCTATTACCCATAACCATCCGGAGGGTATCAAGGGCGCACAAGCAACTGCTGCAGCGATTTTTCTTGCCCGCACTGGATCTACCAAAGGGCAGATCAAGGATTATATAGAGGCTCGTTTCGGATATGATCTGACTCTATCTTGGGAGGAAATTCATCCTACGTACGGCTGGGAGGACAGTTGCCAGGGAACAGTACCGCCAGCTATCATCTCCTTCCTTGACAGTAATGGTTTTGAGGATGCAATCCGCCGTGCCGTGGCTCTTGGAGGAGACAGCGATACGCTGGCTTGTATCACCGGCGGCATAGCAGAGGCCTTCTATAAGGACATACCAGGGAAGATGCTCTATGAGACTGTCTTGCGTCTCCCTGCCGAACTGATATCAATATATAATGCTTTTGCGAAATCATCGTACTATAAGGAGCTGTATCTGTCCTATGGCAATTGCGAGCCGGTCAGACGCTGTACTCCAGAATATATCACATCTCTGAGCAGGAATGAAATATTCGTGTTCGGAAGTAATCTCGACGGCCTACATGGCGGAGGAGCAGCACGCGCTGCTCTTGATCATTTCGGTGCCGTCTGGGGCCAGGGTGTCGGTCTGCAAGGTCAGAGTTACGCAATTCCTACCATGCAGGGCGGTGTGGAGACCATCAAACCTTATGTAGATGATTTCATCCTGTTCGCAGCAGAGCACCCGGAACTCACTTTCTATGTGACGCGCATCGGATGTGGCATCGCCGGATTCCGGGATGAAGAGATCGCTCCTCTCTTCAAAGAAACCCTCAATATGGACAATGTCATTCTACCGAAAAGCTTTCAGTAGCATTCGCCGATCTTTCGCTAGACTCTTCGCTATAATCATAGCTAAACCTCATTCAGATTGATTGCCAGGCCATTCGCCAGGCCATCGCGTACGCTTATGTGAGATGTAGACCTTAGATTGACTATTAGCGTTCGCAGCGGCCTGTCTCGCCGTGCCATCGCGGACGCGGACCTCCTTTCTAGGGCGTGTAGTGCCATTTGCTGTACGCGTCGGCTTGGTGAAAAGAATAGGGTATTCAGTCACAAGTCTGAAAAAACAGCGAGGGTTGCAGAAATGCTCTCCAATATCACATTGTTATGATAAATTATAGCGTTTTTGTAGATTAATATTTACATTTGTTCGAATCATTATTTGGTCAGTATGAATACTATTTGTTTTGAATCAACCATCAGGGGGCTGCAAGAAATAATCAACAATCCTGTTACCCTTAAGTTCATTAATTCATATAATGTTGATGAAGCTACTAAGGAACGAATACATAGAATTGACTATATAAACTATGAGTCTTTTATACATATAAAGGAAAACTGGTATACTCTTCGTCCTGCTGAGGAACTGTCAAAACTGATTCCAAGGGCTGATGATATAACAACCAAATGGTTTCTATTTCTGTATTCTATCGCATCAGTAAATGATATCTACAGGGATTATATCTATAACTATGCAGATGAACGCATTAAGAAATACTGGCCCTGTCCTGATAGCGTTTATGCACCTATATTAGGTAGGGGAGCAGGACTTGACCATATCTTGGATGGGTTAATTGACCTTGATGCTTTTAAAGAGAAATTGGGTTTTCATGATGATTACAGGTGGCCTGAATGCCGTCAAGGTATAATACTGTTTTGCCTATCAGCTGGTTATCATTGGAATAATGCAAGAAAGTATGTTTCACAGGAGTTATGTGGCCGAAGAGTAAGCATGCCTATAATTCTCTCATTGGCTTATTATGTTTCAGTATTGACTGGTAAGGATTTCTACGATATACTCCATAATCTTATGAAATCAAATGGAGCAAATGCAGCTCTTGACGACATTATCACAATGGCGAAAGCGGAAAAAATGAGGCAGCAGCTTATTGTAGAAAAGGAAAGTCTATTAGAACAATTGTCTAAAAAAGAAGAAGCAATTAGGCAACAGGAGACTGCTCTAGATATAGTTTGCAAAAACTATGGATCCGGAGTATCCGAAGATGAACTTAATGAAAGAATTAGTCATTGCAACAGGACTTCTTCACGAGAGGTTCTATACAAAGCAGAAAGCATTGTAAACAAAAAGCTCTCATTCACTGATGAGTTTAAATCTTCCGAAGAGAAAGGATTATTAATTAGTAAACTTTCATGTCATTATGATGTTGTCCTATCTTCACGCGAAGTTGAATCAGTCCGCGATATAGAAGAAATGGTTAATGTTATCAACGAACATAGATACTTTATTGATTCATTTAACAATACTTCGTTAAAAATTTAACAATTATATAGTTTTCAATTACTTACGTATACAATAGCCCGTTTTCGGGTAGCTTTACAGCACCTCGCAGACGGCATAGAACAAAGCCAAAAAAAGTGTTAAAAAAGATGAAAATAACG
>JBGVQP010000028.1:0-89191 GCA_045127685.1 Candidatus Cryptobacteroides sp.
ATCCACAAACGCATCTGCGGAGTCTTTCAATGCCAAGATCAAAGCGTTCAGGGCACAACTTAGAGGTATACGAGATGTAAAGTACTTCCTCTTCAGACTAAAGAACATCTATGCTTAAACACAGGGTTTTACCCTTGAGCCCAAAGATAACATAAATGAATCTTTGGTTCGGCTGTATTTATTCCTGGGGGAGCATCTAATCTATTGACGGGTAGTGAGTCTGAAACATATCCACTAATCTGGTACACTACCTATACAGATAAACCCCTCCACAGATACCTGTAGAGGGGTTTTCAGTGCTCCCCCAGGGGCTCGAACCCTGGACCCCAACATTAAGAGTGTCGTGCTCTACCAACTGAGCTAGGGAAGCATTGCTTCAATATTTTAAGGGGGCTTTCGCCTTTGTGCTCCCCCAGGGGCTCGAACCCTGGACCCCAACATTAAGAGTGTCGTGCTCTACCAACTGAGCTAGGGAAGCAGTTTTTCCGTGATTCGCTTGGGGTTCGAACCCAAGACCCCAACATTAAAAGTGTTGTGCTCTACCTACTGAGCTAGCGAATCAATCCATGGTCATTCTTGGGTCTCTTACGAGCTCCTTTTGAATTCGGACTGCAAAGGTACACTTTTTTTTCTTATCCTGCAAACTTTTTTACAAGTTTTTTCACACAAAAAGCCCTCACTTTACTTCATCGGGCTCCGTGACTGCTATCGGAGCCACGAACAGGCAGAAACAGTAAAGTGAGAGCCGGACATTCTGACTAGAATGCTATTCCGAGTTTGAATCCAAGGTTATTCAATCCTTCTATATCAACTGACTTGTTGGTATTTGTCGCGTAACTGTAATATACTGCCACCTGAAAACCGAAGTCAGTCCTCTGGAATGGGAAGAATGTCAAACCTACTTCAGGTGAAATGTAGAATCCCCAGTTGTCATGCTGATTGACAAATGTGGACATATAGGTATTCTGTTCAGAATATTGTGCACCTATCTTTGCTTCAACATAAGGCTGGAACATTGTCCTGATGAAACGGTATCTGAGTGTCGCTCCAAACGGAACCTGATAAATCGATCTGTTCAGGTCGGTTGTGAGTGCGGACTGATCCGAGAATGTATATGTCTTTGTCGGAACATATTCGTTATTGGTATTGAAGCTGGCGAAACATCCGACCGCAAGCATAGGCATGACATAGTATCCGCCTTCGATGTAGGCGCCATATCCCTGGGCGCTCTCGGCAAAGTCATTGGCAAGTGTGCCGTTGAACTGCCAGCCACCGTTGACATAATATCGCTTGCTCATCTGGGCATCTGCCTGAACAGCAGTGAAAAGCATTGCTGCCAAGGCTGTTATCGTAAATAATATCTTTTTCATAATTTCTGATTTTGTAAAGATTGCCACGTCGATACACTCCTCGCAATGACGTAAGAAACGAAATGACATAAAGCAAGTGTATTACTGATTTGAAGGTTTAAGATATGGAGACTGCTCAAAAGCCTGGTCAACAGCATCGATCATCCTCTTGACATCATAATTGATGCTTGCGCTTGCCGGGCCGCCGATATAGCATGACCACACGATCTTGAGTTTGCCGTTCTGCTCCCCTGCCGTAAGATCGACCATATCTGTTATAAGCGCATTCGTAGTGTAGGTATAGACAACAGGATATGGATAATACCAACCTGTCCAGTTTCCCCAGTAGCCTGCCGGCCAATATCCGGGATAGTCAAGCCACCAGTATGGGTCATCATAATACTGTACAAACTTCTGAGTATCTTCCGCATACGTTACCTGAATGCCGAGTTGTGCATCCGGATTGGAAGGAAGATAGATATAGCCGAGATTCTCCATATTTGTACGATATGCCTGGATCAGAGCCAGTGCATTGTTTGATTTGGAGTAATACGGTTTCTTGGTCTGACCGATGACAAGGACACTATCTGCAATGTCGAATGTCCTGAAATCAGAGAAAGTCACATCCTTCGCCGGTGAAGTATAAACGAGATATTCCCCGTCGCTGTCCTGTGAGTATGGCTCCTTCTGGCAGGCAAAAGCCAGAAGAGCGACTGCTGAGATAATAAGAATCTTTTTCATAATTTTTTGATTTATTGTTCGTTTTATAATGACATTCCTTCAAACACATCGGAATTCCCATAAGGGACTATATCACCTTCAATCCATACTGTGTTGGAGTTGAAATTAGGATAGATCGTTGCGGAAGCACGGTTTGTACCCGGGGTCATATAGATTTCAATCTGGGCATTGATTCCTATACCCATCACGTTAAATGATATGGTGGTGTTTCCTTTCTTGTCCACCATGCGCTGCATTCCGGAAATACTTCCATCCACTGTCACACCGCCCACGCCATTCGGACCAGAAGCAAAGTTGCTTGGAGAAATCTGCACCACAGCTCTGTTTCCCTTGACCGACACGAAGGTAGTGCTCGAATTCACGAATACCGTATTGCCGTTCTTGAAAGTAACCTGGTCTGCTTCAAGGACAAAATCCTGGTTTTTTACAGCAGCCGCAGCCTGTACACCTGCTATGGAGTCTGTCAATTCATTTATTTCACGCCTTTGCTGCGAACGTGCCTTGAATTCTTCCATTTCCTGGTGCCATTTCTGCATTTCCTGCTGGAAGCGGGACCTGGCAGAGGTATTCTGTGCGTTTATGTCGAGGGCAGTCACCGAGAGTCCTGCGACAACGACCGTCAAGGTCAGTAAAACTTTCTTCATACACTACTAGATTTTAATGATTCCGACCACGACAAGGCAAAGTGCGCGCCAAATCATTCTGATACGTTCCTGTCTGATATCTGTTTTGCAAATAAGCATCATTGTTTATAACTTTGTAATTGTACCAAATGATCAAAATGTCATGGAGCGCATAGAGAAACTCTTCCCACGATACGACGATGCAGGAAAGGCAATGATTCTCAAGGCCTTTCTTATTGCAGAAGAAGCTCTGAAAGATCACACCAGAAGTAACGGAGCCCCATTCATGGAACACCCTGTGGCGGTTGCACAGATCGCATGCGACGAAATCGGTCTGTCTGCAGAATGTATTGCCGCTGTTTTTCTCCATGAGGCAACACGCTTCTACCCGGACACAGACATCATCTCTGCCGGCTTCGGAAAGGACGTCTATACCATCGTAGACGGTCTTAACAAGATATCTACCATCAATCCTAAAGACACGAAGCTGGAGGCCGAGAACTACAAAAAACTCATCGTCTCATACTCCCGGGACCCTCGTGTGACTATCCTGAAGATTGCGGACAGACTTGAGGTAATGCGTTCGCTTGACATGTTCCCGAAACTCTCACGCGAAAGGAAGGTTCTCGAGACCATGATGCTGTACATTCCTCTTGCCCACCAGCTGGGACTTTACAACATCAAGAGCGAAATGGAGAATATCTATTTCAGACATGCGGACCCCGAGCAATACAGAACCATTACCAACAAGCTCAAAAGCACCGAAGCCGACCGCCAGAAACTGACTACACAGTTCATCGAGCCTCTCAAGCAGAAACTATCCGACGAAGGCATCCAATATAAACTGAAAGTACGTACCAAGACCGCCCTGTCAATCTATAAGAAGATGCAGAAGCAGAAAGTCAGCTTTGAAGGCGTGTACGACGTGTTTGCCATCCGATTAATAATTGATTGCGAAGAAGACAGGGAGACGGAACACGCTTTGTGCTGGAAGGTGTTCTCATATGTGACAGAAGAGTATGAATCCGACACAAAGAGACTCCGCGACTGGATATCCAACCCAAAGCCAAACGGATACGAATCCCTGCATATCACGGTAAAGAACAAGGAAGGCAGTTACCTTGAAGTACAGATCAGGACGAAAAGGATGGACGACATGGCCGAAAGCGGACTTGCCTCACACTGGTCTTACAAGGGCATCAAGCACGAGGCGACACTTGACAAATGGCTGACAGCCGTACGCAGGGCATTGGAAAGCCCACTGGGATCGGACACAGACCCTATGGGCGGATACTACGAGAGTGACCTGCTGGACATCCCTACCAAGGACGTATTCGTATTCACTCCATCCGGAGAACTGCGCAAACTTCCGGCCGGGGCGACAGTACTTGATTTCGCATTTGACATACATAGCAACCTCGGCATTAAATGTACCGGAGGCAAGATAAACGGCAAGGCTGTCCGTATAAACGAGAAGCTCAAGACCGGAGATGTGGTTGACATCATGTCCGGAAAGAATCAGAAGCCATCTTCTGACTGGCTGACCTTTGTGGTTACAAGCAAGGCAAGGACGAAGATCAAGCAGAAGCTAAGCGAAGCGGAGTTCCAGAAGGCATCTGACGGCAAGGAACTGCTCGGGCGACGTCTTAAAAACTGGAAGATGGAGCTCACAGACGATGTTACCGCCGAGATTCTGAAACGGCGTAAATATAAGACCATCAACGCTTTCTATGCAGCCATCGGTGAGGGAGAACTTGACGTTGGGGATGTAAAGAACATGATTCTTGAAATAACGGAAGGAGTTCAGGAACAGTCTGCCGAACAGGACAGGAAAGCCGGAGCAAAGGGAGTCGTACATGAAAAAGGAAGCGACGACATCATGGTAATCGATGCAAAGAATGTAAAGGGCATCGACTATCGTATGGCCAAATGCTGCAATCCTGTATTTGGTGACGATGTGTTCGGATTCGTGACCCGCACCGAGGGCATCAAGATACATAGAATGTCGTGTCCTAATGCAGGAAGGCTTATGGACATGTACCCATACCGCATCCAGAAGGTCAAATGGAGCGAGACTCCGAGCAGCGGCAACTTCCAGACCGGCCTGCGTGTGATCGCCGCGCTCGAACCATCCGTCATCAATGAGATAATGGACATAATCAACTCGTTCAGAGCATCTCTCAGAGCGTTTAACGTGGCTGAGAACGACAGACAGGGCACATACGACATAACTATGAAGATTGCGGTTCCAAGCAACCTCGAACTTGACAAGGTGACATCCCAGATACGCAATCTTCGCAATGTGATAAAGATTAACAGAATATGATAGATATTGAAGAAAGAGTAGAGAAGGCCAAAAGGCTTTTCAAGGAAGGCGGCTATAACTGCTGTCAGGCTGTAGTGATGGCCTACAATGATCTTTTCGGCATTGACGACAACACGGCTGCTGCGTTATCTTCCGGTTTCGGAGGAGGTATGGGGCGCATGCGTGAGGTTTGCGGAAGCGTAAGCGGAATGGTACTTCTTGCAGGCCTGCTCAAGCCTGCCACCGACCCGACAGACAAGGCAGCTCGCACCGGCAACTACGCCTTGGTTCAGGAAGTCGCCGCAGACTTCAAGACTCTGAACGGTTCCATTATCTGCAAGGAACTTCTGGGACTGTCATCATGCAATGTCCCTGGCGGAAGCGGCATCCACGGCATCCCGGAATCCCCTGTTCCGTCTGACCGTACACCGGAATATTACAAGAAGCGTCCTTGCGAGGAACTTGTCGGCATATCAGCCCGCATAATCGGAGAAAAGATTGTTCAGAACATTTCGTCGGGAAAACAATAAGCAGAAATTATTTGAACAAATATCCAAATAATTAGTACATTTGCATGATTTAAAACTATTCAAATGGATTTTTCAAATGCACACAAGGCCCATCCCTGGCACGGAATCAGCCTCGGAGACAATGTACCTGAAGAGGTAAGGGCATTTATAGAAATCGTACCTACTGACACAGTAAAATATGAAGTGGATAAAACATCCGGATACCTGACCCTGGACCGTCCACAGAAGTTCTCCAACATCGTTCCTTCTCTGTACGGATTCCTTCCAAAGACATACTGCGGTCCGAAGATGGCAGAACTCACGAACAAGGCACTTGTGAGAACAGACGTTGAAGGAGACGGTGACCCACTGGATATCTGCATCCTTACAGAAAAGGACGTAACCCACGGAGACATCATAGCAAAAGCACGTCCGATTGGAGGTCTCAGACTTCTTGACCACAATCAGGCAGACGACAAGATCATCGCAGTTCTGATGAGTGATGCTGTCTATGGTCAGATGACAGACATCGAGCAGGTACCGCCGGCAATCATCCGCCGACTTATCCACTACTTCAGCACTTACAAGGATATTCCTGGAGAGCACACTGAACGAATGAAGTTCATCAGCATATACGGTCCAGATGTCGCTAAAGACGTCATCGTACGCTCAATGGAAGACTACAACGACTATATCGAAAAGTTATAAGCAATAAAAAATCCGCTTCAATGAAGCGGATTTTTTATTGCTTATCCAATCAGATTACTCTGCCTTGCCGTTTGAACCAAGAACGTTTACAATCTTGTGGATGTAAAGCTTCTTCATGTTGTCACGAGCAGGACCGAGGTACTTACGTGGGTCGAACTCTGCTGGCTTGGTAGCGAATACCTCGCGGATAGCAGCTGTCATAGCGAGACGTGAGTCTGAGTCGATGTTGATCTTGCATACTGCTGACTCAGCTGCCTTGCGGAGCCATGGCTCTGGAATACCGATAGCGGCCTTGAGAGCACCACCGTACTGGTTGATAGTTGCAACCTCGTCCTGTGGAACTGATGATGAACCGTGAAGAACGATTGGGAATCCTGGAAGCTCCTTCTCTACGCCCTCGAGAACGTCGAATGCGAGCATAGGGGGAACGAGAAGACCAGTCTCAGGATCTGTTGTACACTGCTCTGGAGTGAACTTGTAAGCTCCGTGTGAAGTTCCGATAGAGATAGCGAGAGAGTCACAACCTGTGCGTGATACGAAATCAACAACCTCCTCAGGCTTTGTGTAAGTGTGGTGGTCTGAGCTTACCTCATCCTCTACACCTGCGAGTACACCGAGCTCACCCTCAACAGTTACATCGAACTGGTGTGCATACTCTACAACCTTCTTAGTAAGAGCAACATTCTCCTCGTACGGAAGGTGTGAACCATCGATCATAACTGAAGAGAAACCCATGTCAATACAGCTCTTGCAAGTCTCGAATGAGTCACCGTGGTCAAGGTGAAGAACGATCTGAGGGTTCTCCCAACCAAGTTCCTTTGCGTACTCTACAGCACCCTCTGCCATATAACGGAGAAGAGTCTGGTTAGCGTACTGACGAGCACCCTTTGAAACCTGAAGGATAACTGGAGACTTTGTCTCAGCTGCTGCTGAGATGATAGCCTGAAGCTGCTCCATGTTGTTGAAGTTGAATGCAGGGATGGCATAGCCACCTTCGATAGCCTTAGCGAACATCTCCTTGGTGTTCACAAGACCGAGTTCCTTGTAAGAAATCATAATAATTAATCTATTGTTTGTTTAAAATTCTTTGACACTACTCAAAAACTTGGCAAAAATAGTTAATTTTGCCGAAATATTAAAATATAAAATGGATAATAAAGTCATCATATTCTCAGCTCCTTCAGGAGCCGGCAAGAGTACCATCGTAAATCACTTGCTTGGTATACATCCGGAACTTGAATTTTCTATTTCAGCGACATCACGCGCACCTCGCGGCCAGGAGCAGCATGGTGTGGAATACTATTTCTTCAGTGCCGAAGAATTCCGTAAAATGATTGCTGAAGACAAGTTCGTAGAATATGAAGAGGTCTATGCCGGATCCTTCTACGGGACCCTCCGCTCCGAGGTCGAACGAATCTGGGCCAAAGGACATGCTATCGTATTTGATATCGATGTCCAGGGAGGAGTCAACCTGAAGCGCATCTTCGGTGACCAGGCATTATCAGTATTCATTCAGGCACCGTCTGTCGAAATGCTCCGTGAACGCCTCGTAGGTCGTGGCACAGATACAGAGGAAGCCATCGAAAGACGTGTTGCAAAGGCCGCGTCAGAGATGGAGTTCGCAGCAGGCAAATTCGACTATGTACTTGTAAATGATGACCTTGCCACAGCAAAAGCAGAGGCTGAAGGCGTCATCTCCGACTTTCTGAAAAAGTAGCCTCGTCATTGCGAGCCAAGCTTTAACGTCATTGCAAGCCAAGCTTTAACGTCATTGCGAGCAAAGTTTTAACGTCATTGCGAGCGAAGCGCGGCAATCTACCCTCAGACATGAACATAGCAGTCTACAGCGGATCATTCAACCCACTTCACATCGGCCACCTTGCCATCATGAAACACTTGATCGGGAAGGCCGGTTTCGATATGGTATATCTTATCGTATCTCCAAAGAACCCGCTCAAGGACAGCATATCCGGCAATTCCGCAACAGACCGCTTTAACGCCGCAGTCGAAGCCGTAGGCCGGCACTTCGGCACGGAAACAAGCGTGGTTAAAGTCGATGCAATAGAACTTGCCATGCCGGAACCACACTACACAATCCGCACACTCAAGGCCTTGAAGGAACGGGAGCCCGGTAATGAATTCACACTGGTAATTGGCGCAGACAATCTGGCATGTATCCGGAAGTGGAAGGAATATCAGAATATCCTGACAGATTTCGGAGTTGCAGTATTCCCACGCGAAGGACATGCTCTGAATGCCATAAGGCAAAGCCTGATCTCAGAGAATCCGACCTATAGAATCCAACTGCTGGACGCTCCCCTCGTGACGATTTCTTCTACCGAAATCCGCGAGGCAATGCAGCAAGGCAAAGACATGTCACAATATCTGATGTAAAACTATGAGCGGATCTGTTCTGAAACTCATCGCATGCCTTGCCATGCTGATAGACCACATGGCGGCTTTTCTTCCCGGCGACTTCATGGACATGAAGGATACCCCATTCATGATTGGCGATAAGGCGATAAGCCTGCGCATGATCATGCACTATATCGGAAGAACTGCATTCCCGCTCTTCGCGTTCCTCATAACAGAAGGATTCATCCACACCCATGACAGGAAGAAATACGCCATCAACCTGCTGATATTCGCCCTCATCTCGGAAATCCCATGGAACCTAGTCCACACCGGCCACCTGTTCTACGGGCGGCAGAATGTATTCTTTACCCTCCTGCTGGGATATCTGGGACTATGCGCAATCGACTATTACAAAGATGACTACAAGAAGACAATCATAGCCCTGGCATGCCTGCTTGGCATTTCACTCGTACTTCGCGCAGACTATACCTGCTTCGGATTCGGCTTCATCATACTCCTTCACATCCTCCGGGACCGCCGCCTGATGGCAATCATCGGCTGCTGCGTCCTACCGAGCAGATGGATCGGCGGCCTTGCCTTCATTCCCATCCTGATGTACAACGGACAGCGGGGCTTTGCAAAAAGGAAGTGGACAAAATATGCGTTCTACATATTCTATCCACTCCATCTTCTTGTCCTGTATCTCATCAGGACTTATATTCTGCTGTAATCTACTTCACCAGTTCTGTTGCCTTCTCAAGGGCAGGAACTATATGCGGGAAGATGTTGTCCTGACCGATCTCCTTATCGACACCGAACTTCTCGAGAGTGGCCTTGACCTTGTCGGTCACTCCGGAGAGGATGACTGTGACTCCCCTCTTGCGGGTACGCTCACAGAGGTTGCGGAGGTTGTTGACTCCAGTCGAATCGATGAACGGCACCTTGCGCATGCGGATGATGCGGACCTTGGTCGTGGCATCCTTCATATTTTCAAGTTCCTCGAAACGGCTGGCAAGTCCGAAGAAGAAAGGACCGTCGATCTCATACACCTCAACCCCGTCAGGAATATCCAGCCTGTCGGTATTCTCCATTGACGCAGCTTCGTCATCTTCTGTGGCGGCAATCTTATGAGAGTCAAGAACAGAAATAGTCGAAGTCTGCATTACGCGGCGTACAAAGAGTACGACCGCAAGCACTACACCCACCTCAATTGCTACTGTAAGGTCAACGATCACCGTAAGGAAGAAAGTGATCAGAAGCACAGCGATGTCTGATTTGTCACCGCGGAGCAGATACTTGAATGTACGCCATTCACTCATATTGTATGCAACCTGCACAAGGATTGCTGCAAGGCATCCGAGCGGGATGTAGATTGCATACGGCATGAGGAACAGGTAAATCAGAAGCAGGACAACTGCATGTACGATTCCTGTTACCGGTGTCTTTCCACCATTGTTGATGCTGGCCATTGTACGTGCGAGGGCTCCGGTCGCTGGGATACCTCCAAAAAGAGGCGTGATGATATTTGCTATACCCTGGCCTATGAGTTCTGTGTTTGCATGATGCTTCTTACCGGTGGCACCATCAGCGACCATAGCGGCAAGGAGTGACTCGATGGCACAGAGGATTGCAATAGTGAATGCCGGTGAAACCAGGCCCTTGACGGTTTCAAAAGAGAATTCCGGAGCTACAGGCTTCGGCATCGGGAGACCATTCGCAAGTTCAGGGAACTTTGAGCCGATTGTCGCGAACTCTACTCCCGCATACTTACTCAGAAGAACAGAAGCGACTGTACCTACAATAAGTGCTATCAGTGAGCCAGGAACCTTCTTTGTCACCTTTCTCCAACTGAAACAGATGATAAGGCAGCCTATGCTCATCAGCATCTCCACCCAATTCACAGAAGCTATATTCTTGAAATAGCATGTCCACTGCGGGATAAATCCTGCGGGAACTTCAAGATCAAGAGGAAATCCGAAGAAATCCTTCATCTGCGTAGTGAATATAGTCAGGGCGATACCGCTGGTGAATCCCACAACTATCGGATAAGGGATGAACTTGAATATCACTCCCATCTTGAATACTCCCATCAGCACAAGGAACACGCCAGCCATGATTGTAGCGATGATAAGTCCCTGCATGCCATAATTGGCTACGATGCCGGCAACGATCACTATGAATGCTCCGGTAGGACCACCGATCAGGAAGTTTGAACCTCCGAAAAATGAAATAAGGAATCCGGCTACGATGGCAGTGATGAGACCCTGCTGCGGGGTAACGCCACTGGCGATACCGAATGCGATTGCAAGAGGTAGGGCGATGATGCCGACTATTATTCCGGCAATCAGGTCTGATGACAAGGTGTTGGCATTATAAGCACCTTTCTTGAACAGCCCGAAAAGTTTGGGCTGAAATACTTCTTTAAGGTTAAATTTCATACTACTATATAATTAATACACTACTTTCGTTTAGATTGCCACGGCCTTACAGGCCTCGCAATGACGTCAACATCAATTCCTCAATGACATAAACATCAATTTCGCAATGACGTAAACATCAATTTCTCAATGACGTAAACACAAACATCGCAATGACATAATGTGACTGACAACGATGTCATGCAGACGGTTTTTCGAAGAAGGAAAAATGGACATTGCCATACTTCTTCTCCTTCACAAAAAATGGATGCGACTCGAAGTTGAATTCTTCCGGATGCTCCAGAATCAGGTATGCTCCCGGATGAAGAATATCCTTGGAAAAGACCTTGTCCGGAATGGTCGCCAGGTCTTCCAAAGCATACGGTGGGTCTGCAAAGATTATATCAAACTTTTCACGACAGATCTCAAGGAATTCGAACACGTTATGACGTACTACGGTCAGATTGTTCATTCCAAACTTTGATGCTTGTGACTTGATGAAGTTTGCATGCAGCGGAAGCATCTCTACACAATATACCATCGAAGCTCCACGGGACGCGAACTCATATGATATTGCCCCTGTACCACCGAAAAGGTCGAGTACCTTGAGACCTTCCATCTCATATTCATTATTGAGAATATTGAAAAGCCCTTCCTTTGCAAAATCGGTTGTCGGGCGTGCCTTGTATCCTTGAGGAGGCAAGATGGTCTTGCCCTTTAACCTTCCGCCTATTATTCTCATATCACATCAACACTTTTGAAATACCTGTAAAGAGAAATCTCCTGCTCGTGAGTCAGTGGAGTCCTGAAGGTGATGGTAGAGATTTCAGGATTGAGCTGGAGTTTTTTCATTACCATGAATATGAAATATTCCGCTGTCGTGAAATCCGGAGCCTTGAAACTGTTGCAAAGAAGCAAAGTCCTGCCCTGAGCAACAACGAGATACAGAACACCGTCCATGTAGGATGCGAGGATGCGGTTATACTCAGTAAGATTATGTACGTCCTTGAGCATGTAATACATTTCCGGCAGAGGCTTGACCTTATTACCGTCAGTCAGCAGTACTGATTCGGAAAGTACCTTGTGCAGAGTGCCACCTACTGACGAAGAATAGACCAATACTGAAGCAAATTCCGGTACAGGGACAAACTCGACCACAGCGCCATCCATAAGCCTGACAACCTCCGACAACTGGTCGCGCGCTGATTCCACATTGAAGAAATCCTGAGGTATCAGCGTACAGTACGGAGTCAGGACAGATATCTCTACCTGAGAATATCTCTTCTGCAATTCCCTGACGGTGAATATGCTTTCCGCTGGCATCCATCCGGACGAAGACTCAGCACCAGCTTCTTCTATCTTAAAAGAATATCCACTCAAGCCGACTTGAATGGATATTCTGTTTTGTGTATCTGCCATATCTGATTACTCCCAGTTACCGGCGTTATTGTTAGGGGCAGAGATGCTTCCGACCTGAAGTCCCTTGTACTTGCCCTGATCCTCGCGTTCTGCATCAAGATTGATTCTGAGCTGTTCAGGCTCGAGACCTTTAAGCAAAGACTTGAAAGGCATCGAAGCCTCGAAGAGAGGAACCTTCACACCAGACACTGTCTTGATGGTTGACTCCATGATAAGAGAGTCGCCTCCACTGAACGGAATGATCGCAAGATCATCTACATTGAAATCAGTCCTGCTGCGGAAGATGGTATCCTTTACCGGTATTTCTGTTGTGATCGAGAATACGAGGTTCTGCTCTCCGGCAAGATAAAGTTCATGAAGCTTTGCATTGAGTTTCTCGCCCTTTAGGTGGCGGAACTTCTTCTTGAACTTGTCTGTATTTGCCATTGCAAGTGAGTCATCTTTCGATCCTACGCTCATGACAACCTTCATCTTGCCTTCATTGTAGAAAAGCTTGAGCGAGTCAACTGTCGACGCATAACGGCCATTGACATTCTTGTATGCAACCTGAAGATCGCGGATATCCTTAAGTCTTTGGATAGCAACGCTTTCACGATAAGCTCTATGCTTGTTGAAATTTACAGGCTCCATAACACTGGCCACTGTAGCCCATACAAGAAGTACAATCGGAATTACCAAAACTGCGCAGATGATGCGGATAACTGTTTGCTGTTTCATTATTGTTGTTTTTTATAATTTTTCCAAAAATCCGGACAAAGTTATAAATTTGATTTATCAAATGCAATATAATTTGTAATTTTGCGGCTGAAACAAATGTAATTTCAGACATAGAAAATGATGACATTCCAGACCGAATCCATATACGATCTTCATAACAGGCTCAAGGCCGCCTCAAGGCCCGTGATTGTCACACATACCAAACCGGACGGAGACGCTGTCGGAAGCAGCATAGGAATGTATCATGTACTTAAGGAGATCTACTCTTCAGACGTAAAGGTGGCGATAGCAAATCCAGCTCCCGGATACCTGGACTTCCTGCTTGGCGACGATGTGGCAGACGACATCCTGATTTTTGATTTCAATCCGGTGCAGACAGAGAAGACCATCCGGGAGAGCGACTTGATAATATGTCTGGATTTCAACGCATTCCATAGAACAGACTCCCTCTGCGGCATACTTGAAGAAGCCACTGCCGAAAAGATCCTCATCGATCATCACCTGTCTCCCGACCGGGACAGTTTCTCACTTATATTCTCGGTACAGGACATCTCATCTGCATCCGAGCTTCTGTACCATATCCTGCTTCAACTACCAGCCATCGGCGGCAAGGCATCAGACCTTCCGCACAAGGCGGCCACAGCACTCATGACCGGTATGACAACGGACACAAACAATTTTGCGAACTCCGTTTATCCATCAACATTTGAAATGGCATCCGTACTGATTGAGGCCGGAGTAGACAGAGACATGATTCTCAGCAAGCTGTACAACCGTTCAAAGGAAAGCAGACTGCGCCTGCAGGGCCATGTACTCAAGGACCTTATGAAAATCACAGAAGACGGCGTTGCATATATTGTCCTGGACAAGGATACCATGCTGAAATACAACGTGGAAGAAGGTGATACCGAAGGGTTTGTCAATATACCTCTGAGCATTGACAAAGTTCTCATGAGCATCCTAGTCAAGGAAGACAAGGGCCATGCACGGGTATCGATACGTTCAAAGAAAGGTACATCCGCAAACACATGCTCAAGACTTTATTTTAACGGAGGCGGGCACGAAAATGCAGCAGGAGGACGGCTTTACATGCCGGAGAACATATCCGACATCAGCCAGGCCGGAAAATACATTGAAGAACAAACTCATATTTTCATGAACAAACTATAAGATGAACAAGATAAAGATAATATTGCTGGCACTGGTCTGCCTGAGTTCTGTTTCATGCCTGAAAGAAAAAAGAGAAGCGTTGTATAACACCCAGGAAAGCAAGATAGACCAATATATCAGTAACAACATGTACAGAAAGTCCACTGTAGATGGTCAGGAGAAGACAGATACCCTACGCGTTGTGTACAACGGAGGCACCAGCAGACTCGTCACCACAGAAGGCACTGGCGAAAAGTTGAAGTCAGACGGCACGGTATCATTCTACTATGCCGGTTACTCATTCTCCGGAAGCAAAAGCCCTTCAAATATGTTCACGACAAACCACCAGGCTACTGCAGCAGCATCGAACTGGAACCTGACAGATGCCGACTATACTATATGCACCCTCAACCTGAGCACAGACGAGCTCATCGAGGGTCTGCGCCACGGTCTGACAGGAGTACAGGCAGGAGAAGTCTGCCAGATCCTGTTTTCCGGAAAGTACGCATTCGGCAAGAAACCGCTTGGCATAGTTCCTGCAAATTCTGCCCTTCTGTTTGAAATCTGGGTTGAAGGCGTATCCAACGAATGATTTTTTCAAAAATCATTTGATTTGATTAAATTTGCGGGCTATTCAATAAGAAAACATGAAGAATACATACAGAATCATAGCATATGTCATCGCAGCTGCGACTTTAGCTGGATGTGCAAAAACATCGACAGAAGGCGTAAACGAGGCAAAGAAGAGATATCTCGACGCATGGATGAGCATCAATTATCCGGGATTGACGGCTCAATGGAACAACAAGGAGGACCGCAACGGCATATATGTGATTCCTGACCAGACCGAGGAAGGAACCGGAGCGACAGTGACAGATAACGGTTTCGCGATTGTCAATTATGCCATAACAGATCTTGAAGGAAATTTCTCTTCATATACAGATGCCGAGACTGCAAAGCAGATGGGCGTATATGACAGTACATACTATTACGGACCACAGGTGTGGCTGACCAAGGACGGAACCATACAGGCTGGCCTCCAGAATGCAATTGTCGGCATGAAGGTCGGAGGCAGCAAGAAGGTCATCATCCCATCATGGCTCATGACATACTCGACATACCAGTCGGCAGGTGAATACATCAGCAACAGCTCCGACTACTCCAATACCATATACAGGTTCACTGTCGAGGATTTCACAGAAGACATCAACCAGTGGCAGACAGAGAAGATCAAAGCACTCATAAGTGAGAACTACGGTGGCGTAGACTCGTTCAACAGGAACACAAGGAAAGACACCACCGGATTCTATTTCAAGAGTCTTGTAGAGCAGGGTGCGGACACGGTTGCTTTCAAGGCGGACACTACCATCTATATAAACTACACCGGAAGACTGCTCAACGGTCGCATGTTTGACACCAATGTGGAGAAAACCGCAAAAGACAATGGCTTATATGAGCGTGGCCGCACTTATGGACCAGTAAAGATCAAGTGGGGCAGTTCATACTCGGAGATCACGATGAACGGCTCCAGCGTAGTTGACGGATTCGCTATGGCTCTGTGGAATCTGAATGACCTTGGAGATGGCGGTAAAATGGACAAGGGTGTCAGTGTCTTCTACTCACCTCTTGGATATGGCGTTTCAGGCAGCGGAGCGCGCATTCCTGGCTATGCTCCACTGGTATTCGAAATAGAAATCGTTCCTGCACCGGAGGATTAAGATGGCTGCAAGAGCGACTATCCCGACAGAACTCGGTACAGAAAAGATCGGAAAGCTGCTGAAGCAATATGCCTTGCCGGCAATCATTGCACAGACAGCTTCTTCGTTGTACAATATGGTTGACAGCATATTCATCGGACATGGAGTCGGTGCACAGGCCATATCCGGACTCGCGGTCACATTCCCTCTGATGAATCTCTCGACAGCATTCGGCACTCTCGTGGGTGCAGGCGCAGCGACCATGCTTTCGGTACTGCTCGGCCAGAAGAACTACCAGGCGGCCAACAAGGTACTCGGCAATGTAGTCAGCCTGAATATCATCATCGGACTGATATTCATGGCAGCTGCTCTGATATTCATAGACCCGATACTTTACTTCTTCGGAGCCAGTGCAGACACTCTCCCCTACGCAAAAGAGTATATCAGGATAATCCTTTACGGAAACATCGTGACCCATCTGTATTTCGGACTCAATGCCGCCATGCGTTCATCCGGCAGTCCGAAGAAAGCAATGGGTCTGACTATCTTTACCGTGTTGTTCAACACCCTGCTTGATCCTTTGTTCATATTCGTATTCGACATGGGCATAGCAGGAGCGGCATGGGCGACAGTCATCGCACAGACTGTTGCAATGATAGTGGTAATCAAGCATTTCAGCAACCGCGAAAGGGCATTCCATTTCGAAAAGGGCATCGTCAGACTTGACCGCAGAGTCGCAAAAGACTCGCTTGCCATAGGACTCGGACCGTTCCTCATGAATGCCGCTGCATGCCTTGTGACACTCTTCATCAATCAGCAGCTCAGAAAATACAGCGGAGATCTGGGTATCGGAGCATTCGGCATCAGCAACAGGTTCATATTCATGTTCATAATGATTTGCATGGGACTTAATCAGGGCATGCAACCGATTGCCGGATATAATTATGGAGCAAGACAATACTCGCGCGTGAAGGATGTATTCTGGAAGACTGCCTTGCTCGGCACAATCGTCACCTGCATCTGCTTCATCATCGGATTCTTCTTTCCTAGAGCAGCAGCGGGCATATTTACGCATGATGAGAGACTTCTGGATATGAGTGCGGAAAGCCTAAGACTTCTTACCATAATGTTCCCGCTCGTCGGCTTCCAGATGATCGGAACGAATTTCTTCCAAAGCCTTGGAATGGTGAAGAAATCCATCATCCTTTCTCTTTCAAGACAGATTCTGTTCCTTCTTCCATGTCTTTACTTCCTTCCTATCGCCATAGGGAATGCGATGGAAGCCAGAACAGGAGCAGGTATAGAGCATAGTCTTAACGAAGCCATGGGTGTATGGCTCAGTTTCCCGGTTTCCGACTTCCTCTCCTGCGCTTTGACAGCACTGCTGCTCTTTAATCTTTTCAAGAAGTTCAACAGACTCAAGGACGGTGATGCATCCACCGGACTCGGTGCACACATATAAAATCATGACCCGGCATCTTATCATAACCATAGGCCGACAGTTCGGCAGCGGCGGAGTACTTGTAGCCAATGAATTAGGATCGAGACTCGGCATACCTGTATATGACAACGAACTCATAACCAAGGCCGCACAGGACAGCGGTTTCGGAGCGGAATTCTTTATGCAGAGCGACGAGAAGAAGAGTTTCTTCTCATTCTCAGCCCTGTTCACGGGCAGTTCCGAGAACAGCATGAGCGACAGCGGTATATTCAAGATGCAGTGCGAAACTATTCAAAGGATTGCAGAGCAGGGTTCAGCGATCATAGTAGGAAGATGCGCGGACTATGTCCTTCGTGATCATGAAAATCTGGTAAGGATCTTCCTGACCTCGCCGCTGGAAGCCAGAGCAGAAAGAGTAATGCACCGGGACGGACTCGGTTATGACGAAGCGATAGCAAAGATAGAAGTCAAGGACAAATCGCGTGAAGAGTACTATAATTATTACACATTCGGCAACTGGGGCGTAGCATCAACATATGACCTGTGCCTTGATTCATCAGTACTCGGAATCAAGGGTACCTCTGACATCATCATTGAATTCATAAAAAGGGCAGGACTGACCGATGAGTAGAAAGAAACTGTACCTTATCGGATTGAAATCCGCTTTACTGACCGCTATCATAATAACGTTGCTCACCGGCAGAGAAAAGCCCGAGGGTGCTGTTGCTGTGCAACCCGTTCAATCCCCTCACCTTAACGAGATCATTTCCAATGACGACTCCGACCTGGACGGGCTGAGGGCACTTGACAGGAAGATCGAGCGATATTTGGAAAAATGGTGGATCAAAGGCGCATCCCTTGCAATCACCCGCAACGATTCTCTTGTTTATGCCAAAGGTTACGGATGGGCTGATGAAGAGGAAGGAATCAGGATGCAGCCCGGACACATCATGCGGATGGCCTCCGTATCAAAACTGATGACAGCCGTAGGAATCATGGTTCTTCAAGACAGAGGGTTACTGAACATAAAGGATTCAGTATTCGGACCCTCCGGGATTCTATGCGACTCTACATATTCTGCACACATCAAGGACAAAAAGCACTACAGGATAACCGTAGAACATCTTCTGAGGCATCAGGGAGGCTTTTATCGCGATCCGGTATTCTCCTCAAGAGATGTGAAGCACCAGATGGGGCTGGATCACGCACCTGAGAAAGAAGACTACTTCAAACTTGTCCTGAGCCGTAGACTCAGACATCTTCCTGGATCAGTACACAAATACTCAAACTTTGGATACATTCTTCTGTCAGATATCATAGAAAAGATTTCTGGAAAGCCTTATGAGCAGTTCATGAAGGAAGATGTCTTCGCCCCCGCCGGCTGCTATGACATGCATATTGCCGGTACATATTATAAAGACAAAAGAGAGAACGAGGTAAGATATTACACCCATGAAGGTGACGGCAAGTTCGTTGAAGAATATACAGACAGCGGAATCATGGTGGAAAGATGCTATGGTGGCAACAACATCCCTCTGCTTTCCGGCGCCGGGGCCTGGTGTGGCTCGACAATGGAGATCGCCAGACTTGTAGCATGTATTGACGGACAGGATGAAGTACCAGATATCATATCAAAGGAAGCGGTCAGACAGATGACTCAGTACTTTGACAAAAACACTTTCTCACTCGGCTGGAACGATACGACTCCGGGGCTCGGATGGAGCCGTTCCGGCACATTATCGGGCACATGCGCACTCGTAAAGCGTTTTCCTGACGGAGAATGCTGGGTTCTGATAACCAACACCAGCACATGGAAAGGACCGAGACAGGCAAAATATACAGACGCCTTATTCAAAGAATGCAGGAAGCTCTATAGTAAGAAGCTTCCTGCAAGAAATCTTTTCGATCAGTAAAGATTGATACGGATCAGTCAATGATCCTCTCTCTGTTGTACTCCCTGATCTCAAATTCGCCGGAGAGAATTCCATATCCGTTTTCAGCGAGAGATTCAAGTTCATCTTCACCAGGATAAATGACAACAGGGGCGATGAATCCGACTCTTTCACTGATCTGTCCGGTGATCACTTCACTGTGACACACTCCTCCGGTCAGGATAATCGCATCGACCTTTCCACAGATCGTAGTAGCCAATCCTGCTATGTATTTCGCTGCTGAAAGGCAATAAGCCTTGATGAACACATCTGCATCTGCATTGCCACCAGCCGCCATTGCGATGATTTCGCGAAAATCATTGGTATCGAAATATGCGATCGCTCCACCACGTCCGGCAAGACGCTTGCGAACCTGCTGTCTTGTGTACTGTCCGCTGAAACACTTGTCAACAAGAGGAAATCCAGGCACGGAGCCAGCACGTTCGGTACTCATCGGACCATCTCCACCGAGAGCGTCATTACAATCGATAACATTTCCGTGATGATGCAGAGACACAGACGAGCCACCTCCCAGGTGAGCGACGATGACTGTCACGTCCTTATTGTTCTTACCCACGCTGCGAGCATACCTACGGACCATCGCACGTGAGTTCAGGGCATGGAAAAGAGTCCTTCTGGGAAACTCGGGAAGTCCTCCCAGCTTCGCCTCCGGCACCATCTCATCTGCCATAGGAGGGTCGGCTATATACGCCTTGCAGTCCGGGTTCATACCTTTTTCTGCCTTCGCAACATTTATACGGTCGCATACTTCAGCTGCAATAAGACCGCAAAGACAGCATGCATGCATACCGTTCTTGCCTTCACGTAGAGCGGCCTTCATCTCATCATTGATTTCATAGACTCCTGTCCTTATCGGAGTTATGAGTCCGCCTCGTGACATCACCAGGTCGATAGACTCAAGAGGTATCTGCTTCGATGACAGGAAGTCAAGGATAGAGTCACGGCGCATATCGCTTTGATCCAGTACGGAAGTGTACACGGAAATCTCGCGGGCAGAATAAGACACATTCTGCTCAAAGACCTTCTTTCCATCCTCAAAGAAACCTACCTTTGTCGATGTCGATCCTGTATTTATAACTAAAATTCTTCCTTTCATTTATTATAACATGTAAAAACTACGCTTGCATTGCAGCAATGGCAATCGAATTCAACTTGGTGTCACTGCTGTCCGCGCGACTTGACAGGACGCATGGAACCGTTGCACCGACAAGGATACCGGCCTGACGCACGCCCGGCACCAACTTGGAGTTTGCCTTATAAAAGACATTTCCAGACTCAATATTAGGGAACAGCAGGCAGTCGGCATCTCCGGCGACAGGGCTTTCCAGCCCTTTGATCTGCGCCGACTCCGAGTCAATGGCCACATCAAGTGCCAGAGGACCATCGGCGACACATCCCTTGATCTGTCCGCGCTGAGCCATCTTGGCTAGCAGGGCTGCCTCCATAGTTGCCGGCTGGCTCGGCAGAACCTGCTCTGTAGCTGCTATTATTGCCACTTTAGGAGTCTGCACACCCACTGACTTTGCGGCCTTCACCAGACAGTCCATTATGACCTGCTTCTGCTTTAGGTCCGGTGCAGGAATCACTGCGACATCACCCACGAAAAGAAGTTTGTGATAGTGAGGATTCTCGATGACTCCGCAATGTGTCAGCGTACCCTTAGGTGGGAGAAGACCTGTTTCCTTATTCAGAATCGCACGCAGAAACTTGTCTGTTGAGCAGAGGCCTTTCATCAGGAAGTCCCCTTCCCCTTCTCTGACCATCTGTACCGCCTGAGCCACAGCATTGAGTTCTACCGGATTATGGACGATTGTAAACTTGGCTGAATCTATCTCCTCATTACGGCAGACATCTTCTATCAGATCCTTATCTCCGACCAGAATGACATCTACCAGTCCCAGGTCGATAGCCTGACTTGCGGCAGATATGGTATGGTCATCTACACCCCAAGCCGCGATCATCCTTTTCTTGGAGTCGCGGCTTTGGAGACATGTGAATATTTCGTTGAAACTGTTCATTACTCTTCGTTCTGAACTATGTTCATGGTGTCACGGGCGATCATCAGTTCCTCATTTGTCGTGATGACAGCAATCTTGACTTTCGAATCCGGAAGCGTGATGAGGGTATCCTCTCCCATCGCGACATTTGCATCATAGTCGAATTTGACGCCGAGATAAGTAAGGTTCTCGCAGACGCGACGGCGCAGACGGCTGTTGTTCTCGCCGATACCTCCAGTAAAGACGATGAGATCGACTCCATTCATCGCAGCAGCATAGGCACCAATGAACTTCGTGATGTCGTAAGTAAGCTTCTTGAGCGTCAGTTTCGCTTTTGGATTACCCTCGTTTGCAGCATCATTGAGGTCGCGTGCATCAGATGAGACACATGAGAGACCGAGGAAGCCGCTCTTCTTGTTGAGCACCTGGCTCATCTGTGCTGGAGTGAGGCCTTCCTTATCCTGGAGATATGTCACGACATCCGGATCGATGTTACCGCATCTTGTTCCCATGATAAGACCTTCAAGAGGTGTGAAGCCCATAGTGGTGTCAATAGATTTTCCATTGACTACAGCTGCTATCGAACTTCCGTTACCGAGGTGACATGTAATGATCTTCGAATAGTTCAGGTCAAGTCCTGCGAACTTCGCACCCTTTGCCGAAACATACTTATGGCTCGTTCCGTGGAATCCGTAACGACGGATGCGATATTTGTCATAGTACTCATAAGGGAGAGCGTACATATAGGCATATGACGGCATTGTCTGATGGAATGCAGTGTCGAAGACAGCCACCTGAGGCACTGCAGGAAGGACAGCAGACACAGCTCTGATACCAAGGAGGTTAGCCGGATTATGAAGAGGTGCCAGATCCACACACTTCTCGATCTGCTTGATGACTTCATCAGTAATAAGCTGACTGCATACGAACTCCTCCGCACCATGAACCACACGATGACCAACAGCCTCTATATCTTCCAATGTTGAAAGAACTCCTGTCTCCTTGTCAAGAAGAGCATCGATGACGGCCTTGATGCCGACAGTATGATCCTCAATCGGCATTTCCTTCACCACCTTATCCTTACCGGTTGACTGATGTTTGATACATCCGACCTCCATTCCGATTCTCTCGACAAGACCTTTGGCGAGAAGATCATAAACCTCATCATTCTTCATATCAAGAAGCTGATACTTCAACGAAGAACTTCCGCAATTAAGTACTAAAATAATCATATTGATAGAGTTTTATAATTTATTTTCAGTTTTTTACCATATCCATGCAAAGTTAATAAATTTATCGCTACATTCGCAAAAAACAATTACGAAATGACAGCAGGGAGAGAAATAGCAGGGTTCGCGATTCCATTTGCAGCAGGTACTGCAATATCCATGGCATTCCCCATTGTTTCAACCGGTTTCCCTCACGCTTCATTCCCAGTTCTGGCGGCAATCATTTCCGTATGCATCTTCATCCTTCTGACGTCTTCCCATAAAGAATACCATTCAGCAGCACTATGGTCTGCCATCATCATTTCCGCCCTTGCATGCGGTGCGGTATGCTGCATCACCGCAGACTGGCTTGCAGTCAGCGGAAACAACAGCGACGGATGGCTGAATTCGCTTACAGAACCCTTCGGAAGCCGCCTCAAGCAGACAATTTCCGACTTGCCTTTCAAGAATGCACAGACAGGCGCTCTCATAAACTCACTCATTACAGGAGACAGGTCCGGCCTTGACATGCACACTAAAAGCATTTTCCGCCAAAGCGGCGCATCCCATATTCTGGCCTTATCCGGAATGCATCTGGGAATAATCTACGGCATCCTGAAACTCCTCCTGTCCCCTATCGGAAACAGCCGCAAAGCATTGACCATCAGATCTGTCACAACGACCTTCATCTGTCTGTTCTATACAATAATGACTGGGGCAGGCCCGTCAATCACAAGAGCGTTCATATTTATTTTCCTGTATGAAACCGCTGCTGCAGTCGGGAGAAAGGGCAACACCGGAGAGATTCTGATGACTTCCCTGATAATACATCTGACGATATTTCCGGACGATATCAGACAAGTAGGTTTTCTTCTATCATACGCTGCCATGGCTGGCATAGCATACATATATCCGGCGTTCAACAAGTTATGGACCGACGTATCAGGGGGGCCCGTTGTCAAAGGGTTGAAATGGATCTGGACATCAGCTTCCGTGGCTATCGCATGTCAGATAACCACAGGTCCCATAGCATATATCTGTTTCGGAACATTTCCAGAATACTTCCTGCTGACAAATCTTCTGGCCGCACCTCTGGTCGGATTGATCATACCATGGGGGCTTGTCGTAAGTGGTCTCCATGCTGCCGGGATATGCCCGGAATTCCTCACTACAGGGCTTGAATTCATCATTCAGACTTTCACCGGAATTCTGGAAATCATAGCAGCGCTTTAAAGCAACTGCATCCCGGACGATGTCCATGTGCAGAACTCCCCTTCACGGTCATAAATAAGACATGCTTCCAGATCAGGATCCGACTCAATGAACTCCTTGGATGCTTCAAGGCCTATGACCATACAATATGTCGCATAGGCGTCAGCCAAGGTGGCATTCGGAGCTATAACCGTGGCACTGAGAAGATTATGAGATACCGGGTAACCGGTACGAGGGTCAATGGTATGGGCGTATTTCTTACCGTCCCTGATATAGAACTTGCGGTAATTTCCAGATGTCACTACTCCATGAGGGCCTGACGGGACTCTGAATATACCCTGCACATCAGCTCCAAGCTCATTGTTCCCGTCAACAGGCTTATCAATGCCCACGGTCCATGACATGCCTGAAGGATTGTGCCCGTCACAATATATCTCTCCTATATTTATCATCATATCCTTCACACCTAAACCGTACAGATACTCTGCGACAAGATCACAGCTATAGCCCTGGGCTACGGCATTATAATTCAGTGACGGTGACTGTCCGCCGCCATGGATGAGCATATCTTCAGACCTGAGCAGGCCATCCTGTCCGACCGCACCCGCCATATCCCTGACCATCCGTCCCAGACCGCAGAAGTTCCTGACCGACTGTACCTTCCGGTCATCAGGCATCTGTCCGTTTCTGAATCCGAATCCCCAGATATCGAACAATGGTGCCGCTGCGACATCGACAGCACCGTGCGTAACTTCATATATCCGGTATGATCTCTCGTAAATATCGACAAAAAGCGAATCCGGTCTGATCCGCTCCCCGTCATTGAAACGGCTCACCAGGGAGTTCCTGTTATACCCCGACAGAGAATTGTCTATTCTCTGGAGAATTGCATCGATGGAATCCCGTATTGTCTTGACATCCTCCCGGATCATGCCATCACTGCCGTTAAGATTTAACTTTACGGAATAGACTCCGCCTTGAGCATAACCTGAAACCGTGACAAATCTATCACTTCGAGTACACGAAATGATCAAAAGCAGGGAGGTCAGGCATGATATTATTCTGATGGGATTCATCTGGCAAACTATTTGCGCAAAGTTAACGGATTTTACAATTAAATTTAACTATATTTGCAAGATATTTGGACCATCAACAACAGATAGATGAATTTTCGTAAGATTATATTCGCTGCCCTGATCGTATCGGCAGCAGCAGGGTGCAAAAAGAAGGATGCAGACGCAGCATTGACCCCAAGTCTGGATGGATACATGACCATCCAAGGACTTCCTGAATATGTAAAAGGCGGACAGAGCGTAACGCTTACACCGAAGGGCATTTCTCATCCAGACGGAAAAGAGCTCACATACACATGGAGAGTGACACCATCAGCCCCGACGGCGTGCTCGACCAAGGTCTTCAACTTTACATTTACAGATACGCTCCAGACCTGCACTATATATTGTACTGCATCGGCAGAGGGATACTCAAGTTCTGCAGCAGTCAACTATGCGACAGTAGTAAAGGGAGGAGCGGACGGATCCATCAAAGGATTGGAATTCCCGACGACAGGCATCTCCACGAGCGATACTACGACATACTATTTCAAGCAGATCGGAACCCAGACATGGATGCTTAACAACGTAGCCGAAAAGCCGGCAGGCAAGGCATACGTCAATGCAGATGTAATGTCAAACGTCTATGGAAGATACTACTCTTACCTGGAAGCCATTTCTGTCTGCGAATCTCTCAGCACATCTGGCTATGAATGGAAACTACCAAGCCTTGATGACTGGAAGACATTGGAAGCTTATATCAAGGAGCAGCCGAATCACGGCAAGAGCCTGGCGGCCGCCCTTATGGGAGACGCAACTTTCAATGGAAAAATCATGTGGGAGTATTGGCCTCAGGTAGGAGACATCACCAATTCAACCGGATTTTCTGCAATTCCGGTCGGCTATACAAACATTGAAACATCGTTGTTTGAGGGGGAAAACGAATATGCTGTATTCTGGACAGATACAGAAGCAGACAAGGCTAATGAAGCATACGCCATTTACCTGATCGAGGGACAGCCGGAACTTTTCATAAGTCAGATGGACAAGCAGTCATTCGGAGCATCAGTCAGATGTATCAGAAAGTAACCTGCGGAGTTCATCTTTTAACGAAGATCAGTAACAATCCAGCTTGAATCAAATACAGTCTGAGGCTTGAATGCCTCGTCAGAAGCCTTAGGGGTCAACTTCATGGAGTTGACCTCTATTTGTACAAGAGAGCCGTCTTTCAAAGCAAATGACATCCTGCGTATCAAGGCCGTGGCATTGTATATTTCAATATTCATATATTCAATCTCACCGTCCCTTAATGGCAGCAGGGAAAAAACTGTTGACTTGCCATCGGAAGACGGATTCACCACATTAACCTTGAATTTCGTCAGCAAACCGACAAATATTCTGGCAGGATTGGTCAGAAATCCGGTCTGCTGCTCATCTTCCACAGGTTCGATCACCACTTCCTTCAAAGCAGGGTCCATCACCCATACGGTCGACCCGTCGCAGAACATCTCAACTCCGTTGCCCTTCAGTGTCCATTTTTCATCCTGACTCAAAAGAGTTCCGGATGCCTTATTATCGATTCCGGACACACGGGCTGTATAAGAATACTCCAAAACAACGCACGAAGAGGAGACCTTATCGCACATCCTGTCCAAAAGCGAGTTATCCTGAGCCGAAGACAGCCAGGATAACATCAAGAACCCAAATGATAGTATGTATTTCATATCTATGACACAAAGTGTTTAATGATTTCGCTCAATTCTTCAAAGTCAGCAACAAGCACCTGCCTTGGCTTTGACCCGTCCTGTGGACCCACTATACCTGCCGCTTCCAACTGATCCATCACACGACCTGCTCTTGCATAACCCATGCCCAGGCGTCTTTGAAGATCTGATGTTGAGCCCTTCTGGTATTTTACGACGAGGTTTGCCGCTTCTTCAAACATCGGATCGATATTCTGCATGTCAATCATTCCTGCAGAACTCTCCCCTTCCTGCTGAGAAGGCGGTTCAGGCAGATAGTAAGGAATATTATAGGACTTCTTGTATCCGGTCTGTTCGCCGATTGCCTTGGTTATACTTATTACTTCCTTCATACTTACCAAAGCGCACTGCACACGTTCTATCTTGACACCGGCATAATATAGCATATCTCCCTTTCCTATCAGGTTTTCTGCACCGTTTGTATCCAGAATAATGCGAGACTCAGTATTTGAAAGTACACGGAATGCGATACGAGTCGGGAAGTTCGCACGGATAAGACCGGTCACAACATCGGCAGAAGGTCGCTGAGTGGCGATTATCACATGGATACCTGCGGCACGACCCATCTGAGCCAGACGGATTATTGATGCTTCTATGTTTTTTGCAGACTTCTTTGCATCAGAGTTTGCACCACCAGCCATGAGGAGATCCGAATACTCATCAATGACTACAACCAGATAAGGCAGGAACTTGTGTCCTTCTGTCGGAAGGAGATGACGCTTCTTGAACTTCTCATTGTAAAGCTTGAAGTCATTCACACCTCCCTTTTCCAGAAGGCTGTATCTTTCATCCATCTCTACACAAAGCGATGCCAGCACCTGTTCTGCCGTCTTGGCATTCTTGACAATCGCATTCCTCTGCTCTTCTTCTTCACTATTTGACGGAAGGACTGCAAGATAATGCTTGAGCAACTTGTTATAAGCCGTAAACTCGACCTTTTTAGGGTCAATGATCACAAACTTCAACTCTGAAGGATGTTTAGAGTACAGCAGTGAGGACATTACGACATTCAGGCCCACTGACTTACCCTGCTTTGTCGCACCGGCGACAAGAAGATGAGGTGCGTCCGCAAGGTCGAATGTCTTGACCTCCTGAGTAATGGTATAGCCGATTGCAATCGGAAGCTCCGCCTTGCTGTTCCTGAACGCGTCACTATTAAGCATTGCTTTGAGCGGCACTATTGAAGGAGAAGAATTCGGGACTTCTATACCTACACTATCCGGAAGCATCACCACACGTACACCATCTACTCCGAGGGACATGGCTATCTCTCTATGAAGGGTTTCGATAGAAGCCACACGTACTCCTGGCGCAGGGAAAACCTTGTACAAGGTAACTGTCGGACCTACTACTGCTGTAACTTTGAGAACCTCAATCTTATAGTTGAGCAGAGTAGCACGTATCCTGTTGTTGTTATAATCAAGCTCCTGCTGGCTGACCTTGTGCTGTCCCTCCGCATAGTCATTGAGCAGTTCAAGAGAAGGCGACTGGAATTTCTCAAGATCAAGTCTGTTATCAAACGGAGGAAGTTCCTCCACTACATCAGCCACAAGATCGTCGCCACGTACTACCTCTATTCCCGTATTTTCCTTCTCTCCATCCTGATCTGATACCGGTACTGGATCAGGGGTAGGATCCGGGATAGGATCCGGTACAGGGTCTATGACAGGACCGTCCTGAGGTTCTTCTTCCTCCAGGTCATCTGTTTCAGGGTCTTCCACCTCACCTTCTGTCTCTCCTTCTGCTTCTACCGGGCCTTCGTCCTCGCATTCTTCCCCACCTTCCTCTTCAACATCGGTTTCCGGTTCTTCTTCACTCACAACAGGCACATTCTGGTCCGGCTGAGGTTCTTTTCTATCTCCCACCACCGAGAACCAATATCTGAATCTGCTGCTGCTTAATATCATCCAACCGAGAATGAGCAGTGCCACGATGAATCCGGTAATGGTCATACCTACCATACCACTCAGCCATCCTATCACTGCCGAGCCAGCGTCACCTCCCAGGCCTCCACCGAAACAGACATCATTGCTGACGAGCATAGATGCATAAGAAAACAACAGGGACGAAAGAATGGTTCCGAGCACAGTGATGAATGCTATCCTGACAAGACCGACCTCGGACTTCTTGGTTATAAGTTTGTGAGAAACAGCACCGAGCAGAAATACCAGGAAGAAACTTCCCAAGCCGAAACACCTTGATACAAGGAACCTTGACCAGGAATATCCTGAATTACCGCACCAGTTCGCAAAGTCTGCGCCCTTCGCCAGTCCTGCATCAGTCTTCCATGTAAAAAGATAAGACAGAATGGACAGAAATGTAAACAGAGTCAGCACAAGAACAGTCAGTCCGACATACCTCTTGATGTTGTCGATCTGCTCCTGAGACAATCTCTTCCTCTTTTTAACAACTTTCTTTGATGCCATGATTATTTATTAAACTGTTTTCTGTTCTTCTGATTCTTCTGTCTGTTCCTGCCCTGCTTGCCATACTGACCTCCCTGTCTCTGTCCACCAGCGTCAACTTTAGCAATCTGCAGTCCTTCCGGTACTTTCACACGTCCGTCGGAAAGTCTTTCAATGTCCTGAAATATGGTTTCATCAGAAACTGTATCCTTGTTCCAGATAAGATACTGCTGCTTCATATAGCCGGCAAGTGTAAGGATCATGGCGGTCTTGGCTTCCCCTTCCTCATGATCTGCAATGAGTGCCAGCATATTCTCTATATTCCTGCCATAATGAGACGCCTTGACCGGAGTCTTCTGTATAGGCACCTGCAGAGGACGCTCATTCAGCGACTCAGGCGCAGGCATAGGATACGGCGCATCGACATCAAGGTCGAAACCTGAAATAATGAAAAGGTGGTCCCAAAGCTTCTGCTCATAGTTATCTTGAAGATGTACCGCCGGATTAAGGATTTCCATCACCTTAATCACGGCTCTTGCCTGAGCATTCCTCTTCTGACGATCCTCGATAGTCTTGAGATAATCGACCATCTTCTGCACATTCCTGCCATATTCCGGTATGTAAAGTCTTACTCGCTCGGTATTATATAAAAGCTTGCAGGTATCCATTTCCTTGTTTTCCATATTCTTGTATTTTGTAATCTTGCAAAGATAAGAAATATTTAGATTACCTCTACCACCTGATCGGTCTCCACATACCAGATGAAAGCCTTGATTTCAGAATATCCCATCTTCTTCCACAACTGAGCATATTGTCTTACCTGACGTTCATACTTCTTCTGATGCTCACCGAACTTATAGTCGATTACCACAGCCTTTCCATCGTGGAGCAATACCCTGTCAGGCCTATACTCCTGTCCTCCTACGTCCATCAGAGACACCTCGTTAAGAACACAACCCTTATCCGACGGGAACCATCCTCTGGCTGAACCTGCCTTGATTGCGCGACCAAGAACATCTGCCACCTCCGACTGGTCTTCAGAGCCAATCTCACCATCCAGCACGGCACGCTGAACCGACTTGTCAAGATCCTCCGGAACAACCACCCTGGAGAGTATGTCATGCAGAATGACACCTCTTACCCTTCTTGACGAACTTACGGCCGATTCATCATCACGGAAGAAATCAAGGGCGTCAGCCGTAAACTTCAGACGTCCACGCACACACACATCCGCATCGGCATCTTCATTACCGATATTAAGAGGAACTGACGGATACTCCTGGCCTTCCTTGACAACCAGTGGCATCACATCTGATGTATCCTCTTTGCGGTATTTTGCAAAATCCGGCATTTCTCCTCGAACGAAAGACACTGTCTCACCTTCTTCCGACCGGCTCATTCCTGTCTTCTGGGCAAACCAGTAAAGCATCTGGGCGAAATTGCCGAATTTCGTAAGATCCATCTGATCAAAGGCCGCCTTGGATGCCTTGGACGGGAGGTTTGCTATGATATGATTACCGAGAGATGCTCTGGTCATAGCCACGTAAAGAGTATTGATGTTATCTACCTGCTGCAGGAACTTCTCCCTACGGTATTCTTCAGAAAACATCGTCGCCTCGGTAGCGCCGGAAATCCTGACATCATATACTCCTTCCGCCAGATTTTCAAGCGCGGTACCGCTCAGATCCGGAACACACCATTGGTTGGCATCCTTGAATAGCGATATCGTCTCGGCAAAAGGTATTATCACATACGGAAAGTCCAGCCCCTTTGACTTGTGGATGGTCATTATCTTCACACTGTCGCTTGACGGCACGGAACTTATGGACGGATCTTTCTTTTCCCAGTGCTTCAAGAAGCCGTGAAGATTGTTTCCATTGCTTGCCACATATTCCGTAAGGGTATCCATAAAGGTTTGTATATGAAGAGCTTCACCTCTCCATAGGCCGTTAACATCAGCTTTTTGAAGTGAGCGTATCAGAGACTCGGCCATATCTGTAAGTGACATTGTACTATCAGGCACCTGCACATCCAGTGACCTGGCCAGATAACTGTTTACGGTATCTTCGGGATTATTGACGTACGACATCAATGAAACGACACGTCGTACAGTAAGCGAACTCTTTGCCTTCAATGACTTCTCGGTTATCACTGATATTCCGTTCTGTATAAGATGAAGGGCTATTTTGTCAGCATTGTCGTTGCTCCTTACCAAGATGGCGATTTCCGACATTCTTGCACCGGCCTCCATTGCCTTCAGAACAGCCTGATGTACCAGTTCGAGCTGCCCCCCTTTCGGACAGAATGACATACAGACGCATCCTCCCTTCTCCTTTCCGGGAGCGACACTTTGCCGCACATCTGAATAGATCCTGCCGACAGGACCTACTGCCTTGGCATGACCGGATATCTTGTCAAGAATCCTGGCGGCCACCTTAAAGAAGACATTGTTGAACCCGACGACTTCTGACAGACTCCTGTAATTGGTCTGAAGCGTTTCCTGGACATGGTCTTCGAACTGGGCCGGCACCTTGTCATTAAGAAGTTCCCAATCCGATTCCCTCCACCTGTAAATGCTCTGCTTCACATCTCCTACAATGAGATTTTCTCCTCCCTGAGAGTCGCTGTTATCAACCAGAGGGAAAAAGTTTTCCCACTGTACTGACGATGTATCCTGGAACTCATCCAGAAGGAAATGGTCAAATCGCACTCCGAGTTTTTCATAGATGAACGGAGCGTCAGACCTGTCGATAATATTGCGCAGAATCGTATTTGAATCATCCAGGCACATGACATTCTTTTCCCTGAGGAGCTGATCAAAGGCATTGGAAAGTTCCTCAGCGATACCCAGTCCATATATCTGACTGTCAATTATATGAGCCGTATTATACAATTTCGCATCCTTCTTCCACAAGGCGACAATACTCTCCAAAGGTCCCTCAAGAGCAGGATATACCCGTTCCAGATGAGTTTTCCTTTTGCTCTGTGCAAACCACGCCTCATAATTGCCGGCCTTATCCATGAACGAATCTGACGGAGCTTCCGCCTTATGCACTGGTCCAAGGTTCTCGTAATTATACAGATGAGACATGAACCCTCTGTTCGAATCCTTTGTACTGATACCTGCAGCCGACAATATTCCAAGGGCCTGGCACGCGTTATCCTTCAGGTCTTTATTGAAATTTCTGATGATATCCCTGCATACTTTCCTGATATTTCTAAGGGTCTTCTTGTCTATAGATGCCGGTAAATTCAAGTTCTTGAGCATCTCCTGCCTCTGTGTCGACCTCAATCTTCCTGCACTCTTTACAAGATTGCCTTCCAGGCTATAACGACCGCCCTGCTCGAGCTGGTCTATCACATTTTCTGACAGCCATGGAAGGATGCCCAAGTTGCCCGAAGAGAGTGAATCCAGCACACGGTCAACACTCTCGGCAATAAGAGAGTCCTTGTCCAGTTCCACCTGATATGAGGCGAACTGGCCGATCTCCCTGGCGAATGCCCTCAGTGTCTGCTGGAAGAACTTATCGATTGTACTTACTGCAAAAGCGCTGTAATCATGAAGTATGTCACGAAGGACGGACTGGGCTTTGGCGGAAAGTTCCTCCTTGCTTTTACCCATGGACTTGATGAAATCCTTCAGATACGGAGATTTGTCCGGAGTCGCAGCGAGGGTATGGAGTTCCTTCAGGATGCGGCTCTTCATCTCTTCCGTAGCCTTGTTTGTGAAAGTCACGGCAAGTATATGCTTATACGCATAACGGTCATCATTCTTCAGCAGCAGGCTGATATATGTCTTGGCCAGGTTATAGGTTTTTCCAGACCCGGCAGATGCCTTCATTATCTTCAACATATCGTATTCTCCTTACTTTCCACAAATATTTCTGAAATCACAATACGAACAGGTCGTCTCGTTTGCTGTTCTTCTGAACGGTATTTGCGGGTCATACATCTGACCCAATGTTTCCCCAAGTCTGATATTGACTGCACCATAAAACTTTTCATTGAAATCCATGGTCACAGGGGCGTCCTTAAATATCCCTGCCATAGAATATACAGAATTCTTCATCTGGCGGTCCTTATCGTGACCGTTACTTCTGAGAAGAAGGTCATATATGAAGAACTGGAATGCTATGGACGGACGGGAATCAATATCCGGCTCGAAAATGGCAGCGGCAATCCTTTCATAGGTCTGGTCCGTAATATTGTAATCATCCTCGGTCACCTTTCCAGTCTTGTAATCAACCACCCTGATCTCTCCTTCGCGGACAGCATCAACCCTGTCTACAAGGCCCTTGATCTTCTGATCTCCCACAAGAGTCCGCACCGGAACTTCAAGACCGTAGATCTTCATGGACCCCGCATTCTTTTCATCCAGATATTCACGATCCCTGTCCAGAGTCTTCACCACATACCTGACGATCACATCGCCTATTACCAGATTCCTGCCTGTGACCTGGTCAGTCTTCATGACATCAGCGATCATCTTCATCACCATATCTCTTATTCGTGCATCTGACTCTGACCACTGCTTGATGTATGCATAGGACACGTCGTACGGAGACTCCAGCATACCTATCCACCGTTCTCCGTTGGCCCCGGTATTGATCGGGCCATCATACGCTGCAGCATAAATATCAAACATTACAGCATGGAATATAGTACCGATCATTGCAGCGTCAAGTGACTCGGCAACTTCATCTTCAGGCCTCAGACGCCTGATGGAACCATAATAAAACTTGGCCGGACAATCAAGATAGGTCTTGAGAGAAGAAGCAGACAATGACATCGACCTGACAGCCTCAATATCTTCATTGGTCTTTGGAATATCTGCAGTCTCTGCTGTCTTCATCTGGCCGAACTGCAGCGAATATCGTTTGACAGGAATACCGAAATGATATTGCAACTGCTTTATATAACGGCTCTCCTCCCCGGATACAAGCCCTTCTGTACGGGTATCCACAAGCATCCAGACCTTTTCCGCACGGGAAATCATCCTATAAAAATAATATGCCCAGACAGCATCCTGATATTCATATGTCGGCAGCCCGAACCCTCGTCTGAGTTCAGGAGGTATGAACGACGAACTGACGCTGCGATGCGGAAATATACCTTCATCCGCAGACATGATCACAAGGTTTCTGAAATCAAGAGCACGAGTCTCAAGAGGTCCCATCACCTGCAGACCCTTCAACGGCTCTCCCCTGAAAGGCACGGAAACAGTCGACAGAAGCATGGACAGGAGCTTGACGAATGTAAACGGAAGGACCTCAAGTTCATTATTCATCAACAGGTTGAGACATCTGTAGTATTCCTTGGCAAACTCAAGTTCAAGTGCCAGTTCCGGGATATCTGCCACCGCAGGAGCTATTACCCTGATGACATCCTTGAGATATTCCGCAAATGTACGTATCTGACCGGCATCGGCCTTCTTCTGATCTGTAACAGCAGCCTTGAACACGACATCAAGCAGTGGCGAACCGGAAAGTTCCTCCTGAGGTATATAATATGCGGCCGTATGCTTGACCTTCTTGATAATTTCGGCCGCCTTCTCATCTACTGCATGTCTGAACACCTCATTGGAGAAGAGCTCCCACACCTGCTTATGATAGAAAACCGTCTTGCCGCCTCGCACCGTAGAATGGAGCTGGACAGATGCCAGGACAGTCATCATAGCGAAGAACTGGCTTCCGCTCATCGGCACACCCATTGTCACATTTATATCCTGTATATGCTCCGGGATGGAGTTAAGCACAGGCGTAAGAAGATTCTCATCCGGCAGCACAACCGCACAATCTTCCCAATCCTCCTTCAGAATCTCATGCAGACGCTTCGCCTGCCCCACAGCGGACGGGACTCCGATCACATTTATCTCCGGTATAGGGAGCGGCTCTGAATCCCACTGCGCAGCCTGCCTGAACTCCCTGATATTCTCTTCCAGAAACAACGATGATCTGTTCTGGGGATCGCTTATCAGTTTGCCGCTGTAATCCCAGCAGAATTCTGCCATCGACGCATCCCTGAGCTTCCTCAGCAGGGTTTTCTCACACTCATTCAAAGCATTGAGGCCGACGAAAACATAGGTTTCAGTATCCGGAAATACTTCCTGCATCATATCAGCTGCGGAAGTTGTCTTGAGCCGTTCAGCAAGACTGCGATATACCATTCCCTCGTATGCGATCCCCTTGCCTTCCAGTCTGTCATTGAAATCACGATAAAGACGATACAGGATATTCCATATCATAAGGAAACGTTCCTTTACATCAGGGTCGTCGCTGTCGAGCTGCACCGTAAGCCTTCCCTCTGAATTGGAGAAATGACGAAGGAACGACTCGATAGCTTTTCTCTGATTGTCAGTAAGATAGGAGAATGTGTCCTGGATATTCTTCAGATCCGCTATGTTGGCGAAAAGCTGAGCCGGCTCTGCCAGATATTTGTCGACATCATTAAAGTCCGCCAATATTATATCGCCCCAGAATATGAAATCATCCAGAGACTCTGCCTTGCTGTTGAGATTCTTATAGCACTCATACAGTTCCAGAAGCAAAGTGACCCTGTCTGCCTGGTTCTTTGAACTGACAGTAAAGAAGAAATCATTGATGGTCATCATTTTCGGAGTAATGACCGGACGCGTGAGAGATTCTCCAAGATATTTCTTGAAGAACACCATGGAGCGACGGTTCGGAAAGATGAAGCATTTCTTACTTATGTCACCGTTAAGGACATAATGGTTTGCTACTTGTTTCAGGAAAGGTACCATGTCGTTTTACAGATATTTTGTGCAAATGTACTTGTTCAGATTGCCAAAGTATGGCACAAGGGGCCGCTTTTTCAAGCAAGCCCCTCATTTTTATCGCGATTTTTCCAAAAAGAGTGTCATCTCTTTCTTGCCGGCATCAGATATATGTCCGCCATCGGTATGATGACCATGACAGAAAAGAATGAAAGCATCATCACGGCTCCAAGGGCTCCGATGGTCAGCGCCATTGCAAGAGCATAATAAAACGAGAACACATGAAGCAGGATAAGTGCTACAGCCAGCGGAAGCCAGATTCTCAGGTTTGTCAGATGATGCAGTATCATTGCCAATGTAGCGAAGGCAAGAGGAATAAGGAACATCATGTTCTCGCCGAGAGCAATCAGAAAAGCTGCACTGAGAACAAACAGCAGAGCCAAAGTACCGTAAAGTACATTATATGCATGATTCCTGGCTATCGTCAATGATTTATCTCTGAACGATCCTGAACTTTCTGTCCTTATCGCCTTGCTGCGTACCATCATATAGATGAATACGGAAAGGAGGATCATAAATACGACTGACGAAATCATTGCTGCATTGTCGAACATGACTCCCTGAACAGTGCCGAACAATTTGAACGGCACATCAGCTATGCTGCAGCAGACCATGGAAATGAACGATCCGAGAACCATTATACCAAGTGCGGAAGCAAGAACGGTCACAGACTTGAGCAGAACCTTCTTTGCATTGAGTCTTCCCCGTACCCCTTCAAGACCGAAGAGAAGAAGGAACAGTACAAATATCACCACATTGACTATGGTGTAGCCGACCTTGCTGAAATTGAACATTCCCAACGCAGGAATAGTAAAGTTTACAGCGTCCTCTTCAGCCTTCAAGGCATCTCTATCCGCATAGTCTGCACTTTTGAGATATGCAGACGCCAACGGAAGTATCTGAGCACCATAATGCTGGATAGACTTCTGTGATATATTCTCAAAATTATCCAGATGAGTATGATAACGGTTGATATCAGCTACTGTCGAGAAGTTGAGTCCGGGTATGCTGTCCTTGACAATTGTAAAGTCTGTAAAGTTAGGCATGAAACCATAAACCACCGTCGTCAATGAGTAAGTGTACGGATACCTGGCATTGGATGCATACAGGTCAATGACCTTGCTGTTGCCCGGACAGGCTTCGAACAGAAGTGCTGGCCCCCATGGACCACGAGCCTCCACGTTGAGCATCAGGCCGACATTGTCAAACTCCTGTCTGTCCTTCTCCCACATAGCCGTCATACCCATCATACCCGGCTCCTCGGCATCGGTAAAGAGCACCTTCACACCCTGCTTCCACAGGTCACGCTCTTTCAAAAGTTGAGAAACGGTTTCAAGGACCACACCTACTCCATAACCGTCGTCAGCGGCACCGTACGACCACACGGTATCGCGTCCGAAAGGCTGTGAATATCTTGAATCATAATGAGCGACAAACATCAGTTCCGCCTTTGATGCTGAAGGCTCTGCCGGCTGGAACTCCGCAAGAATATTGTGAGCATCAAACGTATATATCACATGCTTGTTCTTCGGCCCGACCAGAGAGTCATAACTGAAAATACGGACTGTATCGGCTCCCAGGCCCTGCAGGCGTCCTACCAGATATTCGCGAACACGTGCTCTCGCCTCAGGATGAGCCACGGAATGTGGCTCGACTGACATCACTTCGATATCCTTTACGACACGAGCCGCAGAAAACCCCTCCGCATCTTCCCCTTTCGGAAAAGGCATGGTAAAGAGTCCGTAGGCAAGAAGTGCGGCAAGAATGACAGATGCCGCAAGTATAAGTGGTCTGATTCTATTCATCTTAACAGGTTTTAGCATAAAAAGGTGAGACCTAAATCTCAGCGCAAATATAATCAATATATTGCAAGGCCTACAACCTCACCTTCACTTTCTTACCTGTCTTCCTGCTCTTTTCGGCATCAAAAGACATCACATGGCTCTCAACCGAGGCGTCGACCGTACTGGTAAGACGATTGACATCATTCCAGGCTACGGCTTCAAGGAAATCCCTTACAAGAGCATGATCTCCACCGCCATGGCCCGAATCCTTATACTCCGGAATCTCATCTATCTTCCTGTTCCACACATGGGTCTTAAGCGTACCGAACTCTGTGATTGTAAATTGTTTACCATCTCCATCAATATAACCTCGCGTTCCCATTACCCTTGTCCTGCGGCCACCATACGGCGTAAAGGCTTCCATTGAAAAAGATGCAGTAATGCCATCTTCAAACACCATGTTTGCAACATAATGATCCGGCTGGTCGTTATCACAGTGATATACACACCTGCCATATGGACCATTCTTCAAGGCCTCCATTATCTCGGGATCGGTCGCTTCTTTCCAGACATCCACTACGTGTTTCAGATAATGATGCTTGCGATAATAAATATCTATGGCGCTGTACGGACAATCGCTTTCATGGGGACATCCATCTGTACAACGTTTTGGAGTTCCTTCCAAAGCCATCTGCGGACGGAAAAGGTAAATTGAGCCATCTGCAACTATAGTATCACAAGATTTATCTATCAGATATCGCAAAATGTCAAGATCGTGGCATGACTTGGCCAGAATAATCGGAGTCGTCTCCTTGGAATTACGCCAATTTCCCCGCACATATGAATGGGCCATGTGCGCATACTGGATCGGTTCCAGATGCTGAATGCTCACCAGATTTCCAATGATGCCTGATTTTATAGCACTACGTAGCGCCACGAAATAAGGAGCATACCTCAACACATGACACAGCGCTACTATACGTCCTGTCCTGCGTGTCATTTCCAGGACGTCCCGGCACTCCTTTTCAGTCTGACACATAGGCTTTTCCAGAAGCATATGATAACCAGCCTGAAGTGCTTTCATAGCAGGCTCATAGTGGAGATTGTCCGGAGTCGCAATAATGACAGCATCACACATCTTTGGAGATGCGAAGAAATCATCTACACTCTTGAAACGCTTATCCTGCGGAACATCATACTCATCACCGAGAGACTTCAATCTTGCCTCATTGATATCAGCGACTGCAACGACCTTCATCGCGTGAGGAAATTTCTTCGCATATCTTGCATAAACATTCCCTCGGTTTCCCAAACCTAGAATAGCGACAGTAACAGGTTTATTTACATCTGCCCTCAATGACCTTGATGGGTAAATATCATTCAGGTCGCCTTCTCCCTGAATTTCAGGATTAAAGATATCAGAAGCCTGTGATTCCGAAGCCAACAGGCGCGGACTCAACATAGCGCCAGCCGCAATGACACCGGCACTTTTGAAAAAATCTCTACGTTTCATGATTTTATTGTTACTATTCTGCAACAAGATACAACACCCTACTTGACCAATCGTTGCGGTCAGCCTTATCTACATTATGCGTATATGGAATCTCAAGTCCTGTTTCCATCAGGAATTTTCCCGAGAACACCTTGCCTTCATATGGCAAAGGCTTATTATCTATTCTATTGAGTTCCTTGATGATATAATTTCGTGATGGATCAAGTCCAGCCATACATACCTTAGGAAGATGTTCATCAAAGAATGACTCCAATTTCCACCAATAGAACACCGCTTTCGACTTATCTTCCGAGCAGTACATCATAGATGCCATATTCTTTCCGTCATATGGAGAAATAAGTCTATAAAGATCCCCGAATTGTACGACCGGCCTTATCTGCTTATATTCCTCAATGGCCCTACGGCATGTTTCCTTTTCCTTTTCGGTCATATGCTTTGGCTGGAGTTCCATACCCAGGCGCCCTGCCATAGCGACATCTATTCTGTATTTGAGCGAAGTCGTACGGGCCAGATGTCTGTTAGGAACAGCACTGATATGCGAACCCATTGCAATTGCAGGAAAGAAATAAGAAGTTCCCCATTGGATATATATTCTCTGCAATGCATCAGTATTGTCACTCACCCAGAACTCATCGAACCAAGGCAATATCCCCCAGTTCGCACGACCGCCGCCACTCGCACACGCCTGAATGGTCACATCCGGATATTTCGCACGTATGCGCTCACACACCTTTGCAAACCCACGGTGATACTCTATCAGAAGATGGCTCTGACGATCTGCAGGAAGGTACTGGGAGCCATGGCTCAAAAGCGACATGTTTGCATCCCACTTTACATAGTCTATTTCAGGATTTTCAGACATTATGCTGTCAAATATACCGAAAACATGGTCCTGAACCTTAGGATTGCTCAGATCAAGAATCAGCTGAGCATCTCCCCTTCCAAGCACAAGATCTCTTTCAGGAGCATTGATTACCCAGTCAGGATGCTTTTCATATGTCTGGCTTTTCACATTGACCATTTCGGGTTCTATCCAGATGCCGAACTTGATTCCCTTTTCATGTGCCTTTGCAACAAGGTTTGCAATTCCTGACGGAAGTTTCCGTGAATCCACGACCCAATCACCTAAACCTGACGTCGCGTTATTTCTTTGGTATTTCACTCCGAACCATCCGTCATCCATCACAAACAGTTCTCCACCCATCGACGCAATGTCATCCATCATCTGCTCCATTTCCTGCTCCTTTATATCAAAATAGACACCCTCCCAACTGTTGAGCAGAATCTTACGTATCTTATCACCATGAGCCAACTTATACTTTCTGCCCCACTTGTGGAAATTGCGACTTGCACCGCTCAGACCTTTATCTGAATATGTATATGCAAGGACTGGAGTTACGAAAGTCTCCCCTTTTGCAAGATGGTACTGAGAATTGTCCGGATTGATGCCGGCATACAGGAAATGCCAGTCTTCATAGCAGGTTTCCAGACGGATTTCATAATTACCGCCATAGCACAATGCAGCACCAATAACCCTACCGGAGTTCTCCTGCGGCTTGCCATCTAACGACAGCATAACCTCAGCATGAGCGATGTGAGAATTTCGGTTTCCATCCTTATTCTTTATCACCTTCATTCCGCGAGTCAGAGGTTCCTGAATAAGAAGTCCCTCATTGTTACCGCCTCCTGAAAGATGCGAAAGCCATGTGTTGCCAAGCCTTATCGGAAGGAATCCCGAATCAAAACGACGCAAAAGCACAGGCTTCTTCTCATTACTGCGTATTTCAGTCCAGGTCTCGATCATATTTACATCCTGATAAGCCCTGTAACACACCGCCACTTCAAACGGATAAACCTTATCCTTCAAGTGAACGCGTGTAACCACTGCCCCAGACGCCTCAGTCTGCACTTCACTACCCGTCACAGCAAGTTCAAGCGTCATATTCCCATCTGCATGAGTAACGGCAAAAGCCGGTTCGAAAGCAGGTTCGAAACGTGACCCCTTTCCGTACGCAGGGTAGGCATCATACGGTTTTATTCCCGCATATGAGATATTTGCATAGTCGGTCTCCGAAAGTCTTGGCCCGAAATACACTATCTTAAGGGACTCTCCTGCTTTTGCATCCAACACGAACTCCATTTCAGAGGAGCACACGCGAATTGGCTCTGCATTTGATAAATTCACGCTCACCCAAAGGAGTGATATCAGCGCACATATAGTCTGACAAATTTTCATACTATCAGAATTTGTAAGTAACCATCATATCTACTGTAAACGGACGGATATATGTTCCGGCCAGAACCAGATTCTTGAGTTTTTCCGGATCGCTTATGGTATCTACGGAATCAATGCTGCCCTTGGCCCCTTTGTCAAACAAGATGTTCACCACATTGAACGAAAGGTCTACTCCCTTTCCTAACTTCCAGTTCACCCCGGCAAAAGTCTCCCAGTGGCCATTGAAATATGCAAGATTGGTACGGCTCACATACTGGCGGCTGTAATATCTTGCACTCGCCCAAACCTTGACATTCTTCCAGGTATATGACGGATCTATCTCCAGCATATATTGTGAAATTCCTGTCACGTACTTGCCTGTATAATCTATTCTGGTCGAAGTCCCGTCATCCCACCTGAACTCATTGCTGTAATCCTTATATTTCGGATCCTGCCAGGTAAATAGAGCATGCATATTGAATCCTCCGAAATGGACATTTCCATCAAGGGTAAATCCCGGTGTGCCTATACCATACTCTGCCGTCCATGGAATAGTTCCGCCATTGACCGGATCAACCACATTGATTATAAGGGCATCATTCCAACTACGTATATATGAAAAAAGAGCAGCTATATCCATCCACTTGTTATCATATGTCAATCCTGCTCGTCCCATCGCTATACATATCTGCTTCGTACTCGGAATAGATGAATTCCTGAAGTATTTGACTCCTTTGCAAGTAAGGCTGTAAAATCCCTCGGCCATAAAGAAGAGGCGGTCAACAAGCCTTAGATCCATATGTTCTGACGCCGACCAGTCGAACCACTTGTAGGTCAGATCACGAAGGGTGCACATTGACTTATCAGCTATGTTGAAACCCGGCTTTCGCGCATTCATCCCGGTATTGACATCATCTCCGATCTGGGCTGCTGACAATGTGCTCTGATACACGGGCTTGAGACGCACACCAGTACGTAATGTCAGTCGGTCGGTGAGAGTCCAGTCATCTATAGCATACAAAGCAGCTTGAGCTCTCCATCCATGATGGAACTGTCCGTTAGTGTTCATGCCCCATGTATCTGCTCCATTGAGATAGAGTCTCTCTGGGTTTTTGCTTGCCGAGTGGGCGAAGTAGAATGATGATGAAGCCTCACGCTGGTTAAGGTAAAGTAAAGAGAGTCCTGTGCGAAGACTATGACGATTCCACTTTCTGTCAGCCTTCATGAAAAGTTCAACATCAAAGGATCTGGAATCATTGACAAGAGCCAGACGCTTCTGAACATATCCGTCATAGGCACAACCGTGATCCAATGTCATTCCTCCATGTGAAATACCTGCAAGAGATGTTTTCACAGAGTGACTCGGCTGCAACAGACAGGCATGCAATGTCGCATTGAAATTCCATCCTGAAGTATGTCTGTGTTCTGCATTCAGCGTGAAGTCATGGATATATCTGTTATCCATCTTTGCCAGACTGCCGGTTCTGTTCTCGCCGGTACTTATATCCATATAGGTCACGTTATCATCCGCTGGGAAATAGCAGTCCTGACCAATACGGAACCCATCCATCATGCTGATGGAGCCGTCACCATTATATACAAAAGGAGCAAAGTTATAACCAGCGTTCTTTGTATAGTTACACATAGAGAATCGGTAGATGAAATCCAGACTTGAATCCGTCCATCTCTTAGATAACGAGCCCTGATACATCTGCATCTGATCAACATACTTCCTGGTAGGAGTATTGACATTGGTCGGATCATAATTAATGTAAGCGCCCAGCGAATAGTACCATCCTTTCGACCTGGCCAACGGACCCGCCAATGAACCGTCAAGACGTATCAGACCATTGGTGGATGATCCGGCGGTGAACTTTCCGGTGGTCTTTTCTGTTCCGAGCCTGGTATTGGACTGAACCATCACCCCAACCTGGCCAACTCGTATCACAGACTCCATTAGAGACAACATGCCCGTTGACTCATATGAATTACATCCCACCCAATGCTGATATCCTTCCGGAAGAGCAAAAGAATGCTTGGATCCATCCAGATATACAGCTGCACCATTTCCTGTATCAGGTAGTCCGATATTAATCTCTCTTGGAACGGTAGCGGACTCTGCATTAAGCATCATATTGCGGTCACCCCCGTCCTTTTCCGTCTTTAAGGTATCTGCCTGCTGCGCCACCTGACCGGTCATCAGAGCAAGAGTAAAAATCAAAGTCTTTATCATTATTCAATATTCTTGTAACGGAGAAGAGCTTCAAGGAAATAGTAATCTGCATAGGTAAGAGGTACATCTACCTCGCTCTTTTTTGGAAGATGTCCAACGCTGTGCTTAAGCAGGAACCCATGACATTCGTCCTCTGCGCAGAGATATTCTTCTGATGCAAGAGTACGAAGTATGGTCTCCGCAATTTTAAGATATTCCTTCTTCTGCTTTCCGGAATCAACATATCCACTCAGTTCAATATAAGCAGAGGCCATCACGGCAGCTGCAGATGCATCCCTGTATGTATCTGGAATGGAAGGATCGTTAAAATCCCAATATGCAACGCCATCCTCCGGCAGATATCCGGCAATCATATCTCCGACATTGACTGCCTGATTCAGATAATTCTCATCGCCAGTCTCGCGATACATCATAGTGTATCCATAAAGAGCCCATGCCTGACCACGTGCCCACGCTGAATCATCCGCATACCCTTGAACTGTCTGCTTTCTGACAACCGAACCGTCGTTCATGTCATAACATACCAGATGATATGAAGTATAATCATCCCTGAAATGATTTTCCATCGTGGTATTGGCATGAGTACGGGCTATATCTGCAAGAGAATCGCAGCAGAACATCGTTGAAGCTTCCTCAAGAAGTTCAAGATTCATCATATTATCAATGATGACCTGATATTCAAGAGGATAATTCCAACTGCGGATTGTCTTTGTAACAGGAGAATAACGAGCCGCCAGAATCCTTGCACCAGCCTCTATCATCGGCTTATAAGTATCGTCTCCCGTAAGTCGGAAAGCGTTGCCGAAGCTGCACCAGATAATGAATCCAAGATCATGGTCCTTTCTGACCTCATCAATCAGAAGACTTCTTGTATATTTATCAGCAAGTGATTTAATCTCATCATTTCCAGTATATTCATATGTATACCAAAGGGAGCCTGGATAAAATCCACAGCACCACCACTTGCTGTCGCTCTTGACAAGGTTGCCCTCAGAATCAATGGAACGAGGGAACTCCTTCTCACCCAGATTTGAATCCATCAGAATCAGCTGATGAACTGCCCGATCAAACACTCTGTCTGTAAGTTCTTTCATAGATTCCTGCTTCAGTCCGCAGGAAACAAGCGCGGCTGCAGCCACGCAGATTGCAAACATTTTCCTCATTATCAGATTCCTCCACGAATTCTTTCTGCCAGCGGACTTTCGAGTCCGTCTTCCATGATAACTTTCATCGTTACGAACACCGGTTCCATAAGCTGGTCAAAAGTGTACTGGATTGAAGGATTATGGATATCGTCATATGAAGACGAGCATTCCAACGTGATTCCAAATCCGCCGGAGCACCAGTTCACAATGCTTGAAAGGTTAAGAGTCTCACTTCTACGCATAGCCAGATGCCTTTCATGAATCAGAAGTCCCATATCCCAGAGTATCTTATTGGTCTTCTGAGCTATTCTGCAGCCCCTGTCATAGTGTCTCTGAGTGTCAATTATGCTAGGTGAGAACACATGAGGATTGTTCTCGCATGAATGAGCATTCAGCATTATATCAACCCTCCAGCGGGCAAGGAGCCTGCATATCGACTTTGCTTCCTCTGTACGCATATCACCCGGAGCTACATCATGCTGGATATTATATCCTTCAGAGTTCGGATATCCACCCGGGAATGAGACTTTGTCTATCGGAAGAGGGAAATAACGTTTACTGTCTTTCCAGCCTACAAGAGTACCATCCTTCCATGTACCCTGACATACCGCACGGAACACTTCGAAAGGCTGTCCGCTCAAGTGATCCGGACAGATGGCACGTCCGTCCATATTGGCACATGGGATAATGATGAGTCTGTAATTAGAAGCAAGATCAAGAAATGCCTGGTCTGTCTGTCCCCTGAAGTCCTTGCCTGTTTCAAGGAGCTGTATCATATTCATGGCAGCGGCAACACCCTCCGGTTCACCTCCGTGAACTCCTGCAAGAAGCATTATTGTCTGAGGATGCTCTTCTTCACCAAGATATGCAGAAATTGCACTTGACGAGTTTCCGGCAGACCAGTTGGTCTGTGGTGCCGGTTCATTGAACTCTCCATAGAAGTATGCATACACAGGTTGTCCAGCCGGTGTGGTTGCGATAATTTCCGAACGACCGACACTTACATTCTGACACAAGTCCACTATCTGCGAGGGCCTTACCTGCCAGAACTCGGGAGCCGGTTCAAGTCCGGGGATCTCATACTGGTCGCACAACTTTGTCCTGCTGTTTTCCACACAGGAACATACCGCAAGAATTACGGCAGAAATCACTAACAGTCTTTTCATTTTTTCTTTATTATTGTTTTAATTTCACATGTCTGACCTGCAGGAACAGTCACTTTGAACCCGCAATAATATTCTTCCTCCCTATATTCCTCAGACTCACTGAATGGTGCAGGAAAATCAGCAAGCTTAGGGTCATTTGGCCATATACCATACACTGGTTCATATTCGCTTTCAGCCTTTAGAACCATTGTCACATCCCCTTGAGTCAGTTCTATTCCATCAGATACAAGAGCAGGAACAGCTGACGTCGGGAAGCACCATCTTACGACTGCCGGCTTTGAAGATGTTGCAGTGATACGGTCCGTCAGCTCAAGATATTCTCCATTCCTGACAAGGGCCGTCCTTGATGCTGCAGCCACTTCTCCATCAAAAGTAGATGTAAGGTCCACAGTGGCCCCCATTGCCTGCTCATCACGACTGACATCTGTAATGCGGGCATTACCTGTGGCTTTATGCTCCTTGTCATTAACGGTGAAGGTGCTGTGCTGACGAGGACTCCAACGGAAAGCCTTCCATCTTGCTGACCCATTGTCATAATCCCACATATCACCGCATTTCAAGTCAGCGATAGCCTTTTCGATAATATCATAATCATCTTGAATAAAATCAGTTACCCACCTGTATCCGTAGGCTTCATAACAGAAGGAACCTGCATCCATATGCCCGTGTCCGAGATCTGCCTGTCCTCCTTTTATGGCAAGATACTGGTCCTGCTGCCCCCATCCTGTGCGGGCAACAACCACCGGCTGCTTACCTTGAATGGCCGCAAATACTTTTTCTGTCGGGAGCGAATATGAACTGTCTTCATACCTTGAAGTCCATAAAAGTAGAAGAGGATATGTCCTCGCGCCCTCAGTTGTGCCGGTAGAAGTACGCACTCCACCTGTCTTGACAACACCTTTTTCAGCCTGTTTAAGTTCAAAATATGGAAGAGTCGGATCGTCAAACGTTGCAGAGAAATAAAACATTGTCGGTACTATATCCGTACTTGAATTATTGTCTCCGAATGTAAATGAAAGTCCCGAATTAGCTACCATATACAGATACCATTTCGCAGTATTCCGGTAACCTTCATATGTACTGGTCCCAAAATCCGTTCCGTATGCACTCTGCAATGCCGAAACAATGAGCATCTCCATCTGTATGAAGTTCCTCCAGTACATTGTGCCCATATGGTCGGAGCCATCTGGTCCGATCACTCCCCTCAAACCGTCTCGATTACTTGAGATTGCCTTTACAAGCATCTCGTTGCAAAGCTCAGGATTCACCTCATAAAAGGCAATGCCTCCCATTATAAGGCCGGATGTATATGTGGTATTCCAGCCGCTGTTCGGGTTCAGATAACCCTTATATGTTGTAAGGCACTTATCAAGTGAGTATTCGAAAACTTTCTGTTCAACCTTAGCCTTAGTCTGATCGGACAGATAATCATATAACCAATCATATCCTATGGCAGCTGCTTGTGTAAGGGTAGAAGTATCAAGATAATGGCCTGGATTCCAGTCTGGAAAGTCACATATCTGATTCAGCAGATCTTCCGCGCAGTCCAAAAAGCGTTTCTCCCCCGTAAAGCGATATGCATAAGCACACATGAATATACGTCCGAAAGCATCACGCGCCATAGTGAGCATACGTCTTCCCGACGCATCAAGGGCATTGCTCATTCTGTCTGCACGATTGACACAGCGTACTGCTGTTGCCATGACCTCATTATGCATAAGAGAAAGCACCCTGGTCTTCTGCTCAAGAACAGCTTTCCTGTATTCTGCAAAATCCGTATCTGTTGCAAACAGACGTGGATGTGGAGAAGATAGAGCCACCTCTTCTGAACTTGCCTCTATCTCAGTAAACTCTCCCTTATCTATAGCCGTGGTAATTGTAGTAAAACTGTTACGCACAACCTTCAAAGGAGAAGAGTTAACCTTCAGATATCCTTTGCCATCGCTTTTGAAAACACGGATTTCCACACCTGAATGCATTGTGACAGGGGCGAGACTGACGCAATATGTACCTGGCTGGAAGACCTTCCCTTCATCAGGAAGAACCCTTATACAGTCATTTCCTGCCGATATCACAGACGGATGTTCTGGGTCAGAGACATCCACTTTGACCTGACCGACGAATTTTTCTCCTCCTACCGATGTCAGACTGACAGCTGAGACATCATCCCCTTCAATAGAGAACCTGAGCAGTCCGCAGACATTGCTCATAGTTACAGAGCGGTCTTCAGTAACAAAGGCGAGAATATTTGCTTTCGCATCAAATCCATCCTTTCGAGGTCTTTGTATCTGCGGGAGCAATGTTGAAATAAGGTCAGACCCGTACGTCGCATTCTCATAATATGGATAGAGCAGACAATAAGTTTCCACCTCGGCCGCCTTTCCCCGAATGACAGCCATATTTTCATCTGTTTGAACAGCAAAACGTCTGTTACCTACGCCGTCGAACACACTGACCTTATCCGAAGATTCCCAAATGACAGATTGTCCGGAAAGGGATGTCCTTGTCGATACACTTGAGGTAAACTCGATATCGACAAGATCCAAGGCATCATTTTCGGATTGATATTCATTATTTTCCTTCTGACAGGAAAGCAGAAGGAAAATCAATGTATATGATATTAGTCTCTTCATTCTATTCTGAAAGGATCAATATATGAAACCGGTCTGTTGCTGAACTTCGTTTGTCAATGGAGATACTACTCCGTCATATTCAACTGCGCCACCAATCTCGCCAGTGCGGTTGAACCAGAAAGTCACATCATGTCCATCAAACCTGACGCGCACACCATCACGCTGAGCATCGCTTACATATTTTGCATCCACAGGCTTGAAGGCATCTACAGAAGCAGCTGTGAGCACATGAAGGAAACGGTCATCCTTGCGTGCAGATGACGGCTCGACTTCAAGTCTCCAATTTCCCCAATATGGGCCACGAGCCCTTCTGACGGCATCTTTTTCATGTTCTTCCTTATAATCCGGGTCCATTGGATAATTGCGATGCCCCACCAAAAATTCATTACCTTTTCCACCTATGACTTCCATTTTGGCATCGACCGGAAGAAGAGTCTGACAGAAAAGCCTTCCGTCGTTGGAATCTGCTCTCATGACGCCTTTCTTCACTACCGGTTTGTTCTTGGTATGAAGCAGCCACTCCTTACGATAGGAAGGATCCGCAGAATCCATCCTGTCGTACACAATGATATAATCAGGATACAGGAACACGAACTGTCTGACAGCCTCGGTACATTTTTCTCCATAACATTCTGTTGCATCAGAAGCGATATAGGTGAATTGGTCGTTGGTCTCAAATGCCTTCACCTTGGAACCTGTCATCTTGACCATTCCACCATAGTTCATGTTAGCCTGAGGATCATCGTTGATCTTTATTCCCCAATGATAAGGCAGCGGCTCATCCGGCTTATGTACAAGAACAACATTATGAGCTACGCTCTGAGAGTAGTAATAGACAAGATTGAAATCGGTCTCCTTACATCTGTCTCCAGAGTCCAAAGCAAGATGATCATATTTGTAAATCGTAAAGTTATTCTCGTCAAAATGCTTATGTTGCTGCAAAGTAGCCCCTGCAGTAAAGGAGCAATATGTGGCATCCTTTGCAAAAGCAGATCGCATGTAAATCTGTCCGAGCGTCTCAAAATGTCTGGCATGCAGAGAACTGTTGTTCAACACATCAAGATAATACGGTCTTGAAGGATGATCTGTATCTACGATGAACGGAAGTACAGGATAGACATGGTTTCTGACAGTAGTATGACGGGAGAATTCCCGCAACGCAGCCATCATGCCGTAAGTATCATGATCCAGATCCTTATAGAACTGCATGAACTGTGACAACTGCTCATACAATGGGATACTTGACATCAGATTTGTATTATGGAAAGAGTCACCCACACCGGCATGCCTGAGAGACACAGGACGATCACTGTCCCTTATCCATAACCACCACAGCCAGTTGGCATATAGCGGAAGTTTTGGATATTCCGCAGCTATGTTTACTCCGGTACTTGAAAGCATCGTGTACATGAAGTTGAATTGGGCATAAGAATAGTTACCCATCGCATAAGCCGGTACCGCTGACGACAACGCTCCATCGTCTCCTGCTGTATCATTTCTATATTGAAGTACGCGCCTGTACCAGTCGTGTCCGGTCTGCAGATGCTTGGCGGCCAACGAATCGCAGAACCCATCACCGTGGGCTGCCAGTCCTGAGTACCACAACATCGAACGCGTACCATAGAATCCTGTATTTATATCTCCGGCACTGTTTCGTGGAATATTCAGTCCGTATTCAGGCTGTATCTGCTCCACATGCTCCACAAGAGGGACAATCAGTTCACGCCTTTCCTCATCAGTAAGAGCTTCATATATCCAGTCGTATGCGCAGATTGCATTTATACGGGAATGAGCATACCATGTAACAGGACGGATATTCCTTGTGGCCTCTGTATAGGCATGTACAGAGACCTTGAGCATTTTCTTTGCCTTTTCCAGATATTTCTCCCTACCCGTAAAGCGCCAGGCCAAAGCACATGAGGCTGCCTGACGACCGAACTCCTTCACAGGAGGAATAGGAAGGCTCCTGTCTTGCTCCGGAATCGGGCCGTAATTTGCCGCTACCGGATCATCAGGCATCTGGTTGACTTCCTCGAGAAGTTTATCCAGATAGTTTCTATTGATGCCATGAGCTCTCTCATTTATTTCAGGCCATGTTTCCGAATTGAAGAAAATCCTCGGATGGTCCTGACGGATTTGTGGTTGTGCAGACAAAACAGCACTTATCGTTAATAGTAGGGTTAAAACACTTAATTTCTTCATATTACAGTCCAAAGTCAAAATCATTTCTACCATTGTTCTCTATGCCGGAATTGTAGAGGACTTCCTCCACAGGGAAACCGGAAAGAAGACCTTTGCGGGCATCCAGAGGGTCTTCGCTGTACTGCCACGGTTCTGTCTCGGAAGGATCGTCGGGATAATAATATCCCCTTAGATGTTCCTGACTTGGAAGAGCAAGGAAATCATTCTTAGGCTTGATGATATTCTCAAGAAGCCATGTCGCTCCATGACGGTGTGTCTCATAATACTCCTTGCTTTCGCCATAGAATTCAAAGATCCTCTCCCAAAATATTCTGGTCATCAGTTCATCTTTGCTTGAGAAAGTCTTTCCGGTCCATGTTGGCTCAGCAGAGTCTTCCTGCCCGTCTGCAACACTATGGCGTGCACGTTTATGAAGTACCTCCATATACTTTCTTGCCAAAGTCTCTTCTCCAAGATATGCCGCAGCTTCCACAGCATTAAGATAAACTTCTGCGAAACGCATCATGTAAACATCTGAGTCTCCGGTAGTCACATTGTATTTAGGAGATGCATATTTCTTGAAATAAGGAAAGGCAGAAGTATTTGACCTGGCGATAGTCTTGGGATAGATATCCAGTCCTGTCGATTCCCAGAATACCTGACCAAGACAATAATCCATGTGATTATAAAAGAAGGTGACATCCAGTCTCGGGTCCGTACTTGAAACATATTCTGTCTTTGCAGAAGTCCTCCACTCACCCGGATATGTGCTGCACCAATGCTGGAACACCCAGCGTGTAGGACGTACTCTTCCCCACTGTTCATTCGTCACAGTAGTGATTGTTCCTGCCGGATACTGGGGTAACTGATACTGTGCATGTCCGCACTTTGCATCTCCATTGACGGTCACCGGGAACACCAGCACCTGCTCAGGATGTTCCCAAGAAGTATAACCATCACGTGCAAAAGCATCGTCATATTCGAAAAGATCACCGAATTTGGTCAAAAGACGATACTGACAGTCTGCATCCCGTGTCGGACTTTCCGGCAAGAGAGCCTCTGCATAAGAAAGAGCCTTATAATAAGCATCTTCAGCAGTTTCTACTCCGATTGCGCTGAAATCCGGCTTTCTGCCTTCCTTTGAAGGATCCCAGAAATTATCATCTGGTGAAGCCATCAGAGAGCCTATAGTCACATACACACTGGATAAGTATGCTGTTGCTGCGAACTTGTTCGGACGTACTATACCAGTTGAAATTGCCTCAACCTGTGCAGGAGTCCTCATATTGGCTTCTGCAAACTCTAGATCTTCCACAATCTGCGCATACACATCATAATACGGAGCCCTTGGTTTTGCAGATGAATTCTCGACTGACACTTCTTCCAGACGCAATGGCAGGTCACCCCAGATTCGCACTGCCGAAAAATAGGCAACGGCACGATAGAATCTTGCTTCTGCTTCTATGGCAAGTTTATACTCTTGATCCACAGGAGACTTTTCCAATGCAGCAATCAAAGCATTGGCTCTGAAGACCGGAGTATATAATGAACGGAAATATCGTCCGTTCCAGTCATTCGATGCATACTGGACAAACTTAAGGGCACTGAGCCACTTATTGCTGCTAAGACGGGATGAGGATTTTCCCCAATGCACCAGACCTGAGGCTATAGGAAAAGCCTCATTCGACTCTCCTGTCACCCCGTTTCCATATGAAAATCCTGCGAAGACGCCTTCTACTGCTGCTTCAAGGTCGTTTTCTGTCAGATATATGTCGTTTCTTCCCACAGGATTCTTCTCTGCAAGAAAGTCTGCGCATCCCTGACACAGAATCAATGCAACTGCGCACAATGACAGTATATATTTGTTTTTCATCTTAGAACGTAAATTTAAGGTCAACACTTACAGATTTCGGATATGGTGCAGAGTTCAGATCCACACCCATTCTTTTCACATTTGAACCGAATGAATTACTGAAAGGACTATATCCTGAGTATTTCGTCCAGACCACAAGATTGCCCGCTGACAGCCCCACATTCAGTCCATGGAGTACCTTGTTCTTCTTATTCAGTGGCACATTATAACTCAATGCAAGGTCCGAAAGTCTCAGATACGACCCATCCTCGACATATCTGTCAGAAAAATGCGTATCAACTTCACCTAATGCCGGCCATTGGTTACTTGGATTCGTCTCACTCCAGGCATTCTTCACTGCAACCCTGCGCGCATTCTTTTCATAGGTCGTCTCGTAATCCTGAATATTGTTCATATTGAATATATCGAAACCATAGGCTCCGTTGAATGCAACAGCCAAAGTAAATCCACGATATGACAGCGATGTATTGAAACCATAAGTGAACAAAGGAAGAGGATTACCGATTATCGTCCTGTCTCCTACATCAATATATCCGTTACCATTCAGATCCTTATACTTTATCTGTCCCGGCTTACGCTTCTCATCCGATGAGAATCCCGGAACATCAGTTTCTCCCGTCTGCACTATACCATCCATCTTGTACCCGTAAAAGAGTCCCATCGGCTGGCCCTCGATAAAGATATTGAGAGGATTGGTGTCTCCACTTGTCTGCATCGCACTTCCATAGAAATAACGGCAATCACGTGCAGGGGATGTCCAATCCAGGAAAAGCTTGCTACGGTCACCTGTCGAGCCGATATTCACGACCGTATTCCTATTGAAAGATATATTTCCACCTACAATCCATTCCAGGGAGCCACGCTTGACAGGTACACCTTCAACCGTAATTTCGAGACCATCATTACGGATTACACCTTCATTCACATACATCGACGCAATACCTGTTGAAATCGCGACATTCTTGCTCTGGAGCAGATCTCGTGTTTTCTTGCTGTAGGCATCTACGGTCAGAGTAAAGCGTCCTCTCCAAAGGCTCAAGTCCAGACCAAGATTCAGCTGATCAGATGTCTCCCATTTCAGAGCAGGGTTGTTGAGATTGCTCTGATACACAACTGTTTCCTTACCGGAAGCGTTTATATGGCTTCCTAACATAGACGAAGCGAATGTCCTTGTTGTCTGGTAATTGCTGATTGCCTGATTGCCCACCTGTCCCCATCCTAGACGCAGTTTTGCATTTGAGATCACAGGCACGTTGAACCAAGGTTCGCCGGTAAGGCGCCATGCGAATGAAAGAGACGGGAAGAATCCCCATTTGTTCTTTCCCTGGAACTTGCTTGAACCATCATACCTGGCTGTCGCTGTGAGGATATAGCGGTCAGCATAATTATAAATGCCACGTGCAAAAAAAGACAGGAGAGTCGAACGGCTCCTTGTGAAGGCATCTATCTGGGAGTAATCTGAAATCGCATTGTTTATATCTTTCTCGTAAGCATATTTCTGAGGAAGATTCCATCCGGAAACTGACTCGGAAGAATAGGTATTCATAGATGAAGACTGTCCGACAGTAACTGTCATATTATGCTTCTTCCATGACTTCTTCGCTGTCAGTGTATTGTCAAAATTAAACTTGGCACCTTTTCCGTCACCGACACCTGCCAGATTTCCGTTACCTACAGAAATTCTTTCCTCTCGAGTCTTTATACGCTCTTCTGTATTGAGTTCACCTCCGAATGCAGACTTGAACGTCAGCCATGGAGTTATCTTCCAGTCAACTGTAAGAGAAGGTATGACACGGAAACGCTGGGAAGTATTGTTGGTACCTGCAAGCAGTCGGTCAGGGCCATACATCATTTCCGAGTCGTTGTCTGTCATTGACTCGTTCTCTATATTTGAATTGGGATCCCTGTAAACCAGTGGCTTCGAACGCATCGTCGAACGAAGTACGGAACTACGTGATGTCACATTTCCTCCACTGACAGAACCTGTTACAAGGTCTGATTTCGTATAGCCGAAATTAGTCTTGAACATCACTACAAGATTCCTTGAAATATTCTTCTGGAGTCTTAGACTTGCAGTGATATTGTCTGAATTTGTACGTTTGATCACTCCCTCGCTATGGTTATAACCGAGCGAGAAGAAATAACTTGTCTGCTTCGGCCTTCCGGATATCGAAAGATAGTATCTCTGGCTTACTGCAGTTCTGGTCACATAATCCTGCCAGTCAACCGGTGTGACTTTGAGCCCATCCCTGTTTTCGGGATCAGTGTAGATCTGGGACATCACAGTCTGCGCATTCTTCTGCGTCTGAGCATGATATGCAAGATAGTCCACATAATCATCAAAATCCATCATATCAATACGAGAGCCAGAGGCGGAAACAGTCACACCTGAATTGAACCTCACCACCGGTACATCCTTGCTTGCCGACTTTGTAGTGATAAGTACCACGCCGTTTGCACCTTGTGAACCATAAATAGCAGTTGCCGATGCATCCTTGAGGATTTCGATAGAAGCGATATCCTGCGGATTGATACCTGCAAGTCCATTAGTTGTCTCCACCGCATTACTGAATGAGCCCACTGACATTGTGGTTACCGACTGGGCTGAACCTTCTACAATGACGCCGTCAACAACATAAAGAGGGTCTGTGTTACCGGAAAATGATGCAATACCTCTGACGCGGATTGTCACACCCGCATCCGGACTGCTGCTGGATGAAAGTACCTGGACACCAGCAGCCCTTCCTTCAAGCATCTGATCAAGAGATGCGCTCTTAGCGGCCTTATCATCATCTATCTTGACAGAAGTAAGAGAACCTGTAAGGTCTGAGCGTCTCATAGCTCCATATCCGACAACAACCGTCTCTTCAAGCACAGTCGAGTCGTCCTCAAGAACCACATCAACCACTGCCCTTCCGGCCAGTTCTACTGTCTTATCCTTGTATCCTATACTGCTGAACAACAACTTCTGGCCCTTGCCCGCAGGCAGGGTAATCTGATAATTACCATCAGCATCAGTAACTGTACCAATCTTTGAATTGCCTTCAAGCATAACAGCAACTCCTATCAGAGGCTCGTCCTTGGAGTCCTTGACAGTTCCCTTTACTGTGATATTCTGCGCCATGGCAGTGATGCCGATCAACGCAAGACAGAATATACCTATTATCCTTTTCATAACCGACATCATTAGAATTTAATATTGAAACCAAGAATATACATACGCATAAATGGATATGAACCATAATCCAGACCTCCTGTCAGAGCGCTTGCTCCGAAACAGTTCACATCTGGATTCCATCCGCTGTAAGGAGTCAGAGTCAGCAGGTTGTGTGCACTAAGCCTGACGGACATGCCCTTGATAACCTTTGACTTTAGCGGGATATCGTATCTGACTCCCACCTGAGACAAGCGCAGGTAATCTGCTCTTTCCACGTATTTTGTTGAAAGACAAATCTTTCCTTCTGTATCTGTAGCCCCGTCCTTGACAAGAGCATTTGCATTGGCCACATTATGCCCGCCTGCTCCATCCAGCATCACATTAAGACTCAGGTCCTTCCAATTGAGAGTAGTCTGCAAGCTACCATAATAAAGCGGAACAGTATTACCTAGAACGACCTTGTCTGCATCGTCTATGCGTCCCTCTCCTGTAATATCGATATAATTACCATCCCTGTCAGACATGTATCCGTAAAGGCTGCTTACAGGCAGGTTACGGGCATTACATGTACAATAAACATCACTTCCAACAACTCTTCCGTTGAAATCTTCCGGATTTGAAGACATTACAGCATTGGCATTATAAGCGACATTTGCACTTACGCTCCATTTCCAATACCTATTACGGATTATATCCGCAGACAGATCGAACTCAACACCCTGATTCCTGATAATACTCTTTCTCTCAAACACCTTGTCGCATCCGCCCCATACCCAATAGTTATCAGTGGCACCCTCAGGTAACCTTCCAAGCTGATACATCACGAAGATATCGTCTGTAGAGCGGTCATAAAATCCGGCACCAAACATGATTCTGTCCGAAAGGAAGCCCATCTCCAACCCAATCGTCCATTCTGATGTCCTTAGCTTATCAAGACCATCATAGAAAGTAGTCGTACCTTTCTCCGGCTCGAACCAGCTGCTTGAAAGATAATTACCGAAAAGTTCATAGGGAACATACTTTTCAAGACCGCTGACTCCCCATCCGCCCTTGAGCTGCAATGTAGAGACTTTATTATTTGTCGGGAAGAAGGCTTTCCTCAAATCAATCATCAGATTTCCGGCAGGATAATAATTTATCTCCTCAGCACAGTACTTTGGAGAATAATCTACCCTGCATACGGCATTGGCATTGACAATACCCTTGTAGTTGTAAGCAAGATTCAGATAACCTCCGAAGTGATTGTATCGTCTTATGAACTTATGAATCTTAAGGTCATATGCTCCTATGCGAAGACCGTTTGCACGTAGTTCCTCCGAGACGAAATTGATTCCGTTCAAAGTGTTGAACTTATTGTTGTTGCCGATATATTCGGCAAAGAGTCTGGCACTGAAATAATGGTGTACCGCAAAATATTTGCTGAAGTTGACTTCCGCAGAGGCAGTATAGTTGGTAAGGAATGAAACTAGGTTTGCAGCTGCTCCTCCATAAAAGTTATCTGCTGAAGGGACTCCGAACTCTGTTCCACGGCCATACCATATACTGCGTGAGTTATTCTGCAGATCAAGTCCTACATTAAACTTCATGTGGACAAAATTGCCGAAATTGAATCTCAACCAGCCGCCAAGAAGGGCCCTGTAATCGTTTGTCTTATCATCGTAATCAGAAATCCATGTCTGCGCGGATGTGAATGAAGACAAAGATTCATCCCTCATTCCAAGAGTGAGTGACGGCCGTCCCAGATAAGTGACACCAGTCGGTGATTCAGACATACCCATACCCAGAAGCGCATTGAAACCGAACCATACAACTTTATTAGCCTTGGTCTGGAAATTACCCTTGAAGAGACCGTAATCGCTATGATTCCTCTTAAGAGCGCTGTCTATTCGTCTGTAAGACAAGGACATATTATAAGCGGTCTTGTCTGCCGTTCCCTGAAGGGCAGCATAATGGTTGGTATTGAAACCTCCGTTATAACCGAAATCAGAATTCCAGATAAAGTTTCTTTCACCAGAAGAAGGCATCCTGGTCTTTACGATTACGACTCCGTTTGCTCCCAGAGTGCCATACAGTGCTGTAGCGGTAACATCCTTCAACACCTCTATACTTTCTATCTCATTGGCATTCAGAAAAGCAAGAGGATTAAGGGGAGCCGTATAGCTTTGCTCTCCATACTGCCAGAAGGCATCCAGATTCTGGTTAAGGTCGGTTGAAAGCATAACTCCGTCTATAATCCATAACGGCTGGTTATCACTTCTGAGGGAATTTATTCCTCTTATGTTCACATTGACTCCACCCACCGGATTGCCGTCAATTGAAGATACCCTCACATTGGAAATCCGGCCTCGAAGCAGTTCTGCGACATTTCCGGCAGCCGAAGTCGAGAAGCCTAATGTATCCGTAACTGTATTATGTGCATGCAGCGCTGCCGATACGAGCAGTAATGCTGCTGTAAAAAACCTTTTCATCAGCTTACAAATATTTGAAGGTTACGGTCCTTATATACATCTTGGTCTTTTTGGATGTATCATTCGTACCATTCTTGCTGCTCGTCCTGAGAGTACATCCCTCTCCTTCTGCAATACTGCTCTGGCTGAGATCAAAATCAAGATAGTGAAGTCCACCTACCGCTGGTGTCTGCCACGAAGTCTGTTCTATCAGACTGGTATATTCCGTTGTCTTCTTATCAGCATTGGCCAGGACATGGTCATCTGATACTATATTGCCTGAAAACCAGCCTTCCTTGGTACATCCGACAGATACTTCAGCAATCGTAAGCCCTTCGATTCCAGAAAACTTCACATAAGGGATCTTGCCGGCACCCATCACATAAAGCGATTTAGAAGACGAATCATATCTGATGTATTGAGACATTTCAAGAGTGACAGAATAGTGCCCGTCTGTATATACAAACTGGTCAACATCTGTGTTGATACGGTCCGGGCGGCTCATGTTGGTAGGCTGACCGGAAGCGCTGACCAGGGTATTCGGTATTTCCGGAGTGAACGCCGTCATATCCTCAAAAGATACTGTAAGCACTCCCCTCTGCCTGAATTCATAAACCACCGGCTTCTCCATTCCTGCTGCTGTAAATTTCACCTTCGCAGTCTTGATATTGAACGGATCTCCGGAATCATTTGCACTGAAGGATACTTTCACTTCCTGAGGCTCTGAAGTACCCTTTGTTCCGTTTGGATTGATGATGGTAAAGTCTCCAAACTGAGACTCTACCACTTCTGCAGTCCAGTCTGCATTTGAGCGGATTTTCAACGACGCCTGACATTCTCCGCCAAGAACTCTGCCGTCATACTCAGGCAGCACATATACATAAGGCACTGCTCTACTCTGGGATATTGTCAGCACAAAATCTTCACAACCTTTGGCAGAAAAGACAATCTTCGCCGTCAGTTCCTCTGTCTGTGAGAAATTCTCACCGAATATAAGATTAACTGTGCCTGAGCCGTTTCCTGTTTCAGTTTCAAGCAGCACATCTGCCGTAGAATCATCAGAAACCCTTGCCGTCCACTTCGTATTGCAATCTACATTAACAGGCACTACATCACTATCGCATTTTGCCTTGTCAACATCGGTACGTGCCGAAACATGATACACACGTCCGGCCTGAGTCACCGGTATGCTGTGCATAATCCTTCCCTCACACCAGATATTAAGAGCGCCATTGATAGCATTCGGAGAATAATTCTCATTGAATGTGATGACGATCTCGGTTTCATCTGTCGTATTGGTGAGATTCTGATGACGCTCAACTGAAAGAGTCGCCCAATTCACATGAGAATCAGGATCGGACGGATCTACCGGATGGTCAAGATCATCAAGATGAGCGAACCAACTGCGGTTCGAGCGGATTACGACAGTCCGGACATTGTCACCTTGGGAAGCGAACTCCGCCTGTGCAGTCACATTCTCCTGATCTGAAGACAGGATTGTTCTGTTTTCCGACACATCAGCACCTATACAAGAGTATAGCATACATGCTGATGCAAGGAACACTAATATATTTCTGGTCATAGCCATTAGTTATAATTTATATTTCCTTCAAAATCTTCTATAGATATGTCCCCCTCGTGTTGTTCCGGGGTATACACGGTCTGCTCAAGAAGAATCATATTTCTGAGCCATAGCCTGTAAGACCACTCACATGAAAGAGCATCAGACCGGTCAAGGGAGGAAAGACCTACCGACTTGATTATATCGTTGTCGGAATAATATGTCTTTTCAGGCATATCGATCCTGTATAGTTGTTTCCCGTTCTGATACATCCAGAAAGTCGTTCCGAAGCTTCCGCTGAAAAAATTGGCATTGAGCCATCCTGAACCGGAAAGTTCCGGTACAATCTCAGCCTTTCCCTTAGTAACACCAAGGTAGCCGATACGTGCATCCGTGCATAGTTCATTACTGAAATTGCTGCCAAGACTAAGTTTGAGACCGTCATATTCGCTGACAAGTTCCTGTGGGGCAATATAATTGACATCAAATTTCCAATTGCGTACAAGTGCCTTGAGATACACATCTTCACATCCCTCACTCCTTCCAAGTACCTTGACATAAAGACGGTCAGACTTATTCTGTACAGGTACAGTGATGCCGGCAGAAGTAAGTCTGGAATCTGTATCTGTAGGATCCGGCATATCATCAAAGCCAGCAGTACCGGTTACAAAATAATACTCTGCGCCCTGCATGATGGAATTCGCCACAAGAGCGGAATCAAGAACCACCGCCGGAGTCCTGAGACAATCCTGTACCTTGAGAGCAACATCAATAGATATAATCGATCCGGCATCGTGGAGTTCTGAACGATAGATCTTGTCTTCAATTGACTTTTCGAAAGTGAATTCACCGGCTTCTCCCTTAAGGATAAACTTAAGTGACTGGGTTGAGCAATAGTACTCAGCTGCCTGAGAGTCATAGGCATCCGGCAACAGAACAACATACACATCGTCTGCAAGAACGTTGCCATTATCTGAAACTGTAACTGTTGTGCTCTGATTCATATGCGTTCCAGTAGGCCTGTACATAAAACCTGAAGAACCTATTGTACCCCAGGTCTTGTCAGGACACAGCTGCACTGTGCCGGCAATGGCAGACTCTGCCTGAACCCTCAACTGAGTAAAGCCAAAAGACTTCGGGATTGTCATCTTCAGCACAGCAAAGAATGGTGACAGATCTGCATTGAATTCAATACTCGTCACCTTATCACCAGATTGATTCAAAAGGATCTGATCTGGGAAGATTTCCGAATAGAAAAGCGTATTTTCAATTCGCCCCGACTGCATGGCGGGGACCTCGGTTCTGAATGCTACAGAGTTCTTGTTGACAAAGTCTCCATCAGATGCAGCAAAAACAAAAAGTTCCTTGCCGCTGTGATATCCCGATATCTTGCCGCAATATCCGCCTTCCTCCTTCTGTAGTGACTCACACGTCTGAGCAGACTGATACGAAACCCCGTCCCACCGCATCCTGACCTTGTCAGAAATTGTCCACTGCGTCGGTGACGTTGTCATGACTGCATCGATTCCTGTAGACTCTCCACCAGGAACGGTTTCCTGCTCATGTTCCTTCGAGCAAGAGCAGAATAAAAATGCCAAGATCACAAGTGATGGAATAAGTGTACTTCTCATCTGATATTTATTTAAAGTACTTCCAGAAGAGCAATACCATAAAGGACATGCTTTCCATCGCCGCGAAGTCCGAACTTATCTCCGGCCTTTATGCCTTCATCCTTGAATATCTCTGTCAGATGCAGACACATATTATATCTGTCAGCGGTTGTACCAGCTGATGTAACAGACGTCGTCCAATAGCCAGTCGTATTCTGACTATTGTTATAGTAGAATCTATAACCTCTGGCTCCTCCTGCCTTGACACTGATGTTCTTGTCCACAAAGAAACCTATCCATGCATCTGAAGCGTATTCAGTAATAGCATTTATCTGAACACGGGCTGTTGTAAAAGCAATACGGTTTACCGGAGCCTCATAGTCGGTCAAAGCGTTGTCCTGGTTCCTATAGATTTCAAGACCATGAGAAGTCATTTCCTTTTGGCCTGCCTTGGTGAGTTTGGTTCCTGCTGCAATTTCTGATATTATCTCATCAACCGGGCAGCCATCCTGGAATTTCCAGTTACGCAGGGAGGCTGTCAGGACAACTCCCTTATAATCAGTATCCAGAGGATTTGCAAGAATCTTGATATAGTATCTGTCAAAATGCCCGGTGATTTCAGGAGCGAATCCTGCTTCAGGATCAAATTTGGTAGAATTGACAGTAGGTGTTGCGCAATCGGAAGCACTTGTACCTACTTCATAATAGTACTCACAGTCTGGATTTGCATCGGCAATTCCGATAGTCAGAGTTGCATCTGGCATCATACGGATTGTTCCTCCCTCAACCGGAATCTTCGGTGTCGGCATCGGAAGCGCCCCAAGATCAGTAACCGAGCCACATGCCATGTAGTCATTCAGGACGTAACGCTTTGCGAGATCGCCCTCATAATAATCGCAACTGAAAGTGAGCGTCTGTGCAGAGCTGCAATATGCATTACTGACCGGATCAAAATAGTCCGGCATGACAACTACATACAAATCGCCATTTACTGGATTCTCACGGTCTATGACAATAACATCCTCCTGACCATGGACATTCAGCAGAGCATTCTCACCTAAACCTCCCCAACCCATCTGTGGATTGACTGTAAGAGTTCCGGCAATCGGAGAGGAAGCCTTTATCCTTACATTACGAGCCTGAAGTTCTACAGGTACATTGATCTTCAACACGGCAGCCATCGGAGACATTTTCGTGCTGATTCCCAATGATTTCCCGTCAGCACTGATCTTTATTGCATCCCTCCTGGCCCATGAATAATAAAGTACATTGTCAAGCACATCTTCTATTCTGCCACTCTGAGAGGCTGCTATGTTCTTGACATATCCGGTAGAAGAAAACTTGCCTCCTGTCGAGAAATACAAGAAAGCGTTATCACTATCACGATATGAGGGCAGCATACCTGTGAACAACACATCAGTCGAGCCTTCAGAAGCCGCCCCCATTGTCAAGCAATCATCCGTGCCTTCATACATGTCTCCGTCAAGACGCATCTTCAAGGCATCGCCACTTTTCCACAGTCCACCGAGTGTGTGCGAAATTTCATCCGCAGCACTTGCCTTTACTGTTATCTCCATTTCGCCATACTCTTTCCCGCCTGCAATGCCAAACTCCTGCTGAAAATCACATGAAGCCAGAGCCAGGGCGCAAGAAATCGATGCGAGAAAATATTTTCCCCTCATAGTCAGTGTATTAAGTTAGGGTTTGATTCATCTGGCAAACACGTCCCGCAAAAAACACCTTATTCTTGCGGGACACTGCCTGATTTTCGTTCAATTTGATTATTTCGTACCATCGTCCCGCAAAAACAAGCACATTTCTGCGGGACGATCAAAGATTAAAGTACTTCGAGCATGGCCAAGTTATAATACATAACCTTTCCGTCACCAATGAAAGCTACTTTCTCATGAGCATTCATACTGCCTAAATCCCACGAGAATGAAACAGCTCTTGCATCCTCACTTGTCATTGATTCTTCTCTCTTTATGCTATAAGAAGTATTTGCTGTACCATTATGATTGGACGTACGTGAAGTATTATTGTACCATAATTTAAAACCTAATGTTGTTCCAGAGGAGATACCGTAAAAATTTGAGCAACATAAATGTATGTAAGTCTTTGTTGTTATGTACGTTGTCAACATATTCAACATGACTGCATTTGTTGCCTCAATATGCTTTTCAGATGAATCAAAGCCGAAGCCTCCTTCAACTCTCCTATAAACTGCTAAACCATCTGAAGTCATTATCTCATCTCCTACATTTGTTAACACTGTACCATTATGAGCACTAGCTAACAACACTCCAACAGGACAAGAAGAATTCATTTTCCAGTTTTTCAAATATGCACTCAAGATAACATCACGACAGGTTGGATCTTCAGTATGTGCAAGAATTCGGATAAAATAAGTTTCTGAAGAAGCAGATATAGAAAGTGGAAGTCCATCCTCAATATTAAGCTTCTGCGAATTAACTGTAGGCACAGGACAATCGCCTTTAGAAGATCCAACTTCATAGTAATATTCACAAGATTCATTTGGATCTTTAATCGTAACTTTATAACTGCCATCTCCATTAATCAGGGATATCTGTCCTGCATCAACTTTTGGCAATTTGGAATCCATAATATCTGCAGGAATCTTTCCGAGATCTTTCAAATCTCCCATAAAAATAAAGTCATTGAGTTTAGCTTCATAGTCAACAGTCTTTTCACCAGAAGTGAAAGTAAATTTGAGAGATTCCGCTGAGCAATAATATCGTTTAGTTGTAACTTTATCAAACTTATCAGGCAGAATTACAAAATACACATCACCGGAAATAACATTCCCTCCTTGTTCTATTGTAATTGTCTTATAGTGTTTCCTATCAATCGATGCCGTACTACCTGTTGTACTTGTTGATGTTCGATTGACATTTTGTGCAGTGCCTGAGCCCATAGCCGAGGCTTCAGTCTGAGGACGAACAAGTATAAAACCTGCTATATCTGTCGCTGAGTTCATCACAATTCTATTCAAGTTTAAACTCTGAGGTACATTCATTTTGACTATCGAGAAATAAGGAGTCATCTCAGCATTGAAACTTATTGATGTAATATCATTATTTTCATCTTTTGTTGATTTTATTTTGGATGTCGGAATATATGAAGCATATAGCACATGTTCGTCAAGATCCTCCATACGGCCAGTCTGAACATTTGCTACTGCATGGGCACGATAGACAGAATTATTGGCCCAAAAGGCGCCATTTTTTGAATAATAAGCATATACATTTTCAACTGTTCCGTCTGATCTCAAAGAGATACCTGATATGTTTCCTGTGAACGTCACGGCACTTCCTGCTCCGGAGGCCGTCAAGACATTACCCATTTTAGCGTCGTCATATGTTGTGTTAGAAAAACGGAAGATTGCCTGATCTCCTTCTTCCCATTCAAAGCTGTTTCCATTAAGCAACACCTTAGACACGGCGTCTCCTACAGAAGCCATAGTTACCTTTACTGTCTTTGCCTCCGGAGCAACTTCCGGAGTTGCGAGATCCTTGTTACATGAAACAGGAAGTATTGCTGCCAAAACAGTTGCATATTTCAATATCTTTTTCATAATCCTGCAAGTTTAGAAGTTAAAGAAATCGTTATCGGAATTATCTTCCTGTAGTTCCTTCAGAGTGAAGGATTGTGTCATCACGCTCTGAGAGCAGTGCATCTCAAGTACCTCTGCCTGAGGCGTGAGATAGTCTTTTTGTGTTTTCTTCATAGTGTTTATAATTTATTGGTTCTATTTTTACAAGCAAATGCAACATCTTGTAAAGATATAAATTTTCTAACTATATTACAAACTAAATGCAGCACAAAAAAAGCCGCCCCAAAAGGATCGGCTTTATTAGTATGGTACTACTCCATCAACTTCTTATACTTGAACCTCTTCGGCTCCTCGTTTCCAAGACGTCTCTTCTTGTTCTCTTCATACTCCGAGTAAGTTCCCTCGAAGAAATAAACCTGGGAATCACCCTCGAATGCAAGAATATGTGTTGCGATACGGTCAAGGAACCAACGGTCATGGGAGATGACCACGGCACATCCCGCGAAGTTCTCAAGACCTTCCTCGAGAGCACGGATGGTGTTTACATCCACATCGTTGGTAGGCTCGTCAAGCAGGAGGACATTTCCTTCATCCTTCAGAGTCAGAGCCAGGTGGAGACGGTTTCTCTCACCGCCGGAAAGGATGCCGCAGAGCTTCTCCTGATCTGCACCTGAGAAGTTGAAACGTGACACATATGCACGCGCATTCACTTCTCTCTTGCCAAGTTTCACAAACTCGGAGTTCTCTGCAATAGTCTCATATACAGTCTTGTCCGGATCAATGCTGCGATGCTGCTGATCCACATAAGCAAGCTTCACTGTCTCACCGATTGTTATCTCACCTGTATCAGGAGTATCGAGGCCCATAATCAAACGGAAAAGCGTTGTCTTACCGGCTCCGTTTGGACCAATCACACCCACGATACCTGCAGGAGGAAGAACGAAATCGAGGTTTTCATACAAGAGCTTATCGCCATAAGCCTTCGAGACATTCTTGAACTCGATGACCTTGTTTCCAAGCCTTGGGCCGTTAGGGATATAGATTTCCAGTTTAGCCTCTTTTTCGCGACCATCATCCGCAGCAAGTTTCTCATAAGCACCCAGACGAGCCTTGGACTTGGCCTGACGCGCCTTTGGAGCCATACGTACCCACTCCAACTCTCTTTCGAGTGCCTTGCGGCGCTTGCTTTCCTGCTTCTCTTCCTGTGCCAGACGGGTACTCTTCTGATCAAGCCATGAAGAATAGTTACCCTTCCATGGAATACCCTCGCCACGGTCAAGTTCAAGAATCCATCCAGCCACATTATCAAGGAAGTAACGGTCGTGGGTAACTGCTATGACAGTACCCTTATACTGCTGGAGATGGGCCTCGAGCCACTGGATACTCTCGGTATCAAGGTGGTTGGTAGGCTCGTCAAGAAGAAGCACATCAGGCTGACGCAGAAGGAGGCGGCAGAGAGCAACACGACGACGCTCACCACCACTGAGGGTGCTTACAAGCGCATCAGACGGAGGGCACTGAAGAGCATCCATCGCTCTTTCAAGTTTCGAGTCAATCTCCCATCCTCCGCAGTTCTCTATCATTTCAGTAAGTTCTCCCTGACGCTCGATAAGAGCGGTCATCTCATCGTCAGACATTGGCTCGCAGAACTTCATGTTCACCTCTTCGTACTCCTTGAGGATATCCATAACTTCCTGGACACCTTCCTGAACGACCTCCATGACTGTCTTGTCAGGATCCATCTGAGGCTCCTGCTCAAGGTATCCCACCGAATAACCGGGAGCCCATACGACCTCACCCTGATATCCCTTCTCTATACCGGCGATAATCTTCATCAAAGTAGACTTACCTGAGCCGTTGAGACCCACGATACCGATCTTCGCACCATAAAAGAAGGACAGGTATATATCCTTCAGAATCACTCTATTGTTATGCGGGAGAATCTTTCCCACACCATTCATTGAAAAAATAATCTTCTCGTCTGCCATAATCAAAAATTTATCGCGCAAATATAATGATTTTCAGAAGAACATTAACGACTATTGCGGCCTTTTTGCTTCTGCAACACTGCCCTCTCACGCCTGAACCATTCGCTCGGTTTCTCATTCATGAACAGCCGGAATGCCATCGTGAACGAAACTGAAGAATTGAACCCCGACTTGGTAGAGATATCGACAACTTTCAGACTCGGGTTGCTCCGAAACAGGTCCACAGCGTATGATATCCTGTAATAGTTCACGAACTGGCAGAAATTCCGGCCGGTATAAGCACATATTGCCTTGGATATATAGACCTTATTGGTAAAAAGGGCATTCACAATATCGTTTATCGTAAGGTCCGGATTAAGATAAGGCCTGCTGCGCTCGAAGTATTCCAGCACACGGTCATAGATATTCCTATACAAAGCCTCCGAACCGGGAGTCTCTGCGTTCATATCCGCATTGGTAAGCCTCATGGACTCTACGATCCTCCGTTCATGTCGCGTCCATACCACAAACAGCGATGATGCCTCCAACCTTACCGTCAGAGCCATCTGGATACTGATCATCAGAACCGCAAACACGATCATAAGCGGGACGGACGCAGTGCCGGAATGAATGACTACGACTGCGCAAACCCAGGTATAGGCAACCAGGACGGCAAGGTAAATCACATCAACTATGACACACACGGAATTCCATACAGAGCCTATCCTCATGACATATTTGATATCAGCGATTCTTGCGAAAAGACATACAGAATAGACAATCATGATCAGCAACGGGACAGTCATGATACCATAAAGGAAGAACATTTCAGACGGTACAGGAATATCTGCAAATATAGACACGAAGCGATATATCGCATAAAAGCCCTCAACGATGATGATGACAGTGAATATCCGCGAAGACAAGTCCTTAGGCACAAAGGAAAGCGTTGCGAAATATAGGCCGACCAAGCTAAATGACAGGAAAAATGCAGTCTCCATCATAGTTGCATCAGCTATAGGAAAGAGCATCGCAAGAATGATTTCAGCCAGCAATGTCAACATCACTTTCAGCTTCACATCGTCAGGCCTGCGTTCGTCCCTGATGTGCGCAATGACCTGCTTCGACAGGAGATAAAGCAGCATCAACACAACCACAGAAGTCATAAGTATTTCCATAAAAGTCTAAACGATTAAAATTTTACGGAAAACAAAAATATAGAAAAAACCTCCTTTCAATGGGTCAGAAAGGAGGTTGAGAAAAATTAATTTCTTTTTTTTATGTTTTTTCTTTTTTTTAATGTTTTTCGGAGTTCTTTTTTTTATCCGGCTTCACCTTGATGGCATCAAACCCCTGTCCATAGACACCCATGACAGATGAAATCGACAGAAATGCATCAGGATCGATAGACTTGACATAACGCAAAAGAAGGTTCAGGTCGGTCTTTCTGGTAACTACCATCAGGACATCACGTTCCTCCTTGGTAAACCATCCCTTGGCAGGTATCATGGTCACACCTCTGCCCATCTCAAACACAATAGCATCCGCCATTTCACGAGACTTCTTGGTAAAGATAAAAGCCTGAACAGACTGATTCGCTCCTGAGAGATAGAAATCAACAGCGAAACCGCTTACCGCAACCTGTATCAGACCATAGATCACCACCATAAGTTTTTCAATAAACGGCAAGGCAACAGTAACCTTGGACACCTGGCCGGTCACCTCGTCTGTAACCGTCTGCTCCACAAACGAAGGGAAAAGCAGAGAAGACAAGATAATCACGACATCTATCAGAAGTATCACCCTGCCTGGCGATGCCGGACGGAACTTGCACCAAAGCAAAGCAACAATATCCGTACCTCCGGTGCTTCCGCCCTGTGATATTGACAGACCGATACCGACGCCGGCAATCAGACCTCCCAGACATGTGCATATCAGTTTGGAGTTGTCAAATGAAAACCCTTCTACGATCTCATAAGGAATGATGGATGGCATGACCTGCAACATCAGCGCGGTCATACCTATTGCATATATCGTCTTGAAGCCAAAACCTTTTCCCAGAATCCTTGTTCCGACTATCAGCAATATCACATTAAGGATGAGATATGTCAATCCCATCGGAAAGCCGGTGGCATAGTACAGTATCGATGCGAAACCGGAAACGCCTCCTCCGACCAGATTGTGCGGAAGCAGGAATATGGACCATCCCAGAGCATACGACAACACTCCAAGAGTCAACAAGACATACTCCTTGACTGTTGACAATACCGAGGATTTTAAGGTTCCCTCTTTCATTGTTTCTTCTTATATTTCTTTTTCAACTTCAGACCTGTCTTGATCTCCTCAAAGCCCTCACCATACACGCTGTTGGCTGAAGATACAGACACAAATGCATCCTTATCGATTCTTTTGATTTCATTGATGACTTCATTCATCTCGTTCTTTCTCAAGATGATAAGAAGAACTTTGCTATCCTGCTGTGAATACCAGCCGACGGACTGGAGCGCTGTAACTCCACGCTGGACATCATATATTATATGGTCTGCTATCTCCTTATACCTCTTTGAAAAAACCAGCAGCTGAACTGATGATTTCTGCCCAAGAACCACATAATCAACTCCGAAAGAGAATGTAAGCATCACCACATAAGCATATATCATATTGACAATACCACCTCCCTGTTCCGCAGGTATAAGAAGCAGGCTGGCTACGATGAACACATCTGAATAAAGATAGACCTTGCCTGGGGATATCGGCCAATACTTGTTCAGAATCATCGCAACGATATCTGTTCCGCCAGTACTGCCTCCCCTTAGAAGGATGAGTCCGATACCGACAGATTCCATTGTACCACCGATCAGAGCTACCATAAGTTTGGTGAGTTCGGGATCCCTGACCTCCAGTCCCGGGAAATACTTCGGCAAAAGCCAGAACAGAAGCGACGACAAGGCAATCACATAAATTGTCTTGAAACCGAACGCCTTACCCAAGAACAGAAATCCTGCGACCAAAAGGATTACATTCAGAAGGGCATAGGTAAAATCCATCGGAATCAGCCCCTTTGTGGCATAATCCAAAATTGTCGTCAGACCTGTCAATCCACCACTGGCGAGGTTGTTTGGCTGAAGGAACGATGTCCACGCCATAACAAAGACCAGTGTACCCAGAGTCATGAGAAAGTAATCCCACAGGACATTGAAAACCTTACTTGTCTTCATTTCAATTATTTTACTACAATATTTACAATCTTTCCAGGAACAACAATTACTTTAACGATATTGCCTCCTGCCACATACTTGGCTGTCTGTTCAAGACCACGCACATGCGCATCTACATCCTCACGCGACATATCAAGTGGAAGATCTACGGTGAAGCGCGTCTTACCGTTGAATGACACTGCATAAGTGCATGTATTCTCTATGGTATAGGCCTCGATGTATTCAGGGAAACTTGCGTATGTGATACTTTCATTGTGTCCGAGAATCTCCCAGAGTTCCTCAGCGATATGTGGGGCGAACGGCGAAAGAAGGATCACAAGCGGCTCAAGAATCTCCCTCTTGCTACATCCGAGATCCGTGAGTTCATTCACTGCAATCATGAATGCACTGACTGCCGTATTGAACGAGAATGCCTCAATATCAGACTTCACCTTGCCGATGAGCTTATGCAGGGCCTTAAGTTCCTCAGGAGTAGCCTTTTCATCGTTAAGGAGCAGGTTGTCCCTGTCATAGAACATTCTCCATACCTTGCGGAGGAATCTGTGGACACCGTCAATACCCTTGGTATCCCATGGCTTCGACTGCTCGAGAGGACCGAGGAACATTTCATAAAGTCGCAGAGTATCAGCTCCATAACTGTCGCATATCATATCTGGATTCACAACATTGAACATAGACTTTGACATCTTCTCAATTGCCCATCCGCAGATATACTCACCATCCTCGAGAATGAACTCGGCTGTCGCAAACTCCGGCATCCATGCCTTGAAAGCCTCAAGGTCAAGACGGTCGTTGCGGACTATGTTTACATCAACATGGATTTCAGTAGTCTCATACTGATCCTTGAGTCCGAGAGAAACGAATGTATTTGTATTGATGATACGATATACGAAGTTCGAGCGGCCCTGGATCATACCCTGATTGATAAGTTTTCTGAAAGGCTCCTTCTCGCACACATATCCGAGGTCAAAGAGGAACTTGTTCCAGAAACGGGAGTAGATAAGGTGGCCTGTAGCATGCTCCGTACCGCCGATATACAGATCGACATCCCTCCAATACTCGTCTGCTTCCGTGCTTACGAGAGCATTGTCATTGTGAGGATCCATATAACGCAGATAGTATGCGCTGCTGCCTGCAAAGCCAGGCATTGTGCTCATCTCGATCGGATATCCGTCATACGTCCAGTCCTTGGCACGTCCCAGAGGTGGTTCACCTGTCTCGGTCGGCAGGAACTTATCCACTTCCGGAAGTTCAAGCGGAAGCTGATCGAAAGGCATCGGTGTAGCGATACCGTCCTTGAAGTACATTGGGAACGGTTCTCCCCAATATCTCTGACGAGAGAAGATAGCGTCACGAAGACGATAGTTGATCTTCCTATGTCCGATACCCTTTGACTCTACATATTCTATTGCTGCAGGAATAGCATCCTTGACAGTCATTCCATTGAGGAAGCCCGAATTGCACATTATTCCCTCCTTGGCATCAAAGCTTGACTCGCTCACATCACATCCCTCGATAAGCGGGATAATCGGAAGATTGAAATGCTTTGCAAAAGCATAGTCACGGCTGTCATGAGCAGGTACCGCCATAATTGCGCCTGTACCATATCCTGCAAGCACATACTCTGAAATCCATACCGGCACCTTGTCACCTGTAAGAGGATTGACAGCATACGAACCTGAGAAAACACCTGAAACCTTCTTGGTCTCAGTCATTCTCTCACGCTCGGTCTTCTTCTTTGCCTGCGCAAGATACTCCTCGACTGCTTCCTTCTGCTCTGGTGTAGTGAGTTTCTCAACCCACTCGCTTTCAGGAGCAAGAACCATGAAAGTCACTCCGAACACGGTATCTGCACGAGTCGTGAAGATAGTCATATCATATTCCTGCGAGCCGTTGCTTACCTTGAATACCATCTCTGCACCCTGGCTCCTGCCGATCCAGTTGCGCTGCATATCCTTGAGAGAATCTGTCCAGTCAAGGTCCTCAAGATCCTCAAGCAGACGTCCCGCGTATGCAGATACGCGGAGCTGCCACTGAGTCATTTTCTTCTGTTCTACAGGATGACCGCCACGCACAGAATATCCTTCCTTGACTTCATCGTTTGCCAGGACAGTACCGAGTGCAGGGCACCAGTTCACCGATGTTTCTCCCTGATATGCAATACGATACTGCATCAGAACCGCAGCCTTTTCCTTATCAGAGAAGCCAGCCCACTGAGCTGCAGTGAACGGTTTCACCTCACCACAGGCAGCATCAGCTGCACAGCTGCCACCTTCTGCGAAAAGTTTCTCAAGTTCTGCTATCGGACGAGCCTTCTGCTGTACATTGTCATACCAGCTGTCAAACATCTGAAGGAATGCCCACTGTGTCCACTTATAGTATCCAGGATCACATGTACGCACCTCACGCGACCAGTCATACGAGAAGCCGATGCGGTCCATCTGCTCGCGGTAACGCGCAATGTTCTTCTCGGTGGTCACTGCAGGGTGCTGGCCTGTCTGGATGGCATACTGTTCTGCCGGAAGGCCGAATGCATCATATCCCATAGGATGAAGCACGTTGAATCCGCATAGTCTCTTGTAGCGGCTGTATATATCACTTGCAATATATCCGAGAGGATGTCCTACATGAAGACCAGCTCCAGATGGATACGGAAACATGTCAAGCACATAATATTTCGGCTTTGCAGAATCAATCTCTGCCTTGAATGTCTGATTGGCAGCCCAGAATGACTGCCACTTCCTTTCGATTTCCTTAAAATTGTAATCCATAGGTATATATTTTTATCTTTTGATTCCAAAACTTGGTTTGTTCCTTTTTTCAAGACGGAACTCGACAGGAAGCGTCAAGGCTGCCCTTACCCTGTTTCCATCCATCTTTCCCGGCTTCCACTTTGGAGAAGCCTTTATAACTCTGACAGCTTCATCGTCAAGCTCGGGATCCACTCCCTTGACAACACGCACATCGGAAACCTTTCCATCCTTCTCTATGACGAACTGGACCATGACGGTTCCCTGAATGCCATTCTTTACTGCGGACTGGGGATATCTGAGGTAATGATAGACCCATTCCTTCAAGAAATATCTCGGATCCGCATTATTTGAGAACAAAGGCCTCTGGTCACAGTCATAGAACGAAACAATATCATCGCTTCCCTTCGGGAGAGACACCTGGGATGCCTTGAAAGACAGGGTCATTTCCGTATTGGCCAGAGCGACTGTGAAATTGAACACATATTCCAGTTCTCTTTCCATTGTCTGGTAATCAATTATTCCTTGAGTGTCCTTGCCTGTATTATGCTCTGGATAACGACCTGTGGTAAACATTACGGAAGGTATCTCCTTGGAATAGAATGCTCTATGGTCGGAAGGATATGGCTCTTCGGCCGTGAGGACTGGAATTATAGGCTGCAGTTCACTCTCCTGCGTCCTCAACAATGCATTCATATCCGCATTAGATGATGTATATGCATAAAATCCCTTATATCCGGTGCCGACCATATCCAGATTTATCATGGCATCTATACTGCCAGAATCTGAAAACGACCTGTTTAGAAAATACCAGGAGCCGGCATAAGTCCTGGTCGAGGCTCCGAATGCGACAAACAGGACAGACCTGCGGAAAAGAATGGAATTTGTCCGGACCATACGGGCAAGTTCAAGCATCATGGCCACACCTGAAGCATTGCCGTTCGCTCCGAAATATACTTTCTCCACCTGCTGTCCGTCAACAGTCATGGTCATGGTTCCCAGGTTGTCAAGTCTAGCTCCCACGACGATGTACTTGTCGCGCAGATTCTTGTCATAACCCTGCACAAAGCCGACAACATTGCGGGAGTTCAAGGTATCTCCTGACTCCGTCTTCAATCCGAACACATCGCCACCCTCCGGAGAAATGACATCGACCCCATATTCAATGAACTTGCTTCTGACATAATCTGCAGCTGCCTTCTCCCCTTCCGATCCGGCTTTTCGTCCTTCCATGGATGCAGCAGACAGTTCACGGATATGACTCTTCATCGAAGAAACCGTCTCGCTGTCATACATATCCTTGTATGCATCAGCCTGCCTGTACTGTCCGTAAGAGGTTAGTACCGACATAGAAAAAACGAATATGACTGCTATCAGACGATTCATATCATATTACTCATTGAGGAGTACCCACACATCCTTCGGACAGAACTTCTCAGCCTTGACCTTCTTCAGGGCATCCTTGGCCTCCACAATATTATTGCAAGGGCAAAGGCCTACTGCAATGAGTCCTGTATTGAAACTGATCAGTGCCGGTTCGTATCCGGCATCCTTTGCCTTGAGCAGAAGTTGCTCTGCATTGGTCCGCATGCGGAAAGCACCGATAATAACATAATACCTGGCCTCCAGTCTCGTAGCAAAAAGTCCACCCAACTTGGCCGGGTTCAGTATAGTACCACCATATTGGGCTATGGAATCCAGAGCTGCAAGCGAGTCGGCGGCTATCTTCTGCTCTCTTCTGATGGAATCAAGCCTGGCCTGTTCGGCAGCCTGCTCGGCCCGAATAATTTCAAGCCTCCTGATTTCAATTTCCTCACTTGTCGGACGCCCGGCCAAATGACGGAAGAAGTCGCATCCCGTCACAGCGAAAAGCGAAACTCCCAAAAGCACTATCAATATCTTTCTCATACGAACACAAAATTGCATATTCGTGCAAATTTAATAATAAATCTTGATATATTTGCGAATAGAATTATGCGAATAAAAGCTATCATAGTCACAATACTGCTTTTCGTCTTTTCATACGGCAGTGCACAGGTAAGGTTCGATTTCAGACCGGACTTTCTGGCCAAGCCTGCAGCTATGTTCAAGGCGGACACGGTAACCATTTGCATCATGGGTGATATGATGATGCATAAAGAACAGATTGACAACGCATACAGAGGTGCTCATGGCTATGACTTCACTTCCTATTTCAAGCATTTGCAGAACAGGATAGCAGGAGCGGACCTGGCAATAGCCAACATGGAATTCACCCTTGGTGGCGGTCCCTTCACAGGCTACCCGACATTCTCCGCACCAGACTCCTTCGCCGTCTATCTGGCCGCTTGCGGATTTGACATATTCCTTGCCGCCAACAACCACATTTTCGACAAAGCGAGCAAAGGTGCCGCCCGCACCATCGAGAAATATAGGGAACTCGTCAAGACATACGGAATACGATACTGCGGACTGGCCTGTGACCAGGAAGACAGGGATAGGACATATCCTCTGATAATCCACCACAAGGGCATCAGCATAGCCATCATCAATTTTACCTACGGCACCAATCTTGGAGCGGACCAGCATTGGCCGAAAGTGAATTATATGAACAACAAGACAGATCTCAAGGCTGCGCTTGAGCGGGCTGACGAATGTGATTTCACACTGGTACTGCCCCATTGGGGTAACGAATATGAACTGACGCATTCACTCCAGCAGAGAGAGATGGCTCAGTGGCTGATAGAAAACGGAGCAGACATGATCATCGGCACTCATCCACATGTTGTTCAGGACAGCGAGACAATCAACGGCGTACAGGTTGCATATTCTCTCGGCAACGCCGTCTCAAACATGAGCGCAGCCAACACTCAGGTCGGGCTCATGGCAGAGGTCAGGCTCGTCAGAGAAACGAACGGAGACATAACGGTCCTACCGATAGAATTCAAATGGTTATGGTGCTCACGCCCGGGAGGTTTTGACAAATCATACACGGTACTGCCCGTCAAAGAGTATCTTGGCAGCAGGGAAAAATGGATCGGTCCATGGGAATATGACAAAATGATAAAGAATTACGAAAGAGTAAACGCAATATGGCAAAAGAAACAATCAGACTTGAAGCAATCGATCCGATAGAGATCTATGGAGCGGCAAACCGCAATCTGGAGGCGCTGTGCAGTTATTTCCCCAACATGAAAGTGGTGGCGCGTGGACAAGACATTTATCTTGACGGATGCGAGGACGACATTGAGCACTTCAAGACAAAACTGGAAATGCTGGTGCAGAGAAGGCAGCATAAGACCGCCATTACACCGTATGATGTAGAAGACATCTTTGATGGAGAGGCTTCACCGGAGAGACACCAGTTCAAAGGTGACGCCATCATAGTGCACAGCAATGAAGGCAAGCCAATCAAGGCACGCAACAGGACGCAGGAGGAGATGGTGAAGGCTTATTTTGAGAATGACCTTATATTTGCAGTCGGTCCGGCCGGTACCGGAAAGACATATATTGCCATTGCGCTGGCAGTCAGAGCATTGAAGAACAGGGAAATCAAAAGGATCATCTTGACAAGGCCTGCTGTGGAAGCCGGAGAGCGTCTCGGCTTTCTCCCCGGAGACCTGAAAGACAAGCTTGACCCATATCTCCAGCCGTTATATGACGCCCTCGGCGATATGATTCCGGCAAAAAGACTTCAGGAATTCATGGCAGAAGGCACCATACAGATCGCTCCGCTCGCATATATGAGGGGTAGAACTCTGGACAGGGCTTGCGTAATCCTCGATGAGGCTCAGAACACTAACCTCGGCCAGTTGAAAATGTTCCTGACCAGAATGGGATGTGACGCAAAGTTCATAGTAACCGGTGATGCCAGCCAGATTGACCTTCCGAACAGGAATGATTCGGGGCTACTTAAAGGCATCGAACTCACAAAAAATATCAAGGGCATCAAGACAATCACCTTCAAGAACGAAGACATTGTCCGACATCCTCTCGTAGCCAAAATCGTCAAGGCATTTGACAAAGACAAATAAAAGAATAAGACCTGCACCACAGATTTGTGACGCAGGTCTTATTCTTTATTGACCAGCCATATTAGAGCGGCTTGCCTGTCTTTACAACCTCATTGTATTTGTTATATCCTGCTTCATACTCAGGACCGTCGCTATAGAAGCGATAGTAGATATTCTTGAGGTACTCTGCGATATTAACTCTGATGCTGTCATCTTTAGAGATGCTGTAAGCCTTTTCAAATGGCTCAAGAGCACTCTTGAGTGCCTCTGCAAACTGCTTGTTGAGTTGAACCCACTTGGCATCATCAAGCTCGGCTGCTGCCTTCTCCTGAAGTTCGATAGCAATATTGTAGTACATGATACCCTTGCCGATATAACCGAACTCATACTCAGGGTTGATCTGCGCACAAGCGTCATAAGCTTCAACTGCCTTGGCTACATATTCGTCAGCCTTTTCAGTATCTGCTTTGCGGAGTTCAACATAAATGTTACCCTCTACATAATAAAGTGAAGCATTATTAGGTTCGTTCTTCTTTGCAAGGGAGATAAGTTCGAAGAGTCTGTTAGGATCCTCGTTATTGGTCAGATAGTAGTTGATAAGACCGATGAGGATGCTCTGGCTCTGTGGGAACTTCTGGAATCCCTGCTCGAGGACGTCTCTTGAAGCCTCCTTCTCACCAAGATTTGTATAGATGTCTGCAAGCTTCGCGAAGACCTCGCCATCCTCATAGTAATATTCAACCTCAAGACACTTCTCGAAAAGCTTCTTTGCTCTTGCATAATCCTTCACCATCCAAGCAGTGAATGCTGAATTATAGAGAGCGGTAGTGTCAACCTTTGCAAGAGGCTTTGTTGCTGCCGCATCCGCTGCCTTCTCGAAAAGTTCACTCGCTGCTGCATAGTCACCGAGAGTATACTTGTTCATACCCTCATCAAGATACTTCTTTGAAACATTCTCAAGTCCGGCATTGATATCCTTCAGTTTAGACTGCTTTGCATCCACCTCAAATGCCTTCGCATATGCAGAACGAGCGCCTTCAAGGGCATCTTCCACTATCGGTCTTGTAACATTGATCATTACAAGCTGACCATTGGCGTTGAAATAGAACTCCTTGTTTGAGTAAACCTCCTTTGTAAGATTCTCTCCACCAAGATTCACATTTTCAACCGAACGAGGTTTCTCGTTTCCCATGATAAGCTGCAGCTCTGTCTTGGAAGCACCAAGCCATGCTGCACCGGCTGGAGCATTATATGCATCCATATATGCAGTTGCAAGTTTCAGCCATGTCGCCACCTTTGTTGCCTTCTTTGCATCCTGCGATGCCGTCTCTGCAGCAGCAATGGCTTTTTTTACCGCCTCGGGAGTCTTAACCTGTGCATCAGCCACCTGGACTGCCAGGAGCACTGCCAATGCCATCAAAATTCTTTTCATAATCTTTTGATATTAAGTGTGTTATTATTCATTAGTCTGTTCTGGTGCCGGTGTTGGTTCTGCTGGAGCCTCAACTGCTGTTTCTGCAGGAGCCTCCGTCTGCTCTTCCTCACTCTTGTTGACAGCAGAAATAGCAGCAATCGAATCACCTTCCTTGATATTGATAAGTTTTACACCCTGTGTAGCACGTCCTGCAACCCTGATATCCGACACAGCCATCCTGATTGTAAGACCTGACTTGTTGATGATCATAAGATCATTCTCATCGGTCACATTCTTCATTGCCACAAGCGCACCTGTCTTCTCGGTAATATTAAGGGTCTTCACGCCCTTTCCACCTCTGTTTGTCTTGCGGTATTCATCAAAGTCCGAACGCTTTCCGTAACCGTTTTCACTTACTACAAGGATAGAATGAGCGGCTGCATCCTCAGCAGTAGGATCGTATGTGATCATTCCTACAACCTCGTCATCGTCCTCTATATTTATACCGCGTACACCTGATGCTGTTCTTCCGAGGGCTCTTGCATCGTTTTCATCAAAGCGGCAGCAGCGTCCGTTGCGTCCCGCAAGCAGGATCTCACTGTTACCGTTTGTCAGAACCGCATCGAGAAGTTCGTCTCCATCACGGACTGTAATCGCAATCACACCGTTGGCACGAGGACGCGAATAAGCCTCAAGTGAAGTCTTCTTGATGATACCCCTCTTTGTTCCGAGAACGATGTAGTTGTTGTTTACATAATCCTCATCCCTGAGGTTCTTCACGTTAAGATATGTCTTGATCTTGTCGTCCGGTTCGATGTTGATTACATTCTGGATCGCACGTCCCTTTGATGCACGCGATCCTTCCGGAATCTCGTAAACCTTGAGCCAGTAGCAACGTCCGTTCTGAGTGAAGAGGAGCATTGTGCTGTGCATATTGGCAACATAGATATGCTCTATGAAATCCTCATCACGGGTCGCACTTCCCTTCATGCCGACACCACCCCTGTTCTGAGTCTTGTATTCGGTAAGAGATGTTCTCTTGATGTATCCGAGGTGTGAAATAGTGATCACGACATCCTCGTCTGCATAGAAGTCTTCCGGATTGAACTCGCCGTCAGCAGGCTTGATTTCAGTACGACGGTCATCGCCGTACTTCTCCTTCATCTCTGTTGTCTCATCCTTGATGATCTGCATCTGAAGGCTCTCATTTGCAAGAACATCCTCACAGTATCTGATAAAGGCCATCTTCTCATCATACTCCTTCTGAAGTTTCTCTCTTTCGAGTCCTGTGAGCTGACGGAGCCTCATCTCAACGATTGCAGTCGCCTGTTCATCTGAGAATGCAAAGGTCTGGATCAACTGTTCCTTCGCTTCTTCTACCGACTTGGAAGCTCTGATGATATTGATGATTTCATCTATCACATCAAGAGCCTTGAGAAGTCCTTCGAGGATATGGGCCCTCTTGCGAGCCTTTTCAAGATCGAACTTCGTCCTGCGGAGGATAACCTCGTGACGATGTCTCACGAAATACTTGATCAAGTCCTTGAGGTTCAGCGTACGAGGACGTCCGTTGACAAGAGCGACGTTGTTTACCGAGAAGCTTGACTGAAGCGGCGAATACTTATACAGCATATTGAGCACCACATTCGAGTTTGCATCCTTCTTGAGTCGAATCACGATGCGCACTCCCTTCATAGTAGTCTCGTCGTTGATGTAAGAGATACCTTCTATCTTCTTTGTCTCCACGAGTTCAGCGATCTTCTCGATCATCTCGCGCTTGTTGACCATGTACGGTATCTCGGTGACAACGATAGTCTCGCGACCTGACTCGCTCACCTCGACTTCTGTCTTCGAGCGGATCACGATACGTCCTCTACCTGTCTCAAAAGCATCCTTTATGCCCTGAATTCCCTGGATGATACCTCCCGTAGGGAAATCCGGACCCTTGATATGATGCATGAGTTCCTCGATAGTTATCTCAGGATTATCGATATATGCGCAGATGGCATCGCAGCACTCCGTGAGATTATGCGGCGCCATATTGGTAGCCATACCGACGGCAATACCTGACGATCCGTTCAACAGCAGAAGCGGAACCTTCGTAGGAAGCACGGTCGGCTCCTGCAAAGAGTCATCAAAGTTATTCTGAAAATCTACAGTATCCTTGTCAAGGTCTGCAAGCACTTCGTCTGAAAGTTTTGAGAGCTTGGCCTCGGTATAACGCATCGCCGCAACCGGGTCACCATCCATCGATCCGAAATTACCCTGACCGAACACAAGCGGATACCTCAGACTCCAATCCTGAGCCATTCTGGCCATGGCATCGTACACACTTGAGTCACCGTGCGGGTGATATTTACCAAGAACCTCACCGACAATACGGGCAGATTTCTTGGTCTGGCTTGTATGGCGGAGACCAAGTCCATCCATACCAAAAAGCACCCTGCGATGAACCGGCTTGAATCCGTCTCTCACATCCGGCAATGCCCTCGAAACGATTACAGACATAGAGTAGTCGATATACGCACTTCTCATCTGCTCGTCAATGTTGACCTGTTCGATCCTGCCGGTCTTTACTTCTGTTTCCTCGATATTTTCCATATATGCGAATATAGTTTTATTCCAAAATTTATATCTTGGCAAAGATACACATTTTCTGCGAATAATTTTGTACAAATTTTGATAAAAATACAAACATTTTCTTGTAATTTTGTGGAATAATAGACATTTTGACATGGAAATTAGGATATCAGATCAACTGCACTCGATAATCAACTACTCCAGAGAGGAAGCGATGAGGACCGGATGCTATGGAATCGCCCCCGACCACCTGTTTCTCGGCATACTCCGCCACAGGGAAAATCCTGCGGTTGATGCCCTCATGGGAACGGGGACAGACATCAACGAACTGAAGGAATTCATTGACAACCATATCTTCACCAACGAGCACATCCCATACTCTGAACTTGAAAACATAACTTTCTCGAGAGGTGCGCAGAATGTACTGAATTTCACCATATTGGAAGCAACAAAGATCAGGTGCAGGGAAGCCGGGCCGCAACATCTGCTGCTCGCACTCTGCCGCGCCGCAGGTTCATACGGAAGCTCCTATCTGAGAGACACCGGAGTAGATTACGGATATATCTTCCGATTCCTTGACCGTAACTCGATGCTTGGCAGAGGGCCGGAAGATGATGAAGACACTCAGGAAGAGCAGACTCCGGAAATACACATCAAGGCAACCGGGCCGCAGCAGGAAGAGACAGAGCAGATATCCGCATTGGAAGAGTTCGGTTATGATATAACCAAAGCCGCCAAGGAAGGCAAGCTTGATCCACTGGTCGGCCGTGAGGACGAAATACAGCGTGTCATACAGATATTGGGCAGACGGCGCAAGAATAACCCTATGCTTGTCGGTGACCCCGGAGTCGGAAAATCAGCGATCGTCGAAGGTATCGCCATAAAGATCGCCAACGACCAGATACCGCCCGCACTTGCCGGTAAACGCCTGATCTCCTTGGATTTAGGCTCCATCGTTGCAGGCACTAAATATCGTGGAGACTTTGAAAAGAGGCTCAAGAACATTATCAAAGAAGTCTCGGATAATCCTGACGTGATCCTGTTCATAGACGAGTTCCATACCATCGTCGGGGCTGGAGGCGCATCCGGAAGCCTGGATGCGGCAAACATGCTCAAACCGGCACTCGCACGAGGCGACATCCAGTGCATCGGCGCCACCACTCTTGATGAATTCACCAAGATAGTCGAGAAGGACGGGGCACTGGACAGAAGATTCCAGAAAATCATTGTAGAACACACCGACATAGCACAGACTATCTCCATTCTGAACCGCCTGAAGACAAATTACGAAAAGCATCACAATGTAATCTACACTGACGAGTCCATCGAGGCTTGTGTCAGGATGTCAGAAAGGTACATTACAGACAGATGTCTGCCAGATAAGGCGATAGATGCTATGGACGAAGCCGGATCGATGGTCCGCCTGAAGAATCCGCAGAAGACGGGAAGAGTAAGCGCAGAGGACGTCGCAGCAGTCATCTCGAAAATGACCGGCATACCTTCCGGAAAAGTGGCGGAAGGTGAAGGCGGAAAGCTGATGAAGATGAAGCAGAAACTTCAGGGACGTATCATCGGTCAGGACGAGGCGATAGAGAAAGTTGTCCGCGCCATCCAGAGAAACCGCGCCGGAATCAAGGACCCGGGCAAACCGATAGGCACATTCATATTCTTCGGACCTACAGGAGTCGGAAAGACTCAGCTTGCCAAGTCGTTGGCAGAATATCTCTTTGATTCTGAAGAAAATATGATCAGGCTCGACATGAGCGAATACATGGAGAAATTCAATGTATCCCGTCTGATCGGAGCGCCTCCGGGATACGTCGGATTTGAAGAAGGCGGACAACTCAGCGAGAGGGTAAGACGCAAGCCGTATTGCGTCGTTCTTCTTGACGAAATCGAGAAAGCCCACCCTGATGTATTCAACCTTCTTCTTCAGGTAATGGACGAAGGACGTCTTACAGACAGCAACGGAAGGGTCGTAAGTTTCCGCAATACGATAGTCATAATGACATCCAATGTCGGAAGCCGCGAACTTGACGAATATGGAAGCGGAGTCGGATTCAACACGGCAGGAAAGAATATATCAGAGAACAGGAAGAGCGTTCTGGAAAAAGCAGTCAGAAAAGCCTTCCCGCCAGAATTCATCAACAGAGTGGACGAACAGGTGTTCTTCAACTCACTGACCAAAACTGACATAGAAAACATCATTGACATTGAGATCAAGGGTCTCAAGGCACGAGTCGCCGATGTAGGATTCAAACTGACCATAACCCCGGCGGCGAAGAAATTCGTGGCAGAGGCCGGCTATGATCCTAAATTCGGTGCAAGACCTCTGAAAAGGGCCATTCAGAAATACATTGAAGACCCTGTTTCAGAGCAGATCATTGCAGACAGAATGCAAGGCAGCAAGCATGTGGGCGGCAAGATAAAAGTAGGCCTTGCCAAGGATAGCATCACTGTCGAGTGGGCAGACTAGCCAAGATTTACACTCATCAGTTCAAGATCCATCTCATTGATCATATCAACAAGATTTCTGAAAGAATCATCTGAAGAAAACATCGAGCTGAGATTTGAAAGATTAATGTTTGTGTTCATGGCTTTATGTTTTAAAAAGTTCTGTTTCATTTTGTTGATGCAAAGGTAACTGCACATTGTGCCATTGCAAGGCACAAGCGAAAAACTTACAAAAAAAATGACAAAACTTATCATATTCGACCTTGACGGCACTCTGATAGACACAAGGAAAGACATTGCGGACGCATGCAATTATGCCTTGTGCAGATGCGGATACCCGCCACGCAATCTGGATGAATACAACTTGCTTGTGGGCCGTGGCATATATAACCTGTTCAGAAGTGCTCTGCCTCAGGGGAAGGCAGATGAGGAGACAGTGGCACAGATGGCAGAATATTTCATTCCATATTACAACGAGCACAAATGCGATTTCACAAAGCCGTACGAGGGCATCATACAGACGCTTGAGATCCTGTCACAGCGCGGGATGCGCTTTGCAGTCGCATCAAACAAATATCAGGAAGGCACAGAGCAGCTGGTTGAAAAATTTTTCGGCAATTATGAGTTCGTCAGGATACTCGGCCAGAGGGACGGCATGCCCATAAAACCTGACCCACAGATAGTTGCAGAAGCTATGGAAGCCCTGCCAGGCATCACAGAAGATGAGGTGGTCTACTGCGGGGACTCTGACGTTGACATGCAGACAGGCATGAATGCAGGTGTAAAGACCATAGGAGTAACCTGGGGATTCCGAACAAGGGAGGAGCTGGCGGCCTACTCACCATGGGCGCTTATTGACAGACCACAAGAGATAATAGATATCATTTATGGAAACTGAAACCAAATACACTGAAAAACTGGCGAAGTACATACTGATTACAGCGGTAGTAGCAGTGATTGCAGCCTTATGCTGGTGGTTCAAGAGCGTACTTATATACATGCTCGTAGCGGTAGTGGTCTCCCTTATCGCCAAACCTGCAGTAAATCTGATGAAGAAGGTAAGCATCAAGGGACGCAGGCTTCCGGACTGGCTTCTGGCAGCCGTCAGCCTGGTTATCGTGATGGGACTTATAGGAACCTTCATATTCCTGCTGTTCCCGCTTGTGAACGGCATTCTGCAAGGAATCGACTTTGACCAGACCGCAAGGGGCATAGCAGCCCCGCTTGCGGACATGAATATCCGTCTACGTGAAGCATTCCCGAGACTCGGGGATGATTTCCGACTTGAAGTCGCAGCAGTCAAGGAGCTGGTGAGCCTGTTTGACCTCTCATCCGTATCGTCATGGGTAGGTTCGGCCGCATCGATAATCAGCAGCGCAGCGGTAGCGATCTTTTCTATCACATTCATCAGTTTCTTCTTCATTAAGGACGATGGACTGTTTACACAAATCGTATGCTCGCTGGTACCCGACAAGCATGAGACGACAACAGAAAAGGCAATTGACGACATTGAGCACCTGCTTTCGAGATACTTCATCGGAGTGACTGTAGAAATAATGGGAGTAGCTCTGCTTAATTTCCTCGGCCTATGGCTGATTGCACGCATCGGCATCAATGCGGCTGTCTGTATAGCCATGATAACAGGCATACTGAATGTAATTCCTTATATAGGACCTCTGATGGGCTGCGTACTCGGAACAAGTCTGGCATTGATAATAAAGTTCAGCAGTGCAGTTCCTGTCGGCCTTGACATGGGGTTCTGGGGATTTGCAGCGGTAGTGCTTGGGCTGCTATGTTTCACACAGATCATAGACAATGTCCTCTACCAGCCGCTGATCTACTCTACCAGCATCAAGTCAAAACCTCTGGAGATATTCCTGGTACTGCTGATTGTGGGATACATCGGAGGACCGTTTGCCATGATTGTAGCAATACCCACTTACACCGTATTCAGAGTCATAGCCTTCCGTTTCTTCCGCCATGTCAAAGCCATCAGGCGGCTCATCCCTTCGGAAAAGTTAATCTCTGAAAACGAGTAAGACACAATAGAATCCCAACACAAATAAACAAAAACATGAAACGTATCATATTTTCCATCATGACACTTATTACAGCAGCCGGTGTCGCCACACAAGCGGCAGAGCCGACAATCGTACCGGACGGCACATATATATTTGAAAAGAGAGACACCTGCGACCTCTTTCTTGATGTATACAACCCTGCAAAAGGCAGCACTACATCAATTGACGGCAATGAGAAACCGACAATCGTCTTCCTTTTCGGAGGTGGCTTCATACATGGAACAAGAGACGATGCAGATTATCTCCCCTGGTTCAAGGCCATGACAGAAGATGGATACAGGATTGTCTCTATCGACTATCGTCTCGGACTCAAAGGAGAGGACAAGGTAGGAGTAGCTCAGGTAAATGCACTCGACAAGGCAATACACATGGGAGTCGAAGATCTTTACAGCGCCACAAACTTCCTGAATGACAATGCAAAAGAGTTGGGCATCGACCCTTCTGCCCTCGTAATCGCCGGATCGTCCGCAGGAGCCATCATCGCGATGCAGGCCGAATACGAAATATGCAACGGCACCTCATGGACCGAAGTTCTTCCGAAAGGATTCAGATATGCAGGAGTGATGTCATTCTCAGGAGCGATTCTCTCTCGTGAAGGCAAGGTAGACTACCGTCTCCACTCACCTTCCCCGACCCTGATGCTTCACGGAACATCTGACGAACTCGTCCCATACAGGCAGATAGCAATACTTCATCTGGGATTCTTCGGCGGCGGAAAGCTGGTGGAGCGCTTCCAGAAATTCGGATACAACTACAACATGTACCATTTCATCGACTATGGACACGAGATCGCAGGATCCATGGCCACTACAATGGATCTGCAGAAACGTTTCCTCGAGACAAACGTGATGAAGGGCAAGAAAAGGATAGTCGAGGCCTGGATTTCAGACCCCGACGTATATAAAGGTGCCGGACCGCAGTCCCGCAAGGAACTCTACGGCAAGTAGACGCAACATCTGATGTTCTCCTGCTCGTTCAACCGAATACAAGGCTTCTATTCTGATTCTGCCAACTTATCCAGACACAGTTCGATAAGTTTGCGCACCTGTGGCTTGTAATCAGGGTTGGAGGCCTTGTGATGGCGATGGGCTATGATGCAGCAGACTGTGCCCGCGTTATGCCCCAGATGAGCGGCGATACCTGCGATTGCAGAGCCTTCCATCTCGAAATTTGTAACTTTAAGGTCGCCGAAGCGGAAACTCTCGAAAGTGTCAAGCATGTCAGGCATTGCAAGCGGCATACGGAGGACACGTCCCTGAGGGCCGTAGAAGCCTGAAGCCGCGATGGTCATGCCCGGATATGTGCAGTCACGGAACTTCGCGCTCATCTTCTCTCCGGCCTTTACGAAATAAGGGTCCGGAAGATGTCTGTTCCATCCTGTATGTTTCTTGAACGCTTCCTCGATATCCGGCATAGCGATCTTCTGGCGGTCAGCGTACCAGTTCAGAAGGCCGTCGCATCCGACAGAAATATGTGAGAAGACAAAACCTCCAAGCGGAATATCCGGCTGTATCGCTCCGGAAGTGCCTATGCGAAGGATATTGAGGGTGCGATGTTCCGGTCTGACCTCACGTGTTTCGAAATCGATGTTTGCCAGCGCGTCAAGCTCGTTCATCACTATGTCGATATTGTCGGTACCGATACCCGTCGAAAGAGCCGTCATTCTGACGCCCTTGTACTTTCCTGTGACTGACACGAATTCACGGGACGAATGTCTGAATTCCTTTTCATCAAAATACTCCGCAATCATGTCAACTCTGCCCGGGTCACCGACCAGGATCACATTGTCTGCAAGTTCCTCGGGACGAAGGTGAAGATGAAACACCGATCCGTCGCCATTGATTATGAGTTCTGATTCTGCTATTCTCATGGCATTATAATTTATGTCAACTTTCAAATTTAGCATATTTACACTAAATTTCCTACTTTTGTGCATCATATTAACAACAGACGTACCATGTGGAAGAAACTCACGACATATCTCACACTGACTGCAACACTTCTTGTCGGATCCATGTTCTTTTGCAGTTTTGCAAGCATAATAGGACCGGAAGGTGAAATACTGAAGATAAGGTACTATGAGAAAACCCCTTATCTGGTAATGCTGATAATGCTCATCAGCGGATGCATGTTCTCCCTTCTGACTCACAAGCTCCCCTTTCTGCAGGCAAGAGTATGCATGCTGACCGGACTTATGCTCATCGGTTTCCAGATATGGCTTGGCATTGATTTCTTCAATTACAGGAACGACCTGGTATTCTCGCTGACCATTCTGTTTCCGCTGCTGGCCGCATCACTTGAAATAATCGCATCCCGCAGAGCAATGGTTGACGGGGTCACCTTACAGATGTTAAGGAAGATGCCTGGAGCATAAATTGACTATCGCCCCATTACACTCCAACACATTATCCCGCGCCGCTACAACTTCCTGAACGCCACACAGGCATTGTGTCCTCCGAAGCCGAGCGAATCCGATATCGCCATGGTAAGGTCAGCCTTCACTGCTTTGTCCGGCGTATAATTCAGGTCACATTCCGGATCCGGATCATCCAGGTGAATGGTAGGCGGAACTATGCCGTCCCTTAAAGCCAGTACAGAAGCCACCGCCTCAACGGCACCTGCAGCGCCAAGAAGATGCCCGGTACTGCCCTTCGTCGAACTTATATGCGCCTTATAGGCATCCTCACCGAGAGCGAGTTTGAACGCCTGGGTTTCCAGCGGATCGTTAAGCGGAGTTCCTGTCCCATGTGCATTTATATACAGTACGTCATCCGATGAATATCCAGCCTGCTGCAATGCTTCACTGATCGCCCGCGCCTGGGTCTGACCTCCTGGTCTTGGAGCAGTGACATGATGAGCGTCGCATGTATTACCATAGCCGCAAACTTCTGCAAGTATCTCTGCGCCACGCTCCACCGCCCTTTCATATTCTTCAAGAATAAGTACTGCAGCACCTTCTGCCATAACGAAACCGCCTCTGTTCCTGTTGAACGGAAGTGATGCATATTGCGGATCTTCTGCCCTTGAAAGTGCCTTTGCATTGGCAAATCCTGCGATTCCCATAGGCGTTATACCCGCTTCCGAACCTCCCGCAAGCATAGCATCCGCATAGCCATGCTTAATGGCCCTGTACGCTTCACCTATCGTATGTGTTGATGTCGAGCAAGCCGTGGCAATGGACATGCACGGTCCGCATGCATTATGTCTTATGGCGATATTACCGGCCGCCATGTTGGAGATCATCGTAGGGATAAAATTCGGAGAAATCCATTTCGGACCGTCTGTCAACAGTTTGCCGTGTTCGCGCTCTATGGTAGTGAATCCTCCGACTCCCGAGCCGACATAGACTCCGAGCCTGAACGGATCGATGTTACCACCTTCGCCGGCATCAAGTCCCGACTGCTTCATTGCCTGCCATGCCGCAGCCACCGCATACAGAGTAAACTTATCCTGCTTACGGACAAAAGGCTTCTCGATTTCATACTCTTCAGGATTGAAATCCTTGACCTCACCTGCTATATTGGACTGCAGTCCTTCTGTCGGCATCGACTTGATAAAATCAATACCACAGACTCCCTCGCAAAGGTTTTTCCAAAATTTTTCGACATTATTTCCTATCGGGGAAACGACTCCCAATCCTGTTACAACAACTCTTCTATCCATATCCTATTTTTTGTCAATCTTACAAAGATCAATGATTCGTTAAAAATTTAACAATTATATAAATTTCAATTACTTACGCATACAATAGCCCGTTTTCGGGTCGCTTTACAGCATCTCGCAGACGGCATAGAACAAAGCCGAAAAAAGTGTTAAAAAAGATGAAAATAA
>JBGVQP010000029.1:0-44388 GCA_045127685.1 Candidatus Cryptobacteroides sp.
ATCTTAGACTTTTTATGTGTCTGTAAATATTTGATTTTTAATGTGTTAGTCTTATAATCGTTTTGGGTTGCGATAAACGGGTACATGTCAAATAAAATTAAAAAACAATAGAAAAATTTATTTTTTATAACTTTTTTTTCACCACCTTTGTACTCGGATTCGGAAACACACCTCAAAACTTAATTATGTTACAAGAAAGACACATATCTGTTTGGAACAACTGCCTGAATTTTATTCAGCAGAACATTGATCCGAAGCAGTTCAACTTGTGGTTCAAGGCGATCAAACCTGTTTCACTTGTTGAGTCTACTCTTACTGTAGAGGTGCCGTCAGAATTCTTCCGTGAGTATGTTGAAGATACATATCTCAATATACTGAAGGCAGCCATGAAAAAGGAGCTGGGTGTGGCAGCAAAGCTTGTTTATGTCGTGACACCTGTACGCCAGCAGCCGTCGATCACTTATCCGGCGTCCCATGGCAATGTTCCTGTCAATAAGGCCATTTCCGTAGATACATTCTCAAAATCAGGAAACCCTGGTCCTTTTGTATTCCCGGGTGTCCAGAGGGTGACAGTTGATTCTCAGCTTAATCCTACATACTGTTTTGAAAACCTTATAGTTGGTGAGTGCAACAAGATGGGATTCACTGCAGGAGAAAGCATTTCGACAGCCCCTGGTAAAACTGCCTTCAACCCTCTCTTCCTTTTCGGAGGTCCAGGTTTAGGTAAGACCCATCTTGCACAAGCTATCGGAATTGCCATCAAGAAGAAATATCCTGAACTTGTAGTACTCTATGTACCTGCGAACCGTTTCAAGATCCAGTATATGGATGCTACCACTGTAAGAAACAAGTTTACAGATTTCCTGGCATTCTATATGAAGATGGATGTACTCATTATTGATGACATTCAGGATCTTCAGAGTCCGGGAGCCCAGGGTGCGTTCTTCAATATATTCAATCATCTTCACCAGTCAGGAAAGCAGCTGATCTTTACATCAGACCGTCCGTCGGTAGAGTTGGAGAATTTCGAGGAAAGACTTCTTTCCCGCCTGAAATGGGGACTTTCAGTAGAACTTCAGAAACCTGACTTCACCACACGACTCAATATGCTCAAAGCCAGGGCATTCCGTGAAGGTGTCAAACTCAGCGATGATGTACTTCATTTCCTCGCTACAAGGATCAAGTCCAACTTCCGTGAGCTTGAAGGAGCTCTGATATCGCTCATCGCAAACGCGACCCTTGCTCATCGTGAGATTACGGTTGAACTTGCAGAGAATATCACTGAAAAGATTGTTGGAGAAGAGCAGTCGAATGTCACGATTGACAAAGTTCAGAAGGTTGTGTGCGACTATTTCAGCATTACCAGAGATGACCTACTGTCAAAGACTAGAAAACGCCAGATAGTACAGGCAAGACAGATTGCGATGTATATGTCCAGGAATCTGATAAACTGCTCGCTTTCTACCATCGGATCAGAAATCGGAGGCAAGGACCATGCGACTGTACTTCATGCATGTACGACAGTAACTGACCTGATGTCTACGGACAAGACTTTCAGGCAGTACGTAACAGACATTGAGAAGATGCTTGTCCCTGTAAAGCGATAATGTTGAAAAATATTTGATAAAGACTACGCTATACTTTTGCGTGGTCTTTTTTTTATAGATATATTTGCCATATAAACTATTATAAAAATTAAATATATGAATTCAGATAAAGTTCTGGCATTTTTTAAGGAAATTACAAAGATTCCCCGTGAGTCCGGTCATGAGGAGCAGATCATAGCATATCTTCAGAATTTTGCATCGGAGCGTTCGCTTGCTTGCAAGACTGACGAAGCAGGTAATGTGCTGATTACAAAGAACGCAGCTCCTGGCTATGAGAATGTTCCGACAATCGTGCTTCAGAGCCATTCAGATATGGTTTGCGAGAAGAATGAGGGCGTAGAGCATGATTTTGCTAAAGATCCGATCCGTTATGTTATTGAAGATGGATGGATGATAGCCCCTGACACTACATTGGGTGCTGACTGCGGTATCGGTATAGCGGCGCAGCTGGCCCTTCTGGACAGCGATATTCCTTGCGGAAAGATAGAGTGTCTTTTCACAACTTCGGAGGAAACAGGACTTGACGGTGCCATGGCTCTAAAGCCGGGATTCTTTGAAGGGAAGATCCTCCTTAATCTTGATTCGGAGGATGAAGGTGAAATATTCGTCGGATGTGCAGGTGGACTTGATACCACAGCGGTTTTCCATCATGGTTACGATGATATCTGCGAAGACTTCATCCTTGAAGAAATCTTTGTCAAGGATGCAATGGGCGGACATAGCGGAGATGACATCAATAAGGGAAGAGCAAATGCAGTTCAGATCCTCGGACGATTCCTTTATAGCATAAATGATCTTGACTGGCAGCTTATTACCATTGACGGTGGTAACAAGCGCAATGCTATTGCACGTGAAGCGAAGGCTGTGATTGCTGCTGAAGAGGATACCCTCGAGATAATCAATGAGAGACTTGAGGCCTATGCTGCGGATGTTGCGGAGGAATATGGCGCAATTGAAAAGAATCTGAATCTCGGCTTTGCAGAATGTGAAAAGAATCAGCAGCGGGCCATCGATGAAATGACTGCCTGGAATCTGGTGACTGCCCTCTGCGCATCTCCACATGGGGTTCTTGCCATGAGCCAGGAAATCGAGAATTTTGTAGAGACTTCGACGAATCTTGCCTCCGTAAAAATGGTCGAGCCGGGTGTTATCCGTATAGGGTCAAGCCAGAGAAGCTGCGTTACTGCAGCACGTAGGGCAGCTGCTGCGAAGATGGAGGCATGTTTTGTGCTTGCCGGGGCGGTAGTGACACATGAGAGCGAATATCCTGGCTGGGCTCCGGCCGCAGTTTCCCCTGTAAGAGATGCCTGTGTGGCGTCATATAAGAAACTCTTCGGCGTAGAACCAAAAGTCAAGGCTATTCATGCCGGTCTTGAGTGCGGGCTCTTTACTGAGAAGTTCCCTGGACTTGACATGGTGTCCTTCGGTCCGACACTCCGTGGAGTACATGCTCCGGGTGAGCGTCTGGATCTTGCTTCTCTTGACAAGTTTACAGCACTGTTGAATGATCTGGTCACAGTTCAGCTGTGCGATTTGAACCGATAATCATACCGAAACTTTATTATATTTTATGATACAGATAGCCCCGTCAATGCTTGCGGCTGACTTTCTTCATCTTGAGAAGGATGTGGAAATGGTCAATGAGAATGCTGACTTGTTTCATCTTGACATCATGGATGGAGTCTTCGTTCCTAACCTCTCATACGGTTTTCCTGTGGTTGAAGCTATTGCAAAGATGGCAAGAAAACCTTTGGATACGCATCTGATGATTGTCGAGCCAGAGAAGTATGTCGAGAGATTCGTCAAGGCAGGATCTGCAATGGTTTCATTCCATCTTAATGCGACCAAGGATCCTGATGCCGTCCTTGCCAAAATCCGTGAGTGTGGAGCCAAGGCCGGACTGGTCATAAATCCGGACCTGCCTGTGGAAAGTCTTTTCCCGCATCTAAAGAACTGTGATTTCGTGATGCTTATGTCAGTATTTGCGGGCTTCGGTGGTCAGAAATTTATTGAAGAGACATACTCTCGTGTCAGGACCCTTAAAGCAGAAATCGAGCGTCAAGGTCTTGATTTACCGATTGAGGTAGATGGGGGAGTATCGGCATCCAACGCCGGTGCACTTATAGATGCCGGAGCCGAAATCCTTGTTGCGGGCAGTGCGGTGTTCAGGGCTGAGGATCCTTCCGAGGTCATTTCAGCCATGAGGCTTGCGTAAAGATTTCCATGAACTCCTGCAGGAGGTCCCGGATGTCCGAAGGATGACCTTCGAGAGCCATGGATGTGGGATTCGGTAAATCTTCGGGAAACGATGTCTGGTTGACATTAAGACCTACTCCTATGATAGTCCATGATATGCGGTCAGCCTTGAGCGAATGTTCAATGAGCAGTCCGCATATCTTTTTGTCGTTCACCCATATGTCATTAGGTGGTTTGATCCATGCCTCTATCCCATGACAATCAAGCAGACGCACTATCGCACCTGCTGTAGTGTCGCTGATCTCAATTTGCCTTGACGCCTTTATCTGAGGATTCTTAAGAATCACAGAGAACGTGAGATTCAACCCTTTCTGCGAATGCCATTTGTGATCGCCCTGACCACGTCCTTCTGTCTGTGACAATGCTGCCACGACTGACAAATTGTCAAGGCAGTCAATGTGCCTTCTGGCATATTCATTGGTTGATTTCGTCTCATCGAGCCATATAATGTCATTCGTTTTGGTCATGGTGCAGAATTTGTGTATCTTTGTGTGTTTTTGCAAAAATAATAATATTAAAATATATGGACAATTCAACTCTCAAGGTAATAGCGGATGCTATGTTTGAAAAGAAAGGACAGGATGTCATATCTCTTGACCTAAGACCTATCGGAACGGCTATTTCTGATTATTTTATAGTTTGTAATGCTGATTCAGCTCCTGCAGTTGTCGCAATCGCTGACAATGTCGAGGAGAAGATGATTCAAAAGTGCAGCAGAAAGGTTATCCGCACACAGGGCAAGGAGAATGCTTTCTGGGTTATCATGGACTATGGCGAAATCGTCGTACACGTCTTCCAGACTCCATACCGCTCTTTTTACAGACTTGAAGATCTCTGGGCGGACGCTGACAAAACTGTTTATGAGGAGTAATGTCCTCAGCAGAAGTAATATATCTTTAAAAACATATGGCTGAAAACAAACAGAACAAACCGATCAAGATAAAGTTCAATGTCAGATGGATCTATTTCCTGCTCCTTCTCGGCATCGGATATATGTTCTTTACAGGCAGCGGCGCCGCACCGCAGAAAGAGGAATGGGCTGACGTCAAGAAACAATGGCTGGCTGGCGATATCAAGGAAGTCGTATTCGTGAGAAATGAATACGAGGGACGTGTTACAATCAAGCCGGACAGGATGGCTCAATATGAAGAACAGTTCAAAGGCAAGGTGCCTGAAAAATCGCCTCATTTCATCTTTCTGGTATCAGGAAGTTTCAATGCGGAGGAAATGTTCGGAGAACTTAATGCTCAGCTCCCTGAAAATGACCAGGTTAAAGTGGTCATCGAAAATCATGAAAGCTGGTGGGGAATGCTGGAGTGGATCATCTTTCCGATTCTTCTGATCCTTATGTGGGTTTTCATGTTCAGGGGAATGAACCGTAATATGGGCGGCGGAGGCGGTGCCGGCGGCATTTTCAATGTCGGCAAGGCTCCAGGAAAACTAGCAGAGAAAGACAGTATGAAGGTAACATTCAAGGATGTTGCCGGTCTTTATGGCGCCAAGGATGAAGTTATGGAAATCGTTGATTTCCTTAAGAATCCTAAAAAATACACTGCTCTTGGAGGCAAGATTCCAAAGGGCGCACTTCTTGTAGGACCTCCGGGTACCGGAAAGACCTTGCTTGCCAAGGCTGTTGCCGGAGAGGCCGATGTGCCGTTCTTCTCTATTTCAGGTTCAGATTTCGTGGAAATGTTCGTAGGTGTCGGCGCATCACGTGTGCGTGACCTTTTCCGTCAGGCAAAGGAGAAATCTCCTTGTATAGTGTTCATTGATGAGATTGATGCTGTCGGTCGCGCAAGAAGCAAGAATGGAGGATTTTCGTCTAATGATGAGCGCGAAAATACTTTGAACCAATTGCTTACAGAGATGGACGGTTTCGGAACCAATTCCGGTGTCATTATTCTCGCAGCAACCAACAGGGCAGACATTCTGGACAAGGCTCTCATGCGTGCCGGAAGATTTGACCGTCAGATACACGTAGAACTTCCTGACCTGAAGGAAAGGGAAGAGATATTCCAGGTCCATCTCAGAAAACTGAAACTTGCACCTGATTTCGATCTTGAATTCCTTGCAAAGCATACTCCGGGCTTCTCGGGAGCTGATATAGCAAATGTTTGTAACGAGGCTGCCTTGACTGCTGCTCGTCGCAACAAGTCAGCGATCGAGAAACAGGATTTCCTCGATGCTGTTGACAGGATCATCGGCGGTCTGGAAAGAAAATCAAAGATAATCACCCCGCAGGAGAAGAAGTCAATAGCGCACCATGAAGCCGGTCATGCTACCGTCAGCTGGCTGCTTCCTAATGCTAATCCATTGTTCAAGGTAACTATTGTTCCTCGAGGACAGGCACTTGGCGCAGCATGGTATCTGCCGGAGGAACGTCAGTTGGTTACAAAGCAGCAGATGATGGATGAGATGTGTTCTCTGATTGCAGGTCGCGTGGCAGAAGAGATAATCAACGGTCAGCCATCTACCGGCGCTCTGAATGACCTTGAGAGACTTACAAGAATGGCATATGGTATGGTTACATATTACGGTATGAGCGATAAGGTAGGTCATCTGTCATTCTATGATTCAACCGGAAGCCGCGGATATGATCTTACGAAGCCTTATAGCGAAAAGACTGCAGAACTCATCGACAAGGAGGTAAAGGAACTTGTCAAAGACATTCATGACAAGACAAAGAAGATTCTTGAGGACAATAAGGACGGTTTTATGCAGTTGGCTGCTCTCTTATTGGAGAAAGAAGTTATCTTTGCAGAAGATCTTGAAAGGATATTCGGTCCCCGTGCCGGTGCAGCGAAAAAGGCTGAGGATATGGTGAACGAACCGGAAGAGGTTCCAACAGAAGCATAAGTCTATGAATAACCTGGTGAAAAGAACTATTTCAGGCGTCGTTTTCGGACTCGTGATGCTATTTGCATTCCTGTCCGATATGATCCTGGTCAAGTGTGGCGTTTCCTATGAGGCTGCACAGCTTACTGGTAAACTTGTATATGGGGCTGTCTTCCTTTTTGCCCTTGTCGTCATGATGAGGGAGTTCCTCAAGATGACATGCGGGACTAATTACCGTTACTCGCAAGTCCTTTCGATTGTGGCGGGTGCGACGCTTTTCCTTCTGGTGTTTTTTTATAAGGGATTCGGACTTCCGGGAAAACTTGTGGTTTTGGCGTTTATACCGGTATTTATCCTGATGATCAACTCACTCTATGTTAAGGATAAGTCAAGATTTGATAAGTTTGCAAATCTTTATACTGCAATACTTTACATAGCAGTTCCGTGGTCATTGCTCAATTTTGCCGTATTCAATTCCCAGACAGGTGAGTTCTCAGGAAGTCTGCTTCTTTGTTTCTTCTGTATCATCTGGGGGTCTGATGTGGGGGCATATTGCTTCGGTATGGCCCTGGGACAGAAGTTTGGAAAGAAACTTTTCCCATCAATCTCGCCGAAGAAGTCCTGGATAGGATTCTGGGGCGGTATGCTGGTTGCTGTTGGAGCATGTCTGGCATTGTATTTTACCGGACTATTTCCATTAAGAGGTGCATCCGAGCTGTACAGTCTCTGTCATTGCGTGGCTATTGCGGTCCTCATTGATATAGCAGGAGTTTATGGAGATCTTATCGAGTCTCAATGGAAGAGGCACTACGAAGTCAAGGATTCCGGGACTTTGATTCCTGGTCATGGCGGTCTGCTTGACAGATTTGACAGTGCCTTGATAGCAATCCCGGTAGCAATCATATACCTTGTTGCAATAGATAGTCTATTTTGCTAATTGACAAATATTTCGTATTTTTGCGACCGCACGGAAAATGACTCGTGCGGTCGTAAATTTATATATATATGGTTATACACAGAAACTGTTACGGAACTATACTGTTAGTCTGGCTTATCTGCCTTCCGCTGGTATACGTTTCATTCAAATTCATCCCGTGGCCTGTCCTCTCATATCTTCTTTCGCTTATCCCGATGTTTTTCATGGGCTTCGTGCTTTTCTTCTTCCGCGTGCCACAGAGGGAAAGGGTGGGTGAAGACAATGTGGTTACATCAGTAGCTGACGGAAAAGTTGTCGTTATCGAGAAGGTGTATGAGTCAGAATACATCAAGGGTGAATGTATACAGGTGTCTGTATATATGGACTTTTTCAATGTACATGTAAACTTCTGGCCTATCGATGGTCAGATTACCTATTATAAATATCATCCGGGCAAGTATATGCTTGCATACCTTCCAAAAGCTTCCGAACTGAACGAACATACATCTACTGGAATGAAGACGCCTTATGGTGATGTGTTTTTCAAGCAGATTGCTGGAACTTTCGCCAGAAGAATCGTCAATCACGCAAAACCAGGTACTGAAGTGGATAAGGCTGGCGAGTGCGGTATAATCAAATTCGGCTCACGTATAGATATGTTTCTTCCTTTGGATGCGAAGATCAATGTAAAGATCGGTGACTATGTGAAGGCCTGTGAGTCAGTTATAGCGGAATTACATAAATAAGAATCATGGACGAAGCATCATTATATTCAGAATCACTAATTTACATCATAATGTTCGTGTCCATAGTGTTATCTGCACTATGTTCCATGCTTGAAGCTACTCTTCTATCTACTCCGTTATCATATATCACAGGACTTGAGGATCAGGGTATCAAGGGTGCAAAACGTCTGAAAAGACTTAAGCAACATCCGGACAGACCGATTTCCGCCATCCTTTGTCTGAATACTATCGCAAATACAGTAGGAGCCTCAATCGTGGGTTCCCTTGTCTATTCTGTATATGGTGACGCTGTTGTAGGAATATTTTCGACAATATTTACCTTCGCAATACTGATCTTTTCGGAAATCATTCCGAAAACGATAGGTACAAGTTATTGGAGGAGTCTGGCTCTTCCTGCTTCTGCCATAATTAACGGAATGATTTTCATAATGTTTCCGCTGGTATGGATCCTGGAAAAGCTGACCCGTCTTATTTCTTCAAACTCTAATCAGGTCAGCGTCAGCAGGGAGGATATTTCGGCGATGGTCAGTGTTGCCACAGAGGAGGAAGTCATTGAGAAGGAGGAGAAGAAGATGATACAGAATCTTCTTAAACTTGATGAGATTACTGCACATGAAATCATGACCCCAAGCGCAGTGGTAGAGATGGCGGAAGGTCATATGACAATAAGAGACTTCTATGATTCTGAAGACCTTACGCACTCCCGCATTCCAGTGTATGATGACGAGAATGACGAATATGTGATAGGATATGTACTACGCCAGGAGATTCTTGAAAAGATGGCAGAGGATAAGTTTACAACGACCCTCAATGAAATCACTCGTCCTATCATGACTTTTGCAGAAGACGATACGGTCAGTGACATCTGGGAGAAGATGCTTGAGAAAAAAGAGCATATTTCAGTAATCCTCGACGAGTATGGTTCCGTAAGAGGAATAGTCACCATGGAGGATGTCATCGAGACGATGCTCGGACATGAGATAGTCGATGAGACAGATGAGGTCGTCGATATGCAGGAATATGCAAAGGAACAATGGGAAAAAGCCCAGAAGGAACTGATCAAGACAGAATAGTTCAATGATAGATGGAGACTGAAAATCAGTTTCCATCTATCATTTCAAGCAATTTGTCAATGGCTTCGGATTCAGGTATATGCCTAAGGACAGGGGTCTTGCCTTTATATATTGAAACTTTTCCATTTCCTTCTCCTACATAGCCCCAGTCTGCATCAGCCATTTCCCCGGGGCCGTTCACGATGCAGCCCATGACGGCTATCACCATTCCTTTAAGATGAGACGTCCTGCGCTTTACTTCTTCAAAAGTGCTTTCCAGATTGTACATTGTACGTCCACATCCAGGGCATGCTATGTATTCCGGACGGTAGAAACGTCTGCGGGCAGCCTGCAGCAGTTCGTCAGCGATGTAAGAGCCTTCATCTGTACCTTTTATGACAATGTTGTCAATCTCCCTGTCCAGGAGTCTTCTTCCGAAGTCGCATGAAATATCAAGAAGAAGTTTCTGTCTGTCTTGACAGATGTATTCAGCTTCTGCACGCTTTCCTTCAAGTTTCAAGGACACCATTGATGAATGGAGAAGGTGATTGTATCTGTCCGCCAGGTACTTGGCGACAGGTATTTCGTTTACGGGGTCTTCTGTGAGAGATACTCTGATGGTATCTCCTATGCCTTCGGAAAGAAGCGCAGATATACCTACTGCTGACTTGATTCTTCCAGAGTCTCCGTTTCCTGCTTCAGTGACGCCCAGATGCAACGGAAATATTACTCCTTTTTCTTCCATGGCCGCTGCAAGAAGGCGATACGCTTCAACCATTACTATGGTGTTGCTGGCCTTCAATGATACCACAACATTATAGAAATCGTTGTCGATGCACATCTGCAGCCACTCCATCACGGCTTCTTTCATCGCAAGGGGAGTGTTGCCGTAAAGATTAGTGATGCGATCACCCAGCGAGCCGTGATTCAGCCCGATTCTGATGGCAGTTCCGTTAGCCTTGCAGACCTGGACCAGACGCGCAAACTGCTCTTTCGCCTTTTCGTGATCCTTGTGGAAGTTACCTGGATTGATGCGAACCTTTTCAACTACTTCTGCGGCTGCGATGGCGATTTCAGAAGAGAAATGAACATCAGCCACAAGGGGAGTGTCTATACCCATTTCACGAAGACGCAATTTGATTTGACGCAGAGATTCAACCTGTCCAAGGGATGGCACAGTAAGCCTGATAAGCTGAGCACCTGCTTGATGAAGTCTGACGCATTGTTCTACGGAAGATTCTACATCAGATGTGTGCGTGTTGCACATAGTCTGAACGACTATGGGGTTGCCGCCTCCTATAAGTATGTTACCGACTTTGACGGTTAGGCTATTTGTTCTCATATACAATCTCTCTTGCCTGTTTCTTCAACTCTTTCTTGCTCAGTCCCGAACGTCTGGTCAACTGGAAATGCAGACCGGCAGATATTATTATATTTGATGGATATGTCCACTGGTAATAGTATTTCTGCGGGTCATATGTGTCCGGCTCGTAAAGACTTGAGAATGAATGTTTATACATTGCCTGTATATGGAGTTCCACTGGGTCGAATACGAGTCCGAAGCCTAAGCCCCCCTTGATACCGTAATCGAATCTGTTGTCAGTAGGTAGAAATGATTTTGCTATGGCCTGATCCATTGAACCCGGTCTGACTTCATATCTCTGGATCGACATTCTGTATCCGGCAAACAGACCGATCTGCGCGATTATTTTGAAGTGCCAGAAATCAACGTGCAGATGTGAGAGCAAAGGAACTTCCAGCACATCCATTACAGCCTTCTTTGCTCCTGAAACGTCTGAAATATAACCGGTATCTTCGTTCTTTTCAAACTCATAACCTTCCCTGGCATAGAATATACCCGTCTGAATACCGAAGTAAGGCATATATCCGAACATCTTCCCGTAAAGAGTGTAGGTGAAACCTAGATTTACCGGCATCAGGAGCATCTTTTGTTGACGGGTCGGATTCCACATTACCTGGCTCAACGATGCCCCATATTGGAAACCGATCAATGAATAATCATTGAGTCTGAGTTTCTTCTTTACCTGAACGGTATCCAGAAAGGCATCTGTCAGGGTGTCGGCAATTTCAAGATCCGGTTTCTTTTCCCTTGCTCCTGCGGGCATTGCAAGCAAGAACAGCGCGAATAATATGATGATTTTCTTCATAAGTCTATTTAAACATTTCCTCCAAGTCAATCTTCTGTTCCAACTCTGCCATCTCAGGTATGTCTATCAAGGACTTGCCATCTTCAAGCTTGTAGAACAATACTTTCTCCGGCTGTCTGTGCTCAAGCAGATTACCGGTATCCACGATTCCGTTTCTGTTTCTGTCCTCGGTAAAGCGGATCGAATATTTTCCAGCCTTTACATAAGGGAAGAGCAGGGTCTGGTCCTTGTCAATGGTATATGACCTTATTATGCTGCTTCTCTGTTCATTAAGCAGATCTACTATGTATTTGTTCTTGACCCCGGTCAGTACCAGTGAGATGCTGCTGAGTTTGTCATCGTTCGGCAATGATACCTTAACTTCAGTACTGTCATTATAGAAGCCGTTGATGTCAGTAAACTTGCGGTGAGGTATCTTCATGAAGTATTCCCAACCTGGCAGGAGTTTCTCCTGAGGCATCAATGTGTATTTTCTCAGGTTAAGAGTGTCCTGTATTACCTTGAATTTGCCTGTTGCCTCCTGCTGTCTCGGGTTTATGCTTCTGAATATTATCGAGTCAAAGGCTTCCTTCACCACAGGATATTTGAATTCCATTACAAATCCGTACTGCTCGACCTGTTCCGGCTTTGCTTCCAGTGTGAAAACACAGGTTGTATCTTCCTTCTTAATATCCTTCTTCGCCGCCTTTCCGACAAGGAGAGACTTAGGCTTCGCCAGTTTGATCTCCTCTGTGAAGCTGTTCAGAAGTCCCAGTGTGTCTGTCTTCATGTACTTGACATTGAGGAAGAGTGTGTCCGGCTGAGGTTTAGGGTCGTTGATCCAGATCTCAAGGCTGTCCTGAACAAGGTTGAACTGTGTTATGAGTTTCTCCTTCGGCACACCTTTGATCCATATGGAATCTATCTGTGCATAAGGTGCCATGAATGTGATGTATGCTGTACGTTCACCGATTCTTTCCTTGTTGACGATCAGCTGCTTAGTTGGTTTCTCTTTGAATACATTCAGCTCCAGCTCCGTATTTCTGGCAAGGCAGCGGACGGTATCCTTCATATCGTATTTCATGAGTTCCGGCAGGCTGTCGCTGACCATCTTCACCGGTCTGAAAAGAGTATCAAGAAATGCTATGCGCTCATTTTCTGCTTCATACTTGTTATTGTTGTTCTCGTCCATGACTGCATAAACCCTGTAAACCGTATCCTGGATATTCCTAAGGCAGAAGAAACCCCAGTCATCAGTCTTCACGGCAGCATCCGGTCTTTTCAGGAACACAGCCGAATCCGCATGGTCCTTATAGAGCATGACTGTTGCTCCTTTGATAGGATTCAGGGTGTTGCAGTCCTGTACAACCCCTGTCACCATCATCGAGTCAATACGTTCACCTGTAGAGAATACAAGGGTGAATCCCGGGAACATATTGCCTTCGTTGTTGTCTGCTATGGCATTGGTCACATCGAGAGTGTAGGTCTTGTTGGAGTCAAGGTCGTTTTCAAAGAATACGACAACGCTCTTTCCCTTCAACTTGAACTGTGCGGACTTTTCAAGAGGAGGGGATAGGAAAAGACTTTTCGGGTCCTTTACAACGACATATTCATCGAACTTGATCTCAAGCTTCGTTTTGTGACGAGGAACATTGATCTGTCCCAGCAACGGATTGACCTCCACAATGACCGGTGGTATGGTGTCTTTTGGTCCGCCGGTAGGAGGGGTAGTGGTGTTGGCGCATGAGTGAGAAAAGATCACGGAGCCAAGTATCATCGCAACCGGTATGGCCGGCAGAAAATTTCTTATAAATTTCTTCATTTTACAATTCTGTTTTCGCTACACTTTCAAGACCTTCAATGTCTTTGAGTTTCTTCATGAGGTTTTCCAGGTCCTCTATATGATGTACATACAGGTCGATGAATCCATCGAATATTCCGTCTTCGGCACCGAGGTTGATTCGTCTGATATTGATATTCATCACTTGAGATGTGACCTTCGTTATATCGTTCATCATTCCGATACGGTCTGTACCTTTAAGGGATATACGTGCGAGATAATTGCTTCCCGAGTTGAGATCCATATCCCACTTTACAGTAACAATCTTATCTCCGAATTTTGCTGCAAGATTGTTTGCATTGCTGCATGTGCGCGTATGTACTGTTATCGTGCCGTCAGAATTCTTGAAACCGAGAACGCTCTCTCCAAGGATCGGAGTGCAGCATGTCGCCAGGATAAACTTCTGATTCTCTTCTGGCTTTGATATTACGAAATATGATTCACGGTTGATGCCGTAGTATTTCTTGAGCTTGTTTTCCAGGTCGTCCAGTACTATGGCGCCGCATCCTATCTGGAAATACATCTCTTCCGGTTTGGTGTCGAAGATGTCGAATTCTTCCATCAGAGATCTTATGACCTTGTCATTCAGTGTCTTGCCTATTTCTGAAAGACGCTTTTCAAGTATGCTTTTACCTGCCTTGATGTAAGTCTGGCGTTCACTTCTGATCTGGTCCAGTATCACTCTTCGTGCTCTGGATGTCTTGACGAACATCAGCCATTCCTTCTTCGGCTTTTCATTCTCTGCTGTAATGATTTCAACCTGATCGCCGGTCTTGAGGACATAAGTCAGCGGCACCAGGCGCATGTTGGCTTTTGCCGCAATAGCCTTGCTTCCGATCTGGGAGTGTATGGCATAGGCAAAATCCAGCGCTGTCGCTCCTTTTTCGATGCTTTTCTGTTCACCTTTCGGGGTAAAGACTATGATTTCACTCTGTATCAGGTCATTATGAACAAGGTCGAGGAGCTCGAGAGCGTTGATGTCAGGATTTGAAAGGATATCCTTGACCTTGGATATCCATTTGTCCATTTCCTTCTGGCCTTCTCCGGCAAATCCGTCCTTCTTGTACGACCAGTGTGCCGCGATACCTTTTTCTGCAATCTCGTTCATTCTTCGTGAGCGGATCTGTACTTCGATCCAGATACCTGTGTGGCTCATCAGAGTACAATGCAGGGCCTCGTAACCATTGTTCTTCGGGAAGTTCACCCAGTCACGTACGCGGTCGGATTTGTACTTGTACATGCTTGTGATGATTGAGAATATATGGTAGCAGGTGTCTCTTTCCGATTCATTGTTCAATGTGCCGTCAAAGATGATCCGTACAGCATAAAGGTCATATATCTGTTCGAACGATACGCCCTTGACGTTCATCTTGTGCCATATCGAATAAGGAGTCTTGACCCTTTTCTTTATTTCGAACCTTATGCCGGCTGCGTCCAAAGCTGTGTTGATAGGTGCAATGAATTCGTCGATTTCCTTCTCCTTGTCACTTATGTTCCGGTTTATCTTGGCAGTAATGTCGTTGAATGCATCAGGTTCCTTGTAGCGGAGCCAGATGTCTTCCATTTCAGATTTGACTCCGTAAAGACCAAGTCTATGGGCAAGCGGAATGAATACGAACATAGTCTCGCTCAGGATCTTGTCCCTTTTGTGTTCCGGCATGAACTCGATGGTCCTGCAGTTGTGAAGACGGTCTGCCAGCTTGATGAGGACTACTCTGACGTCATCGTTGAGCGTGAGCAGGATTCTTTTGAAATTTTCTGCCTGCATGCTTTTCTGCTCTGCCTTGTTCTCGTTATCAAGGACAGTCTTGATCTTGGTGAGTCCTTCAACGAGCGTTGCCACCTTGTCTCCGAACAGATTACGGAGGTCGTCCACCGTATAATCCGTATCTTCCACCACGTCATGCAGCAGAGCGGCAACGATAGACTTGTATCCGAGTCCGATGTTGCTGACCACGATTTTGGCAACTGCAATCGGATGGAGAATATACGGCTCACCGGAGCGTCTTCTGACGCCCTTATGCGCTTCATTTGCAAATTCGAATGCTTTCTGAATAATATCCAGCTCAACAGGATCGGTACATCGTTTACGCGCCGCTTCCTTAAGATCGGCATAATCCCTTGCTATGACTTCGTAGTCCTGCTGGGTGAATTCTGATATCTTGCCCATATATCTGATAATTAATCTTCTATATTATATTTGTCTACATTCTGGAAGGCATATGAAAGCTGTGCACCAATCAGAATGATAAACCAACCTATGTTTATCCATACCATGAAGAGCGGTACTGCGGCGAAGGCACCGAATATCGCACTCAATCGAGATACGAAGACCTGTGTCTCTATATATCCATACTGTACCAGCGTAAATACAAGTGCAGCCGGCAGTGCAGCCCTGAAGGCACTGCCGTAATCTACCTTGGCATTTGGAATGAACTTGTACATGGCTGAAAGTACAAAAGTCACCACAATACCGAAGAGCATCCATGCCAGTATGGTTTTAATTATTCCGTATGCATCTATGTCAAATCCAACAAGGTCGAGAACTTTCGAATATGCAAACGATCCGGCGAAGAAGACCAAGATTACGAAAGGGGACAGTAGGATCATCGCAATGATGAATGAAAGCCTTTTGAAAATGTTTCTGGCTCTTTCCACCATCCATACGTTGTTGAATACCTTTTCCACATTAAGCATCAGTGCTATCACGGCGTAAAAGAATGCGGATGCACTGAAAAGACCCATCAGACTGCTTTGAGCAGTCTCGATGATGTTGTTGGCAAATCCGATGACCGTGTCTATTGTCTGCTGGCTGTTGTTGAAATATTCATAAAGAAATTCTTTCAAAGGTACCTGTAGTCCGAGACCGCCTGTGATGCCGAATATTATTGCAATGAACGGAACGACAGACATGGTACTGAAGAAACTCAAAGCGACTGCCTGGAAACCGATGCGCTCGTTTGCGAAAGTCTTGATGGTTATCATCATGACTTTGAGATACTTTACAGTACGGGCCCTGGCCTTTGACAGTTCGTCAAGGTCAATGTTCCAGATATCATCACTGATGAATTTCTTGAGTTTATTGAATGTGTCTTTGGGTCTGTTCATCTTTTCTTACTGTTGCTGTCGCTGGTATCAAAGCTTTGCCATAAAACGTTCCGGATCTATGACAAATCTTTCGTGAGTGCCTTCGCCGATGAGTCCCTTTTCATCTGATGCGCTGACCTTGAATACAAGTCTGCGTCCTTCGGTTTCCAACACCTCTACTGTACATTCTATCTGTGCACCGGGTCTGCATGCGCGCAGGTGGCTGATTTCAACCTTCGTTCCAACCGTCTGGAGACCTTCGTTTGCGGCAAACTGATACGCAGTCTTTTCCATGAGGCAGATCATTGCCGGCGTAGCATATACCGGAAGACCTCCTGAACCAAGAACTTCTGCAGTTTCACTGTCAGTCACAATATGTCTGATTGTATATTTCTCAGCTATGTTCATAATTAAAATAGTGTAGGTTCAATAACTGTTTCCTGATTTATGGTCTCCTGTTGCCTTGAGTCTTCTGATGTGCCTGTCATTTCCATGAATTCGGCTTCACTTATTACTTTTACACCCAGAGACTCTGCCTTTTTCAGTTTTTCCGGTCCGGCTTTTTCACCGGCAAGCAGGTATGATGTCTTGCCGCTGATGCTTCCGCTGTTTTTTCCTCCATGCAGAGCGATCAGTTCCTTCATGGCATCGCGTGATATGCTGAAATTTCCTGAAATCACGATAGTCTGGCCTGCAAGGCTCGCTGACAGGCTTTTCTTCTGCTGTCCGATCTCGAATCTGAGACCTGCAGCCTTAAGTCGTGAGATGACTTCGATATTGTCAGGGTTGCGGAAATATGAATAAATGCTCTCTGCGATGATTTCTCCAATGTCGTCGACCTCAAGGAGTGTATCCACATCTGCTTCGGCCATAGCGTCTATATTCTTGAAATGTCTGGCAAGAGACTTTGCGGTGGTTTCGCCGACATGGCGGATGCCAAGTGCATAAACGACTCTTTCGAAAGGTACATTCCTGGACTCATTCAGACTCTTTAGGAATCTTTCTGCAGACTTCTCCTTCCATCCGTCCAATGTCAGAAGGTGCTCCTTTGTAAGTTCGTAGAAATCAGCCATGTTCCATACAAGAGCCTTTTTATAGAGCTGTTCCACTGTCGCATCTCCTGCAATTACATTCATGGCCTTGCGACTCAGGAAGTGGACGAGTTTTGCCTGAATCTGTGTAGGACATCCGTCCAGATTAGGACAGAACGATTTTGCTTCCTCCTGATCCTTGACCAGCGGAGTGCCGCAGTCAGGACATGTTTCCGGGAAATGTGGCAGGCGTGCATCCGCCGGTCTTTGTGACAGTTCTACGCCTGTGATCTTCGGAATGATTTCTCCACCTTTTTCGACATAGACATAATCGCCTATATGAATGTCGAGCAGCTGCATCTGGTCTGCATTGTGGAGTGATGCGCGTTTTACTATGGTTCCGCTGAGCTGTACCGGTTCAAGGTTTGCGACCGGTGTGACGGCACCAGTGCGGCCGACCTGATAGTCAATGGATAGCAGTTTTGTGAGTGCCTGCTCTGCCTTGAACTTATATGCAACGGCCCAGCGAGGGAACTTGGCAGTATATCCAAGTTCCATCTGGTATGGTAATTCATTGACTTTTATGACAATGCCGTCCGTTGCAAATGGAAGAGTCTTACGCTCTGAATCCCAGTAATTTATGAATTCCTCAATTTCCTGTATGTTTTTGCATATCCTCCTCTTGTCCGAGACCGGAAGTCCCCAGCTTGCTGCCGCTGTCAGTGCCTGGTGATGGGTCGTGAACGGGAGATTTTCGCCAAGAATATGGTAAAGAGTACACTCAAGTCCTCTGTTAGCCACCAGTGTGCTGTCAATTAATTTGAGGGAACCAGATGCAGCGTTTCGTGGATTGGCGAAAGGCTGCTCTTCGTCCTTTTCCCGCTCAATGTTCAGGCGGTCGAATGCTGCCCATGGCATATATATTTCACCTCTGATTTCGAACTCTTCAGGCCATGGGGCGGGATTGCTTTCCGTAGGGAAGAAGCCTTCCGGGGTCTTGAGGTACTGCGGTATATTGCTTATATGTCTTACGTTACGCGTTACGTCATCGCCTATGGTTCCGTCTCCACGAGTCAAGGCTTTTACAAGTTTGCCGCCTCGGTATGTCAGGCAGATTGCAGTTCCGTCAAATTTGAGTTCGCAGCTGAATGTGAATGCGTTTCCGATGCCTTTTTCCGCACGGTCTGCAAATGCCTGTACTTCAGAGATGTCGTATGTGTTACCTAATGAGAGCATAGGGTAGCGATGTGGCAACTGCTCAAACTCCTTTTTGATGGGCGCATCGCTTGTCTGTGCGGTCAGATGCAGGTCGCTTCCCACCTTTTGTGTAGGAGAATCTGCAGTGATAAGCTCTGGGTGCTGTCTTTCAAGGGCTTCCAGCTCTTTGAGAAGCATGTCGAACTCATAGTCGCTCAACGTTGGGGCATTGTCAACGTAGTACCTTTTGTTTGCCTCGTTGATAATGCTTCTGAGTTCTTCTATCCTGATATTTGCCTGTGTCTTTTCCATAAGCGTAATAACTTACAAAAATACAGAAAATAATCTGTTCTTACAATAGGTATTTCTGACTTGTTGCCCTTCCAGAGGATTTGATTGTGTTTCATCTGATCATGATGCAGCGCTGCTTTATTTATTTTGTTTGAACATAGTTTAATTATATCTTTGCCGGTTAAAGTGTGGCTAAAATCGTATTGCAGATGATTATCAATTACAAATCACCATCAGTCGAAATCGTTGAGATTGTCGGCGAGCAGGTAATGTGCATAAGTCCCGGAGCATCTTGGGAAGGTGTAGAAAGAGAAGATGTAGATAACTGGTAAAAAGGAGGTATTATGTTTAAAAAGCACATCACAATTTTAGCAATTGCAATGATTGCTCTCACCTCGTGCCAGGACAAGATATCTGTTTCTGATAATGAGGGTGGTCCGAATAAGGGTATGGAAGAAGTTGTTTACCCTGTTGAAAAGACATTCTATAGTGTCGGCGGTATTTCCAAGACGCTTCTTAACGGTACCCAGGTTCTTTGGGAAAGGGGAGACAAGATAAGTATTTTCTGGACCGAGGCTGGCGGTGGCCGAACGAGCGCTGAAGCAAATCCCTACAACTCAAGTCTTGAAGCCAAGTTCTCGGCGAAGGTTTCAGAGCAGGCCAGGACATTCTATGCAGTTCATCCGCATTCCGAAGCGGCGTCACTTTCGGACAAAGGAGTCAGTGTGCAGATTCCGGCTGTTCAGGATGGAACATTCTCTTCGGCAAGTATAGCAGCTGCAAAGGCGGATGCCAATGATTATCTTGCATTCAAGCATCTTGCTTCTTTCGTGGAATTCACTATTGATAAATGTGGTGTTCTTACGTTCAGCTGCGGACAGGACATCACGGGAAAAGTCACTGCATCATTTGAAGACGATGGTACATTGAGGAGTTGTACTCAGACTGGCTCCGGTGATGAGATAACGATTGAAATCCCTTGTAGCGGAACGTACTACATCGCCCTGCTTCCGGAGGTTCAGATGGATTTCATTTCTTTTACCTTGACAAGTGGAACCGCTACGGAGTATCTCATTTCAACCATGCCAAAGACAATGACTCGTGGAAAGCTTCTTGGTCTGGGAAATATCACAGACCGGTTCAGTCCTGATCGTAAACTGGGAGCGGTGACAGAGGGTTTTACTATTGTAGATTTTGATTTTGGGTTTTAATTAATTGTGATATAGAAATGAAAATCAGTAAATTATATGCAGTTATATGCATTGCTGCTTCAGTGTTTGCTTCCTCATGTGTAAAGGAGGAAATGCCGGCTGATATGGAATCTGTACAGTCTTCAGTCGAGAGGCCTTCTGATGAGGATGTTGTGGCAGAAAAAGCGATTCTCAGGTCGCTTCTTTCTAATAGGGACACAAAGTGGACAGCCGATGATCTTGATATACCTGCTCTTAATGGAGAATGGTATGAGGTCGGGACAGCGAAAGAACTTGCGTTCCTGCTTGAATTTGGTTCTACAAAAGGGGAGAAGTATCGACTTGCAGAGGATATCGATGTGTCTTTTTCTTCCATAGCCGACAAGTTTCGAGCTGAAATCGGGGCCGAATCGTTTGAGAACTTTGAGTTTGACGGTAATGGTAAGACCATATCCGGCCTTGATCTGCCATGGGCTGCCGGAGTATTCAGCGTGGTTAAAAACTCAAAGATCTATAGTCTCACAATTGCAGATTCAAAGGTCGGATCGGAGGCGAATGTGTCTAATCTCAATGGTACTGGAGTGCTCGTGGGTTGTGCTACAGGAACCCTTCATGTAAGTGATCTCAAAATTCTGTCATGTCAAGTTTCAGCTCCATGTAAAGTCGGTGGTGTTGCCGGTTCTCTCGTTGATGTTGACGCAACCTTCAGCAGATGTGATGTAAACGATACGGATGTATCTACGATTTATGTAAAAGGTGTGTCCGGATGGTGTGGCGGATTTACCGGTTTCGTTGGTAGGAAAGCGGAGAATAGCAGCGTGACGACTGTGTCTGTTGTTGCTGAAAACTGTTCTGTTGCCGGCGGTAATGTAAAGGCACATATGGAGTCTTCGACCAGGTATTCCGGAACCTTCATAGGTGCGCTGAACGGCTATGACGCTAATGAGGTTGTGGATATGAAGAACTGTCAGGTTTCAACAACTTTCGTAGGTTTGGATGATAAGGCGGCATCATCTGTTTCAATCTATCCGGATCGTAAGATTGGTGGTCATAAATACATGAACGGACATGTCAGCTTTGATGGACTTGAGTTTGTGACACCATGGGATGGAATAACTGTCAGTGAACCGATACTTGTTGATGATGCATATCAGGTTTATACAGGTGAGGAACTCGCCTGGTTCCAGGGTAAGACTGTAACTCAAAAGATCCGTATATGCAAAGATATCGATCTGGGAGGGCACAACTTTGCACCGATATATAAGGCTCAATATATTGATGGTTTCAAATCAGAAGGCAAGAACTATGAAATCCGTAATCTCAAGGTTGTCCGCGAGAAGTGTGGAAAAGAAGATGGAGGCGCTTTCATCAGACAGGCAAGCGGTACGACTGTACACAAGAACATTACGTTCAGAGGTGCGGATATCAGTGCTTTTCATGATCCTGCCGCTGAGCATGGAAACGCGTATTGCGCGACTCTGTGTGGAAATATGACCGGCACATATACCATGGAGAATGTGCATGCATATGACGGAAAACTTTATGGTGTGAATAAGATGGGCGGACTCCTGGGACGTCTTGCAGCCGAAAGTTCAACCGTAACAAATTGTTCTGTGAGTGGTTACGAGATTATAAACTACGAAGTAAATGACAAGCCGGAAGATTTTGCAAAGATTGCTACAGATAAAGGTATCTACTGTTCTGAATGTATTTTTTATCCTCATGGCGAAATCGGCGGTTTTATTGGTTTTGTAAGTTCTAATTCCAATATATCTGATTGTAGTGTAGTAAATACTGTCATTGAAGCAAAGGGACAAGTGTCACAATCTCCTAAGATCGGTCTCAGTAGTCTGATATCTACGAATGTTAAAATAGCTGGCAGATATGTGAATGAGTTTATTGGAAATATTCGTACTGATAACAAGGAAACTGTCACGATATCAAATATAGAAACTAATGGCAATTCGTATACTGCAGATTCGTGGATACACTCAGATGCATGTCCAATAGTAGGAGGAATCTATTATGTACCAGTGTTGGATGAGAAGGGTACTGTAACATATAATGGAAAATCAGTATCATTCTAATTGCTTCTTTTTGATGTTGTTAATTTGACATAAAAATTATAAATTTGCGCCGCTTTTGTGGCGCATTTTTATTTGAAATATTGTTTAACAAACTAAATACATAGAAAATTATGAAAGATGCAGTTATCATTCTCTGCGGCGGCGGTCCGGCTCCCGGAATGAACTCGGTTTCAATGTCTGTTGCAAAGACATTCATCACTAAGGGTTTCCGTGTAATCGGCCTCCATGGCGGATACTCAGGCCTTTTCAGCAAGAACGCACGTACAGAGGATCTTACTTTCGCTATCGCTGACCGTTACTTCAACAGAGGTGGTTCATACCTTGAGATGAGCCGTTTCAAGCCAACTGACTCAGACTTCGAGAACAACTTCAACCTTGATCTCTTCAAGGACAACAACATCAAGCTTCTCGTGACTATCGGTGGTGACGACACAGCTTCAACTGCAAACCGTATCTCTAAGTTCCTCGCAGCCAAGGGTTACCCGATCGCAAATATCCACTGTCCTAAGACAATCGATAACGACCTTCCTCTTCCTGCTAACGCTCCGACTTTCGGATACAACTCTGCAAAGAATGAGGGTGCACACCTTGCACGCACAGTGTATGAGGATGCACGCACATCAGGCAACTGGCTCGTTATCAGCGCAATGGGTCGCACATGCGGTTCGCTCGCACTTGGAATCGGTGAGGCTACTCACTGTCCTATGACCATCATCCCGGAGATGTTCAACAAGACTGAGATCTGCCTTGACAAGGTTGTAAAGCTTTCTATCTCGGCAATCCTCAAGAGAAAGGTAATGGGAATCAATTACGGTACTATTGTCGCTGCCGAGGGTCTCTTCCACGAGTTCAAGGCAGAGGAAATGGAAGCAGCCGGCGTTAAGTTCTCATACGACGATCACGGTCACCCGGAACTCGGTAAGGTTTCAAAAGCTGTCCTCTTCAACGACCTCCTCGAGGCTGAGTACAAGAAGATCGGCATCAAGGTTAAGAGCCGTCCGGTAGAGATCGGATACGACGTTCGTTGCCAGGATCCGGTTGCATACGACGTTACATACTGTACAGAACTTGCAATGGGTGTTTATCAGCTCTTCAGCGAAGGCAAGACAGGCTGCATGGTGTACGTTGACTCATTCGGTAACGTGTCACCGCTTTATCTCGCAGACCTTCAGGATCCTACCACCGGCAAGATCCCACCACGCGTAGTCGATATCAACAGCGGTACTGCACAGAACTACTACAAGTACATCGCTCACTACGTGACCGAAGCAGACTACGAAGCAGTTCGCGCTCTCGGCATCGAGAACCCTGAGGCTTACGACTTCAATAAGATTCTGGAGTGGTAATTTGATATCGGAAAGAAAAAGTAGTACAAATACTACTAACGGTTAGAAAATGAGCCACTTAGGTGGCTCTTTTTTGTGCCCTTTTTTTGCTGATTATAGCAGAAAAGGGGTTTATTTATGCCCTAATTTGAACCGAATTTCTACCGAGGGCCATTTTTGCCACTTTTTTTAGGGGTAGGTACAGACCTAAAGTCTGCTATGTAATGGCACCTATTGTCACCTATTGTCACTCATTGTCACTAAAAAGACCTCAAAAATTGACTAATAACTGACACAGGTCAAAAGTAGAGATGAGTTTTAAGAAAGTATGTAAAGTATGCGGAAGGACATTTCATTCAGCTAAATATTCTTCCAGATTTTGTAGCGAAAATTGCTACGTCAAAGCTAAAAATTGGGCCCAAGAAACTCGCTATCTTCTTGATAAAGAAGGAGATATGCGAACCCTTAATCAGATCCTTTACCATAAGGAATGTCTTTACTGTGGAGCTCCTTTCACGGCAAAGAACACACGGGCTGTATACTGTTCCCCTAGGTGCGGAAAGTTGCATAGAAAGGCCAAATCTGACGCTGTCAAGGTTGCTTCTGGATCTGAAAATTCCGGTTTCAAATTAGTAGTCAGTCCCTCTGCTCCACGGGAGTTCTACATACCGAAGGTGTGTGTGTGCTGCGGTAAAGAATTTATAGCTCAGAGAGTTACAACGATGTTCTGCAGTAATGCATGTGCAAGAAAGTATCGTGCAAAGCAGAAATTAGAAGAGAAACATAAGAGGATCACAGCCGAAACAGTCAGGCAGAATATCGCTATTCGTGATATGAATAGTCCTGATTCTGAATACATTATGGCTGCCGATGCGGCACGCTTTCTTGGACTTAGCAAACGAACAATGATACGGTATATTCAGCAAGGGATTGTTAAGGCTAAGAAGCTTCCTAAGATGACTCTGATAGAGAAGAAACACTTAAGGGAAATACTTGAATCTGATGTCTCTTATAGGGTACGTACAAAGGTCAAAATAGATATTCCGAAGGATGATTCTAACCCAATTTTTGGTGGCGAATACATGACAATCACAGAAGCTGCAGCCATCTATGATATACCTCTAAATGTGATGCAGCACTATCTCAGACGAAGCGATCTTCAATTCGTAAAGTACAGAAACACAAGATTTTATAAGAAGAAGGATGTCGATAGACTTATCAAGAAACGAATAAAGGACAGGCATCCGGAAATAAAGGAATGGTACTCTGTTGATGATATTCTCAGCACCTTCAATATCACCTTCAGTTATCTGGCAGGATTCTTATACAGATCATCCGTTCCCAAAAGGAAGGACGGAGGTAAGACATATTATTCTAAAGAGCATATAGATCAGGAGTTTACCTATCTTCTTGAGATCGATAAGTACTATACAACTGAAGAATTGGCGGTCAAATATGGAGCAGACAAAAGGAAGATAGCAAAGCTTGTTCAAAGACACAATCTTCCTAAGATCACCAGAGGAAGCAAGATCTATATCGAAAAGGAGCCTTTTGACCACTTTATGAGGTTAAATAAACATACCTAAACTACAAATTGACTACAAACAAACTACAATATCACTTGTAATCATAATTATATTTAACCTTATTCATAATATTGCGAAAAATTTTATCCGATTATGACAACCGTATATGTGAGAAAACGAAAAGGTGCCAATGGTAAGATGCATCTTTATTTGGATTATTATCCGCCAGTGTTCAATCCCATAACCCGTGTATCGCGCAGGCATGAATCCTTGGGTATGTTTGTTTACGAGGACCCGAAGAACCAGATGGAGAAGAACTACAATGATGAGACGATGAAGCTGGCTGAAGCTGTACGATGCAAGAGAAGCATAGCTGTCATGAACAATGACCTTGGATTTATTGAAGAATCCTTTGCTGACAAGGACTTCTTGGAGTTCTTCGAGTATGTATCCAGGCATAAGGATAAGTCATGGACATTTTCAAGGGCATATTTCTCCAAGTTCATGAACGGGAAATGCAGGTTCAAGGATTTAACGATTCAGCTAGCGGAAGACTATAAGATGTGGCTTATCAACGGATTGTATGTTGACCCAAAATCGGAGGATAAGAGGAAGAGAAAACCGCTTAACAATAATACAATAAGCAAGTACTATACAATTTTCAGAGCAGTCCTCAGGTTGGCGTATAGAGGTAAGTGTATTCGCGAGAATATTAATGAACATCTGGAGAATATACCTCTCAAGAAGACTCGCAGAGAGTTTCTTACAGTAGAGGAGATCATAAAACTCAGCAGGACTGAGTGTATGTATGATGTGCTTAAGCAGGCATCGATGTTCTCTATTCTTACTGGACTTCGTATCTCAGATATAAGAACACTCGAGTGGAAGCATATTTGTGAGGCTCCGGATGGAAAGCCATGCATCAGGAAGCGTATCGAGAAGACGGATACAGAAGAGACCATCTTCATCAGCGAACAGGCACTTGCGTACTGCGGTGAAAGAAAGGAAAGCGGACTAATATTCGAGGGACTCAGACCAGGAATAATCGACTATGCAGTAAAGAGGTGGGTTGAAGCGGCCGGCATACAGAAGAAAATTTCCTTCCACTGCTTCAGGCATACATATGCGACTCTGCTTGTTACTCAAGGAGTAGATATATATACTGTCTCCAGACAGATGACGCATACAAATGTGAAGACGACTCAGGTCTATCTTCATATGGTAGATAGAAAGGGTCGACTCGCAGCTGAAAATACCGTCATCGACAACCTCATATAGAGTCCCTAAATATCAACCGAATGTCAAACTGTCAGATTTTGACATTTGTTGTCATTTTTTTATTAAGTGTTAAGAAAAATTATTATCTTTGTTAAATAAAAATATAAATCAATGGATAATATGCTGACTTTGGACTTTCAGGAAAGAGAATCAATAATCTTCTCAGGACTGAAAATATATATACGAGGATGCATTGGTGAATACCTTACCCAGGAGCAGGCTGATGAGCTTGCCGAGACATTCCGCAGGTTCCGTCAGCGTCCTGCCGAAATGGGATTCTCCAAAGAACTCTGCAAGCCGCTGACAACCGATAAGGTCATCCGCAGTCTCTATCTACCAAACAAGAGACTGAAGAAGGAGGAGTGTGCCATATTCTTTTATAATGTGGCACCTTATGCCCTGCTTAGAAAGAATGACACTGCTCGTCTGGCTAAGTACCTTATGCCAAACTTTTTCAGTAGTGAGGTTACGATATATACCTCGTTTACAAGGCGTGCAAGCATGACTGTGTCTGAGTTAGCGAAGGAGTGCGGTATAACGGTATCCAACATACCGGAGCATACAACCGCTCACGTTGAACGAGTTTTCTTTGATTTAGGATTTAGTAACAGAAATAACAATAAATCGCATGGACGTAAATAAAGTTAAATTTGAGGACATGCCGTCTATGATGTCGTGCATGTTGACAGAACTCAGGTCGCTTCAGACCAAGGTTGACACGATCGATTTGAATGTGTCAAAGATAACGGCTAAGCCGCCTATGAAGATCATGAACATTAATGAACTCAGTGCTCTTCTGGGTAAGTCTACTTCAACCATCTACAAGATGGTCGCAGCTGAGGAGATTCCATGCTATAAGCAGGGAAAGAATCTTTCCTTTATCGAATCTGAGATCCTGGAATGGCTCACGGCCTATAAGAAGGGAGACTGCGCTCATACTATGGCCATGGCGGAAAAGTACCTGGAGCGATTGCAGTAGTGCGAATCTCTCCATATATTTGCACAGGATTGATGGAATTCAGTTGGTAGGGTTCCAAGGTTCAACAAAAACAGCCTTTGAAAATGCAGTTGGTAGCATGATCAAAGGCTGTTCCTTTATTTCTTTCTGTTTCTCTTTCCGGACTTGTTGATGTCCTTTGCGCTTACTGTCATCTCAAGGTTCCTCTGACCGTTATCCTCATAAAGGTATATCTTCATTACCTGATCGTCAGACAGAGTTGTCTTCTGGAACGAGTAGGCGATCTTGGTCACTCCGCCGGACTTTGCAGAGAGAGAGCCGTGTCTTCCGTTCGGGAATACTGTTTTCTCGAAATGCACTGTCCTCTTGCCCTTTCTTCTGCTCTCGATCACGAAGGTGGCATCCTGTGTCTGATAGCTGACTCCTGACCTGTTCTCCAGCGACAATACTATATATGTGATGTCGCTATATGACATGATCTCCTCGCACATGACTTGTATGCCGTGCTTCTTGGATCCTATATGGAACAGCTGCTGGTCCATAGTGATCATGTCAGACAGCAGGGGAGCATCGGAATCCCTGTTAAGGGATACCTGTCGTCCGTCTGTTGACATATTCGCCCTCATGTCCCTTATGAGAGCCTTAGGAGAGTTGTTGTATCCTACGATGAAGGTGTGTATCCTCCCGTTGGATTCGAGTGCCGATACGCTGGTAAGGGTAGCGAATGCATCCAGACCTTTTATGGCCAGCATGTTCCTGTTCTGGTCGATGATCTTGGCTGCGACTATCAAGTCGTTAGACAGATCCACATAGGTGAGATCCGTGTCAAAGATTACATGCGTTGTATAAATGTCTGATACCCAGAGTGTATCCGACTGTGCATAACAGTAGCAACGGTAGCAGAGTGCTACCATTACTACCAATACTATCTTTATTACCTTTTTCATAGTTCCTTCTTTTTGACGATGAAGAAGCTGTATCCCGAAGGCACTGTCACTGTAGGTTCACCGCTTGAGCTCCGGGCTATCGATACTCCCGTGGAGACGACATCCTGAGCCACTCTTCCCAGCCTGCTCGAGAGGGTGTTGCGGGCGATGTCCGTTCCTCTCTCTCTTGCAGTCTTGCCGACATTGGCCACATCCGGACAGTAGATGCCCTTGGATCCGTCCATGTCGTATGCCTCGTAACCGAGCGGCATAATCCTGCCTCCGATCTCTATGCTGTCAAAGCTGACCTCCAGGCGTGATGACAGACGACAAGTGCCCATCAGATGGGTATTCTTCGGGATGATGATTCCGTTCACCCTTATCTCTTCCAGCAGGATGACAGCGACTCTCTGCCCGTTCTTGAGCTTCTCCTGACGGGAGAACATACACTTGAGAGGTCTTTCGTCACCATGGTCGTTCTGAGGCTTGCTTCCTAGTGAACTGATGCCGGAGCCCCAGCCGTCCCTGCTTTGTGATACTGCATTATTCCTGGTCACTATTGTCTCAGGGACCTTCGTGGTATCCTGCTTCTTCTCTGGCTCCTTCTGTTGCTGTTCATCCCCGCTGCGCATCCTCTCGGCTAGTTCCATGGCTTCCTCGCGTCGTCTCTGATGCCTTTCCTCTCTTTCTTGGGCTGTCTCCCTGTAGGGAGCGCTATGACTGGCAGGCGGTCTGCTTGACTGCGGAGTAGTGACAGGCTGATTCGAGGAGGAGAACATATGGGTCTGAGGCGACTCCTGCTTCTTCTGTTCCTGCGCTTCCTCCTGCTCCTTGTTGCACTGATTCCAGTAATCCTCGATGTCCTGGGTCTTCTCGTTTTCCGCGAATGTGGCGTAAGCATGTGTCTTTGATTCGCTGACCTGCTTCACGTCAGCATCCGGCATTTCCACATAGACCTGTTCGGACTCCTTCTCGGCCTTATCCTTCTTCTTGGAATCATATATGGTCACGAATGTCAGGAAGGCGACGGTACCTCCGATAAACAGGTATACCAATAACTTCTGATTCATCTTCTTAGATCTTAAAAGATTAACAATACCAGTTTCACTATATGATATGCGGCAGTGCCGAAGCAGACCGCTACTGCGATGGCAGCAAAAATCGGCTTCCATGGTGCATCTGGCACGTCATGCCTGTTCAGCAGCTCGCATATCCGTGTATACAGTCCTACCATGTCAGTTTCGTTTTCTGGTTCCCAGATTGTCGCTCTTGGTCACGAGGAACTTCTCTATCATCATTCCGTGAGGATTTGATGGTGAACGTTCCACTTCCACAAGGCGGCAGCTGCTCTCGAATTCGTAAGAGGTGATGTTGCTCTCTCTAAGAAGGAACAGCTTGCCGTAGGTGACGGCTCCATAAGGGTAGGTCTGCATATCCACCTTGACGGAGTCCACCACTATCTCCTGAGAGATATTGGCAGATACGAGCCTCTGGTAGAACCCTCTTTCGGAGAGATCCATCCAGTAGTCGTATGCACTCTTGTCACTCATGGTAAGAGCCCTGTCCACATTCCTCTTGATTGACTCTGAGCTAGGGGAGAGGTTGAACATCAGCTCGTGGAAGCGAGTGACGTGGTCAGCCGCCTCCATATCCCTGTTGGCATCCTGCTGTGTCCTTCTGGCCATCACTGCAGAACCCTTCTCGATGACATAGATGCTGTCTCTGGCATGCTCGGATGACCATGCTGCCACACCAACCGAGCAGATGCAGACCGCTCCCGTGAAGATGAGTGCGGCAATTGTCAGGAACTTCATCTTCCTGAATGATGAATCGATGTTGTCGAAATACTTGATTAGATTGTCCATTGTGATTTATATTTTAATGAATTTTCTAGCAATATTCTTTGCTGGTTGGGTCACTGAACCGTGAGCGTCGTTACCTCCTCGAGACTCGATGAAGTAAGTAGCAAGCTTAGGTACGGCAGATATCATTACCAGAGAGACGACGTGCAGAAGGATCATGAACCATGTGACTGACAGTCCTGTCTCTCCTGCAAGCGATGCGTCAGCGAATGCGCTGGTGATTTCCAGACCTATGAGCATGACCATGAATCCGGCAGGTATCCAGCATGATATCTGTATGTATCTTGCAAACCATCTCTTCATTCCAGCCTCATAGCCGGGCCATACCGAGGTGGCGAAGATCAGCGGACCTACAAGCCCTATGAAGATCTGGTAGAAGTAACAGATCACCTGCTGCATGAACAGCAGGATCTTTGCGATGAGATAGAGGATACCTCCGATCAGCGCTCCCGTTCGGAGTGATGTGATGTTCATCATGCTCATAACCGCTCGCTTCAGGCCCTCCCAAATCGTCTTGAAGAATCGTGCGATCCTTGAGTCCGACTGGAACGATGCTATGCTCTCGTTGTATTCCTTGATGTTGTTGGCTATATCCGATACGGCCATCGTCTCCATGTTCTTCGCCCATGACGTGAGATACTGCTCGTTGGTGACGCTGCAGTTCTCCGTGACTCCTCTGATGAAGATGTTCGTCACGGAATCCAGCGGCTGCATGACGAGAGTGTTGAAGTTTGCCACCAGGATGAGGAGCATGATAGGCTTGAAGATGAGCATGAAGTCTATTCCGTCTCCCTTGACGAAGCCGTTGTAGTTCTTCAGGATGCTCATCCCTGCCAGTATGGCGGCTATGGATATCGCAACGTGCGTCATCCCTTCCATATGCTCGTTGAAGATGCTGTACTTGACATTGTCAAGCGTAGTCCATATTGAGAGTACTGTCATCATAATATCTGTCCTGTGAATAATGTTACTAGTCTTATCAGAGCCATTCCGCCCAGGAATCCGGTCACGACCCTGAGTATGACCTCGTCAGCCGTCGGGTCACCGGCGATACCGCCTCGTATGAATACCCAATACGCGAAGGCAGAGAGGAAGGCAGCTGCAATGACGAACAGCAGAGAGATGGTTCCGATGGCGGATGAAGTGGCGGAAGCAGCACTTCCGAATCCCTGCTTGGACAGGACGAAGTCGTCCGCTCCCATCTGCGAGTCGATCTGCTCTATGAACTCGGTGAGTCCCTCAGCAAAGATTGTCGCCTGCACCTCCATCTGTATCTTCTGCTGCGTATCCTCCATCTTCTCCTCCAGATCGTTGATGATCTTATCCAGCTCCTCCTTCTTCTCCTTCTTTGAGAATCCAAGGGTGCCCAGCAGCTTGCGGGCTGTTTCCACCGCCATCTCCGCATAGTCCTGCATGGTCGTGAGGTAGTTGAGCATGATGTTGGCATCGCTCATACGGAACCTCTCAAGCTGGCGCAGCTGCTCTGCGTAGTCCTGCGTCATGTTGATGGTCGAGTTAAACGCCTCGGTCAGACGGGTCAGTGTTCCCAGGTCCTCCATCACGCTGATCGCCTTGCCTCCGATGCCGTCCTCGCCGAAGACATTGTCTATATGCTCCCTCAAGGTGCTCATCTGATCTCCCAGATGCGCTAGTTCACCGAGCTGATCGAGCATGTAGTCCACCTGCTCTGCCGCATTGGTCGCAGAGGCTGCGATCTGGCTTGGGTCAATGACAACCTGCTGAGCGGAAGCATACAATCCGCTCAGCAGCATAACCACTACGGCTATGATTCTACATCTTGACATGGCGTGGCATGGTGAGAGTTCTGATGGCCTTGATCGGACCTACCACCTCCTTGAGCTTCATGAACTCCTCCTTTGAACCCATGGCGGACTCGTAGGCGATGGCCTCTTCCTTAGATACCTCGGTGGCAAAGACTCCGTTGAATCGTGAGCCGAGAGAGATGAATACCTCCTTGTAGTTGTATCTGCTGCTCTTGCCTCTGTTCAGTGACAGGACAAGGGACTTCTGATGATCATTCAGACCGAGGCATTCACCAATCTGATCGATGACGACCTGACTCATCGTCTGCTCAAGGATGACCTTCACATCTGAGTTCTGCATGATCGTGTTCTTGATGATAGGAGAGGCCACTATGTCATCGAATTCCTGTGTCACGACAATGGCTGCCGTATTGAGCTTACGGGCCGTCTTCCACAGCCCCAGCAGGTACGACGACATGGTCTCGTTGGCGATGGCTTTCCATGCCTCATCAATGATCAGAACCTTGTGAGTCTGCTGCTCGGCTCTCATCTTCGCTTCGAAGGCGTTCATGATGCACAGGATGGCTATGCTGTAACAATCATCTCCCATGCCTTCAAGACTGTCGGCCTCGAAGACGGTGAACCTGCTTGTGAAGATGTCGCGTGTACCGCGTCCATTGAGCAGATGCTTGTATCGTCCCTCCTGGGTGAATGATCCGAGGGCTCTGCACATGCTGTTCACATCAAGGTTTCTGGAGTATGTCTGCACTCCATTGACCGAGTATCCTCTCTTGCTTAACAGCTGCGGAGTGATGTCGGTAATGATGAATGCGACCAGGTCATTGAAGATAGGAGTCCGGTCGGCATCCTTCCACTCCAGTGCGAAATCCGTGAGGATCTGCATGACGATGCTTGTGCTGGCCGAATCCCAACCTGACACGGGCTTCCATATGGTCTGGATGATAGACAGGACGAAACTCAATCCTGTGCTGTCTGCCCTAAGCTCGCCCTTTTCGCTGATCCAGCTCTTGAGGTCCCAGAAGATGTTGAAGGCCATCTGGTTTTCGCTGTCCTTGGAATCGCTGTCCCACTTGAGGAAGACCCCGTCCTTGCCGTCGGACTCTTCCTGGATCACGGAGCAGAGTCCTTCGTATGAGTAACCCTTGTCTATGATGAAGATGGTATCGCCGTTATCGTAGCTGTTACGGACGAAGTAGTTTGTGAAGAATGACTTACCGCTTCCGGATCCTCCCAGGAAGAATGCGTTGTAGTTGCTGATGATATGCTTCTCGAAGGCTTTGGACTGCATGTCGATAGTTACCGGTATGTTCCTAGTCCTGTCGCATAGCGGTAGAGTACCACCAGGTATGTCTGTCTCGAAGGTATCCATCGGCCACAGGCAGAGCACGCATCCGAGCTCGTTCATCATGAGGTTCTTACCTCCCAGCTCGCAGGCGGCTCCAGGTAGTGCAGAATGCCACAGCACCGGCACGTCGAAGGTATTTGATACCATCCTGACGTTCATCTGCGAGAGAGCTGCGCTGACCTGGGCCCTGAGCATTGACTTCTCGTTCTCCTGTCCGAAGACCAGGATATTGGTGTGTGCCTTGACGGTTATGTTCTCATTGATGAGTCCGTTGTCGATATACTCGTCGATCTCCTCATAGTTCTTGCGGTTCTCGCTGTCCCTCTTGGACATGCTGAGCATCTTCTTGTGTCGTGCATCCAGTTCGTCCGTCGCCTCCTTGCGCGGTATCATGAGGATGTATGAGTTCACGATATGGTCGCAATCCAGAAGCGTTCCTATGGACGAGCCGAGCGAGAGTCCCAGAGCTGAAAGGGGAGTGCTGACCTTCTCGATCTTTCTTGAGACCTTGATCTCGCTTGGTAGCTGCTTTCCCTCATTTATGGTATAGGCCCACATCGATCTACCGTTTCCTTCAATGTGGTCGCAGTACATGTCTATGTCTGAGAGTATCCCGTCCTGGGCTCCCATAGACATGTGCGAGACGATCCTTTCCATCAGCTCGCTGTCATCAAGCCTCTGAGCCTCGATGGTCTTTGAGTCGGTCAGCTTGAAGATGAACTCCTCGCCGATGGCTCCGATCCTGCAGATGTCCTCGTGGCAGCCTTCGCGTATGTGGCTGACCATGCCGAGCACCCCGCATGATCCCGGCTCGCGTACGGCAGTGAACTTGTTGGTCAGGGTGATGAAGATGTACTGCTCGTGGACCAGATGCTCCCTGTCCTTGAAGTTCCTCTGATAGGCCCTGTCAAGGAAGCTGCGTCCGGTTCTGGGCTTGTAACCCTTCTTCAGGAATACATCCTGGCGATGGACCATCGTCCACTCAGGAAGATCCCTGAGCGCCCTGTAGAAACGGTTATGCAGGTCAGCATATGCTGACCTGTCAAGAGAGTACATCGACGGAAGGGTGAGCCTCCAGCCGATGGTCACATCTCCTCGTTTTGAAATGACGACTCCGTCCTGGATCGTCATGATAGGGAAGATCTCCCTGAATTCCTTACTTCGTATCTTCATCTCCATCGGTAATGTCCTCCATCATTGTTGTGATACATTCGGGAAGCACCTTGACGTGCATCCTCATCCTGTTCTTGTTAAGCATGCGTGCGAACTCCCTCTCGGAGTATTTGTTCTGGATCCTCAGGATGAACATGTAGTCTGCAATCAGAGCTGCAGCCAGGAAGAGGAGCGTGACAATACGCCCGAAGGTGTTGCCAAGGGCAAGAGATGTCATGCCGGCAAAACCTCCGATGATTAGGAATACGACCATGAAGCGTCCCTTGATGCCGAAGAACGACAGGGGCTCGTCCAGTGACTTCCATGCCCTGAACGATGTTGGTTCCCAGTCCTTCATGCTACATCAACAGCTTGAAGAGATTCAACAGGACTACTACCAGGATAAGACCTCCTCCATGCTTGAGGAAGGCCGATGCGGAGTGCTGGTCTCCGCCGGAGAACTTAGGATAGATGATTACGAGCTGTATTGCTCCGATAAGCACGCAGATGATCGAGACGAAGACGAATAGCTGTTCCGAACCGCTCTTGATGTATGTGTTCCATTGTGACATCACAGAGCCGATGTCCTTTACCTGTGCGTGCATCAGACCTGATGAAATGAACAGCAGAAGAAGTGACAGTTTTGTTCTTAACTGTATCTTGATTTTTTCCATATACTTTGATTTGATGATGAATTACTGCGCATCACCAGATCTGTATACAGTCTTTACTTATGTGGGAAGTCTACCGGATATCATAGCCGGCATCCTGCAGTTCCTTGGCCAGGACGCTGCGTCTTGACTCGGGAGTGGAAGGATCGAGATACTCCTCCAGAGCGGAGCGTGGCTCCTGCTCGAATTCCTCCTCACTTACTTCAACGGGAGTGAAGCCGCTTTCCTCGTCAGTCGGGTCATAGTCCTTTGGTGCGGGCCTTTCACCTGCTTTCTTGACCTTGACCACCTTTGATCTGATGTCACTCCTAGATTGGGATGACTTGTTCAGTTTCCGCACCTTGATGGCGGAATAAGTCAGTGATGTTACCAGCAATGCCAGCACCACCATGATTAAGATTGTGTCTTTGTTTACCATAATGTTAAAATTTACCTTGCGACGCAAAGATATAAAATAATAATAACATTTAACCGATATAATAATTAAAATTAACTTATTGAGTTGGAATGGGGTATTCTCTGTTCCGTGTCTTAGCCGTTTCGTGACGCAAGTTAGAGCCATCTTGGAACCCCTGTCACGGTTCCCTTGAAAAAACGGGACACTCGCTATTCTCGCATCAGTTTTTCCATTCCCGTGCATGCTTTCCAGATGTGACTCTACTTAATGCTGTCACAAAAGACACAACACTATGGAACAGAGAAAACCACTGATCCAGACCAGACGATGCTGCTGGGAGCAGTTGGATAGCTCGATAAGTCAAATCATTTAAATGTTATAGATATGGCACAAAACTACTACTTCTTCAGAACAGTTAAGGTTGGAGGTCGCCAGAGACTCAGACCCCTTCCAGGACAGAAAGAACCATCAGGAAGACGCATCGACGAGTCGCTCAATGTTCAGGCAGACTCGAGGATGAGAGAGGATTACCCGCTCGGAACTATCTTCGGCAGTGAGAGCCTGGAGCTCCGTTCTCTTCACTCTACCACATTCTACTCGGCTGGAGCAATCTATCCGATTGGACTGAATCTGGGTGACTATCACTCACAGTCGCATATGCCGTCAAGCGGAATGAATGAGGCCTATGAAGACTACAAAGCTGATATCGAGGATAAGGCAAGACCTGTTCTTTCAGGGGAGTCGACACTCTTCACCGAAAGCGGAAATGCTACAACTCCTGGCTCGATGCTCTCGCAGCTTAAGGCAGACAAGAAGATGAATGCACCGACAATCGAAGGTGAAGGTTTCCACATCGCCGACAAGGACTGGTATCTCCTCGTGAGAAACATCAAGGCGAAGGTCAATACGATGATGGTCGGACCGTCGGGTACAGGTAAGACTGAGCTTGTTCTACTCGCATGCAAGAAACTCGGACTTGAGTGCAATGTATACGATATGGGTTCTATGTATGATCCTGTATCAGGACTTCTTGGAGTGCATAGACTTCAGAAGGGCGGTGAGTCTGTATTCGACTATGCCAAGTTCACTCAGGATATCCAGAAACCTGGAGTAATCCTCTTGGATGAGCTCTCGAGAGCACCGGTTACGACCAACAACATCCTCTTCCCGTGTCTTGACTCACGCAGGATGCTTCCAGTTGAGATGGCCGGAGGAGATGAGCTTCGTTCGATTGCAGTTCATCCTGACTGTGTCTTCATCGCTACAGCAAATGTAGGAGCTGAGTATACAGGAACGATGAGTCTCGACAGAGCACTCGTGGGAAGATTCTTCCCTCTGGAACTTGACTATATGCCGCTTGAATGCGAAGTCAAGGTTCTCTCGAAGAGATGCGGAATCAACGCAGCAGATGCAGAGAACATAGCCAATGTGGCAGGCACAGTTAGATCGCTCTACGGAAAGCAGGAGATTTCCTGCACTATCTCGACTCGTGAGACACTTGCAGCTGCAAGGTTGGTAGCTGACGGATGGAGTTCACTTGAGGCGATGGAGCTTACCTTCCTTCCACTGTTCGAAGGAACAAGGACAGAAGGGGAAAGAGGTATGGTTGCAAAGATCTTCATGACCAGATAGACCTTAGGTTATGAAGTCGTACTTACCATATGTTATTCATTTATTACCCTATGGTTATCCAAAGCATTAACCATAGGGTATTTTAATGAAATGCTTGTTAATAATAAATTTATTATTACCTTTGCCGATATAAAGCATGACAATATGAATAGAGTAGAGGAACAGATCAATGCCATTGTGAAATGTGATAATCCTAAGGAAAAAGCAAGGATGTTCAATGAATTGCAGGACCTGATGGCAAGTGGCGATGAAAAGGTAGCACAGGAATATCTTGAGGGATTCGATAACCTTTATAAGAGAATCAACGAGGAATTCCTGAAGCAGAATCTTGAGTTTATACGTAAGAGTATGAACCTTACATTCATTGCTAAGGAGTACTTCGGTAAATCGCATGCCTGGCTCTCACAGAGAATCAACGGTAATCTGGTAAATGGCAAGCCAGCTCACTTTACTGAAGAGGAGTTGAAGCATCTGAAACTGACTTTGAATGAGATTTCTACTAGAATTCGTCTAGTATCGGAGAAGCTTTAATCCCTTTTGTTAAATTTGTACTTTCTTTCACACTCCATATCGGGGTATTGCTAATCAGCTCTGCTAACATCTTATAGATGGTTCTGGCAGAGCTTTCTTTATGCTGCGCCTGAGGGTACAATAAACCCCGGCGTGGATAGTTGCTATCCGGAGCCGGGGAGAATGATTTACATAAAAAAGTCTACATCAGGTCGCCTGCTGCTTCTCTTGCTTCATCTTCCGGTATGGTAAAGACATGATTCAGCAGACCTAACGACACTATCTTTGTCTCACCCTCGAATGTCATGGTTCCGACGCTGCACACGAAGTAATTCTCTACCTTAAGCATATTGTCGATCATAAGTCCACCTATACCTGTTCCTATCATGGAACCGAGCATTGCCCATCCCGCATCCTCATCAGTCTCTACGCTCTTGTTCATCTCCTCTGTCATGACTGTATTGAGGATATCCTTAAGTGCTTCTGAATGCGCGCTTTTATCTGGACAGGTCACCACGCATACGCAGGCAAGACCAAGAAGTACGAGAAATGTATAAATAAGTCCTTTCATTTCTTTTAGGTTTTGATTCACATACAAATTTAGAAATCTTTCAAATATTTCGCAATCCTTGTTTGATTGTGTTCTGGTTTGGCACAAGCAACCTCTATCTTTGCAGAAAATTCGGAATCAATATGTTCGCAGTGTGTGTCTTTATCTGGCTGATAGTTGAAGTGATGGGTCAGATGACAGGTAGACGAAGCTGATTGTTCAACCTTAATTATATACTATCATGGGTTTGTTTGATATACTGATTGGCGCAGCCATTCTCAATGACCTTAGTAAGAAGCATGAGAAGAAATCTTCTGACAGCATCTTTGGTGGCAGCTCTTATAATCGAGGTTATAGTGACGGCTACGACGATGCATGGCACGACCGCGAGTTCGACAATGAATGCGATTGCGGATATTGTTCGGACCACGATGAGGATGGTTGGTAAAGTCTCATTGTGAATCTTTCATAAGCATGTTGTTTTAATGCAGAAGGAGTTGCAGAGGAACTGATGTTCCAATCTGCAACTCCTGAGTTTATATCAAGTTCAGAGATAAATCTGAATTTACTTCATAGGATTCTTCTTTGCCTTTGGTTTTGGTAGTGTCGGAATTGTAGTATTGATGAGTGCAGTCAGATAATCTTTGTCATCGACATCACTGACATAGAAGTAGTCTTTTGCTCCTTCGTATGGAGGGCGCAGGATAACTTCTTTCAATAGTTTGCGTCCGGGTTCCGTAACCTTGATGAAGAGATTATTGTCACATATGAGACCGAATATGATTCCGTCACAATATATGCAGTAGTCTCCCATCATCTTTCTGGCAGCAATCTCACCGGCGCCTGAGCACTGGTCAACGATATACTGGACAAAGTCTGAACTACAAGCCATAGGTCTTTAATCCGTTTTTTATGGTACAATCAGGGCAGAATCCTTTCATCACGCAACTGGTCTCTTCGATGGTGAAGCCTTCCGGATGTGGAATGGAAGAGGTGTCGATATCCTTTATGCAGAAGGTCTTTCCGCAGGATGTGCAGGTAAAATGGACATGAGATGTATGTGTGCTTCTACATTCACATCTGCAGTAGATCTTTGCCCCGCTTCCGTTATCGACTTCGTGCAGGAGCTTATGTTCCAGAAACAGTGTGAGCGTTCTGAACAACGTGGATTTGTCGACGGTTTCAAGTCTTATCTCCATATCCGAGAGAGTGAAAGTATGGCCGATAGCAATGATTTCCTTCATCACCATCATACGTATTGCGGTCGCTTTCACACCGGCTTCATTCAGTATTCTCTCTACATCCTGCATATTCGGCAAATTTAACGGTTTCTGATTGTTTTCAATGCAGTGAGAATGAGTTTTATAGTAGGGAATGCTATGATTATGCTGATAGCAAGACTTAAAAGGGGATCTATCATATTCCATCCGGTCGTTGATATGATGATGCCTGAGATGACGACGCTGACTGATACGAGTGCGTCGGTTGCGGCGTGAAGATATGCTGCCTTGATATTGATGTCATCTCCCTGACCTTTCATCAGGAGCCATGCTGTTAGTCCGTTTATGAGGATTGCGATGGATGAGACTGCGATGACGGCTGTCGCATTGACTTCCTGTGGATTGATGATCTTGTCAATGCTTTCATAGACTATCAGGGCTATTGCTCCAAGCAGAAGAAAACCGTTTGCGAGTGTAATATATCTGGATACTGTCTGGTTTGTCTTATTTCCTGACCGATTCAGATAGATTGCAGCAAGTGACAACAAAAGCCCGAGTGCATCACTGAGATTGTGGCCGGCATCGGACAACAGCCCTGTCGAATTGCTATTCCAACCGGCAAAAGCCTCTGCTGCAACGAAAATTAGATTGATTGCCAGGCATATATACAATATCCTGACGGGTGCATTTACGGAGTGCTCCGTATGGTTGTGTGAATGAAAATGTGCCATATCAGTTAATCATTTGATATGGCACAAAGATATTGCCGATATTCTGCAACCTGGTTGCAAATTGCAGAAGGTAGGTGGCAGGAATCCCGATTTATCTAATTGTTATGCTTTACAATTATCCTGCGTACAAGACACGCAATTACAGCTACGACTATTGGCACTGTCGCGAAATATACAATAGGTATTTCTGAGAGATGCTCCTTTGGGAGCTGAAATGCTGATCCGCATATCGCGCCGCAAACAAGGAAGTTGGAAATGTATGTTGCCAAAATTTCTGCACGAGTTGCATTATCAGGCAGTGACCACCATATATTAAAATTCGGATTCTTGATGGCTAGGATTAGAAAATAGATAACCACTAGAAGCGCAGAATAACCTGCTCCAACTAGGGCAATTGTTGCTGTGCGGTCTGTTGATGCAAGAACCGCATACATTAATGCGAAGAAACCAATAATAACTAGAATGGGAGCGATGAACTTTTTCATAGCTTACTACTTTAACTATTCGAATAATTACGATTTATCGGTGTAAAATTACAAAATAGGAGCGAGAAATGAAAGCCTATCTCGGCTTCACTCATTTGTATCCGCAAATGTAGATTCCTCTTCCGGACACATTCAAGAACCGGCTTCCGCTAATCCGTCAAAATCTCCACGCACGCTGTGGTAGTATTTTGGCGGATTTTCTTGTCTGTTGCCGTCATCGGCCCTGTGGGTGCTTCACAAATGAAGTTGAACCCGATAACGAATAACATTATGAAAAGAATTCATCAGAAGATGTCCTTGGAGCAGAAGATACAGATGCTCACAACGGATTTCCTGGACAGAGACCAGACTACCTTCGTGAAGATCAGAAGGACTGGAAGACTCGGATGGGAGAGCTCGATCCCTGCAGGAACACCTTACTCCGACTACATGCTTTCACCGGCATCGGACGAGGAACTCATCAAGAACTCCTACCGCCTTGCAGAGGACATGATCAAGGTCATGGACACTCCTGTAAAGGTACGAGTGAGGATTTCGCCTGACGGGTCAAGGACCGACGGGAAGACCGTATGGGTAGCTACAGAGGTCTTTGATGATACTGACCTTCCGATTGGAAACCGTATTGACACATTCCTTGGCCTTGCAATCCACGAGGGATGCCATGTGCTATATACTGACTTCAGTGCGTACAAAGGCATCACCAACAGGGTGGTGAAGTTCCTTGAGAATATCCTCGAAGACGAGAGGATCGAGAGGGAGCTTGGCGAGCAGAAGCCAGGACTTGCGAACTTCCTGAAGGCGTCCAAGTACTACTACTTCGACAGATATGTACAGAAGATGGCTGATAAGCCCGAGATGGAAACGCAGAGCACCTTTGCAAGATTGCTGAACTGCATAATCTCTCTCGTGAGGTATCCGAAGACTGTCAATATGGATGACCTGAATGAGTTCTCCGACACTCTGATGGAGATCCGTCCGCTGCTTACTCCGTATCCGACATCTACAGCACAGTGCGTAGAGACTGCCGAGAAGATATTCGAGCTTGTCAAGAAGTACCTCGAGGATGAGGAGAAGGAAAGACAGAAGCAACAGCAGCAGGATCCCGGTGATGGTCAGCCGCAGGATGAGAGTCAGGACTCTAGTGAGAATCCACAGAGTGGAAGCGGCTCTGGTAGTGGTTCTACTGGTAACGCTACCGGCAAGAAGATGACAGCAAAGCAGATAGCCAAGAAAGTAGATCAGGATATAGCTGATGTGTTCGACAAGATTGCAGAGGCACTCAAGGACCTGACCAGCGAAGCCGAGAAGTCGACTATCTCATCTGACTCACAGTCGGAGACAGTCAAGGCTGACAGAAACCTGGTCGGCAAGATCTGCGAGGGTAGAGCCGAGCGCGGCACACAGAAGGGATGTGTCGTCATCAAGGAGAAGCCTTTTAAGGATAAGTACATGGATTCCCTCTCACGAGTACGTAAGTACATACCTGCAATATCGAAGTCTCTCAAGTGCTCATCGATGGAGTACAAGCTCATCCACAAGGGTATGCGAAGCGGAATGCTCGATACCGGCAAGATAGCTGAAGCCTTCCAGGGTGTTCCTACAGTCTATATGAGAGAGGGACAGGTCAAGTCCGACAGGATCTCGGTATGCATACTCATCGACGAATCCGGCTCGATGTACGGAGAAGGTGAGACAGCTGCAAGAGATACGGCAGTCCTGCTGAACGAGGCAATAGGCACTCTTCAGAATGTTGACCTTTACATCTACGGCCACAGCACAGACGGAGGCACGGCTCTCTATGTCTACAGAGAGAAGTCATTCATGCCGAAGTACGCCCTTGGAAGCACAGATTCCAGATGGGGCAACAACGACGGAACGGCTATCCGCGAGGCTGCCGCGAGGGTGCGCAAGCATACCAAGGAGAACTGCCTGTTCTTCATGATATCCGACGGAGCTCCGAACGAGTCTGTGGAGACAGTCAGACAGGCCGTGATTGATGTCGAGAAGCAGGGCTTTGCTATAGTGGCTGTGAGCATCGATCCGCAGTATGACCCTTCGCTTATGTATCACAGGAACGTCAACCTTACTGATATGTCAAGACTTGCTGTGGAGCTTGGCAAGATGGTCAAGAAGGCCATAGCAGACAATACCAACCGTAAAATCCAATAATTATGAATACAACAACACAGACAAACGTACAGCCGTCGCTCTTCAGCGGTGACAACGAACTGATGAAGATTGACCTTTACCTTGATGCAAGGTTCGGACAGGGATCAGTACAGGCTCTCACGATAATGCATGATATCGCAGAGCTAAAAAAGATGCTCACGGATGAGATCGTCCACTTCGTGTTCGAGAAGACCGACGGGACCCGTAGGGATGCCTACGGAACCAGAGCTATCGATGTTATCCGCAAGTATGATTCAGGCTCTACGAATCAGAAACCACAAAGAGCTTTCAACGGAACATTCCCGTACTTCGATATTGAGAAGGGGGAGTGGAGATGCTTCAAGGTTGACAGGTTCGTCATGATAGACAAAGACTATACCCTCTAAAAGATTAAAGATATGACAAGAAGTGATGAGATGATGCTGTCCGCTATTCGATTACGAGTGGCGATGCAGATGAACGGCAGGGACGTGACCGTCGAGGGAGACCGAGTGAAGGTTTCCCTCCATGGAGTGCCTGCCATGGTGGTGAGGTTTGACAGCGGTGATGTGAGAGTCAACGGAATGATTCAGGTGTCACGCAAGAGCGCCAAGGTGCTCAATGCTGTCTTGAGAACCTATACTGACTGTACGGTAGCCTCGGTTGAAGGCTGCTGGGTGCTTGAAAGCAAGGACGGCCAGAGGATACCGATGACAGGTACTATGGCGACTATACCTATGACACGCAAGGCGAAGACTTGCAAGATGGATAAATACTTAACTTATTAAAATATAGATACTTATGCCTAACTGGTGCGCAACACGATATGCCTGTATTGGAGATGAGAATGAACTCCAAGATTTATATGGTAGAATGAAGAAACTTCAGGAAATGACTGAACCGCTTAAGCCTAACGGGTTCGGAACGACATGGCTCGGAAATCTTGTAGAAGATCTCGGCGTTGATTTCAATACCGTTCAGTGCAGAGGCTCCTGGGATGACCCGACTTTAGAGAACACTGTGCTTCGCTTCAGTACAGAGACTGCCTGGTACAGATGCACGGAGGTGGAAGACCTGATCAGAGAGAAGTATCCCTCGATTGAGATATTCTTCCTCTGCGAAGAGCCAGGCATGTGCATATACGAGAAGAACAGTGATGTCTACTTCGACGAGGAGTACATTCTTGACTATTCCGGAGGAGATACATTTTATCTGTCAGAGGCAGAGGTGTTAACTGAACTCTCCGATGAATTCGGAGTAGATTTCGCCGACATTGACGAGGCTCTGATTCTTGTAGAGGAATACAATAATAAGGATGAGAATGAAGATAATCAGATCTATGTCCATAAGTATGAACTTGTAGACAGATGATTGTAAGACAGGTAAGGCATTTTGTAAGATTGATTCTTGCAGAATGCCTTTTTAAGTGCTTCAGGAGTGAGGTTGTGTAAGATTTTCTTACATGATTGTAAGATTCTGACTATCTTTGTCGGTATAAAATTGACAGATATGAGAATTGTAAACGATACATTCAACTGCGGTGTAAGAACCATCGTGGCACAGCCGGAAGGAGTGTGCTGTCAGGCGATTGAGCTTAAGCTATTCG